>NZ_JAMYSZ010000003.1:0-376441 GCF_040322215.1 Mesorhizobium sp. M0184
ACGGACGGCTCCCTTGTTTGAGATCTCAACGAACTCATTCTGGCACATCCGATGCCGTCGGGCGCCGTCCACCCCATCATGCCGTGACCTTAGCCGAAGAACGCAGCGAAACAGAATTCTGCGCCGCAGCAGCGCTCTGATGTAGCGGCATGGATCCTGGGGTCTGCGCCGCGTCGCTTCGCTCCTTGCTTCGCCCCAGGATGACGAAACGACGGGCGCCTCGGCCAATCTCCAAAGTGTATGATCCGCCGGCGCAAAAACCATCCCAATGTCAACCTTCCGCGCCCAGGAACCTAATGCACGGCCGCGTACATGATCTTCTCCTCCGTCGCCTCGGCCGGCGAGAACTCCTCGACGATGCGGCCTTGCCGGCAGACCAGGATGCGGTCGGACAGGTTCATGATCTCCGGCAGGTAGGACGAGATGACGACGACGGCCAGGCCCTCGTCGGCCAGGCGGTTGATGATCTGGTGGATCTCGGCGATGGCGCCGACATCGACGCCGCGCGTCGGTTCGTCGAAGATGACGATGCGCGGCTTCTGCACCAGCCCCTTGCCGATCACCACCTTCTGCTGGTTGCCGCCGGAAAGCTCGACCACGCGGGCGTTGTCGATGATCGCCTTGACGTTCAGCGTCCTGGTCCATTCGGCCGACAGCGCCCGCATCTCCTGCGCATTGATTACCCAGCTCTTTTCCCGCCCCGCCGCCAAAAAGCCGCCGAACAGGTTCTCGGCGACGTCCATCGTCTCGAAAATCCCCTCGCTTTTGCGATCTTCGGTGACATAGACGATGCCGTCCGCCACCGCCTCGCTCGGCACGAGATAGCGCACCGGCCGGTCGTGCAGTTCGATGCTGCCGCCGCGCAGGAAGTCGCGCTTGTAGATGCCGGAGACGATCTTGAACGTCTCGGTGCGGCCCGAGCCGATCAGCCCGAACACGCCGGTGATCTGGCCCTCGAAGATCGAGAAGGAATTGTTGCGCACGACATTGCTCATCGAGATGTCCTGCACCGACAGCACCTTCTTGCCGGGCTTGCGCAGCTTGGTCTCGTCGCGCTGGCTGTAGAGCTGCCCCGACAGCGTGCGCCCGACCATCGCCGCGACGATCCTGTCGCGATCGAAAGCGGCGGTATCGTCGGTGATCACCAGCTCGCCGTCGCGCAGGATGGTGATGCGGTCGGCGATATCAAGCGCCTCTTCGAGCGCATGGCTGATGAAGACGATCGACACGCCCCTTGCCTTGAGCCGGCGGATCAGCGCGAAGAAGTGCCGCTTTTCCTCTGGCGTCAGCGTCGCCGTCGGCTCGTCGAAGATGATGATCTCGGCATTGTGGTGGACGGCACGCGCGATCTCGACCATCTGCCGCTTGGCCGCGCCCAGCGTCGCCACCATGGCATTGGGATCGACGGGAAAATTCAGCGACTGCAGGAACTGCTGCGCCGAGATGTAGGTGCCGCGCAGCCGGTTGAGAAAGCTCTCCGTGCCGAGATAGAGGTTCTGCGCCACCGTCATCGACGGCACCAGGCTGGTTTCCTGGAACACCATGGCGATGCCGGCTTCAAGTGCCGCATGCGGCGAGGCGTAGGCGATCTCCTGCCCCCTGTGGAACATCTTTCCCGATGTCGCATCGACGACGCCGGCGATGACCTTGGTCAGCGTTGATTTTCCTGCACCGTTCTCGCCGAGCAGCGCGTGGATCTCGCCCTTGCGCAGATCGAAGCTGACATTCTTCACCGCAGGCACACCGCGATAGGTCTTGGTCACGTTTTCCAGGCGGACGATCGGTTCCATCAGCGATGCCCTCCTGAAGCCAGATCGATGGCCAGCAGGCAATCGCCGCCTTTCGAGGCAATGAACAGGCGACCGTCTGTCTCCGCCACGCTGCAGATGCCGTGGCGCGTGCCGTTGGCGCGGCTGTGCAGGCTGTACTGCGGCCGCATGTCCCGATCGAGCCTGACCACCAGCCCGTAGGAGCGGCTCGGCGACCATGGCTTGTGGATGCCCATGGTGCGGATGCCGCCGCATTGCAGCGGCTCGAGGAAGCTGCGGTTGGAGGCGAGTGCCGGCGCGATCCAGTGTTGCGGCGACACTTGCGCCAGCATGTCGTTTCGATAGTGCTTTTCCTGCAGCACGAATTCGATCAAACGGTTGCGGGGCGCAAACAGCGCCAGCCAGGCACCGCCATCGGCAGCGGGCGATAGCCGCGCGGGATAGCCGGGCAGATGCGCCAGCACCGTCGAGCGGCTGCCTGTCGCGCCGTCGAAGCGGACGAGTTGGTGCCGCCAGCTCTCGCCGACCAACACGTCCTTGCCGGTTGGATGCAGCCCATAGGGAAAGGCGATGTCACCGGCGAGCTTGCGGAATTCGCTGCCTGCCGGATCGCGCCTCCACAGCGAACCCGACGCACCCTTCTTCATCAGATCGGCGGCCCATTCCAACGGCGCGTGTTCGGCCGAGCCATTGGCCAGCCAAAGCGTGCCATCTTCTGCGTAGGCGAGTGCTGTTATGCAGCGGATCTCGGCCGGCAGGGCGGCCTCCTTGCCTGCAATCAGCAGCCTGCCGCTTTCGAGCCCGACCGTCAGTTCGCCGGCGGGCGAGCGCGCGAGCGCGGTGACCGCGGCCGGAAATGTCTCGACCAGAACAGGCGCGCCACCGGCGGCGAGCGCGTAGACGGCATTGCCGCTGGACGCCAGCAGCCGGCCGTCGGCGACCAGCAGATTATCGGGCTCGAGCAGTTCGGCGAAGGCCGCAACATCGTCCAGCAGCGTGTTCGGCCTGAAGGCGCCGTCGAGCGGCGGGATCGTCACCGCCTTGCCGCGGAAGATGTCGAGGATCGGGTCCAGCATCATGCCTTCGCCCCCCAGTAAGAAGCGGGGCTGGTCCAGTTCGGGTCGGCCCCGGCAATCCGGTAGCGGCCGATCCGATTGTTGAGGATACCGCCGACGAACAGAAAACCCTTGTGCTCGCGCACCGAGGTGACCATCGGGTGAGCGGCGCCCGACAGGTCGCCCATCGCCTCGACGATGCCGCCCTTCTCGTTGAATTTCACCACACCGCCGGTGTTGATGTTGGGGAACAGCCATTCGTCCTGCGGCAGCCGGCGCGTCATGCGCTTGCGCATGTCGGGATGGCGCAGCGACAGGTCGAAGCTCGGCGTGCGCATGCCGAGCCAGGCCATCCAGTAATTGCCGTCCGACGCTCGGTTGATGTTGTCGGGGTAGCCCGGCATGTCGCGGATGACGCATTCGGCGCTGCCTGCTTTCGGCCCTTCCAGCCAATATCGATGCACGCGGCAGGCCCAGCTTTCGGCAAAAAACAGCGACTTGCCGTCATGCGCCATGCACACGCCGTTGGTGTAACGGTAGCCGTCGAGCAATGTCTTGGTCGAACCGTCCTTCGGATCATAGACGAGCAGCCGCCCCGTGGCGCGGTTCTCGATCGAGTCCAGCGCCCAGTCGTGCGCGTCATAGCGCTTGGTGGAATCGGTGAAGTAGATGCGGCCGTCCGGCGCGATGTCGCAATCATTGGGGTCGCGCAGCCGCGCATCGTCGACGATCGAGGTCCAGGAGCGCGACGTTTCCGCCGAAAGCCGCTTCACCTCGCGCTGCGGCGAGACCGAATAAAGCCCCATCGCGCCAACGCAGCTGATCAGATTGCCTGTCTTGTCGAAGGCCAGGCCGAGCGGAAAGCCGCCAATATGGGCAAAGACCTCCGAGCGTTTGTAGTCCGGCGCGAAGAAGCGGACGATCTCGCCATGCCTGGTGCCGCAATAGAGATGGTCGTCGCGGTCGAGGATGACGTCTTCCGGCCCTTCCAGCTCGCCGAGCCCGATATGGTCGGCCTCCGACAATCGGTTGTCGAGTTCGTAAGGGGTGCCCGAACCCGGTGCCGCCGACTGCGTTGCCCCCATCTTCAGGTAGACCGGTGCGACATAGACCTCGTCCAGAACCTTGTGGCGGTTCTTCAGCCAGCGAATGTCGATGGTGACGGCGACGGCCAGCATGATGCCCAGCACCATCTGGTTGGTGCCGGTACCATAGCCCAGCCGGATCAGCCCGTTGGTCATGGTCAGCACGATGATCGCGCCCATCAGCCCCTTGATCACCGAACCGCGACCGCCGCCCAGGCTGACGCCGCCGACGACCGCCGCTGTCAGTGCCATGACCTCGAGGTTGAGGCCGGTGCCCGGCCCTGCCCCGCTCAGCCGGCAGGCGATGAGGAAGCCGCCGAGCGAGGCGCAGAAGCCGGAAAACACATAGGTCATGAATACGGTGCGGCGCACGCGGATGCCGGCATTGTGGGCCGATCGCCGCGACCCGCCCACCGCCTGCACATGCCAGCCGGGCCGCGAGCGCGTCAGCGCGACATGCGTAATAATCGCCAGGATAATCGCCGCCCACACCGCAACCGACAGGCCCCAGAAGGTGTCGTCGCCGATGAAGTCCAGCACATCCGATGTGGCATCGGAAAGCTGGACGTCGGCGGCATAAGTGGTGACTAAAATGTCGAACAGCGCCCGCCCGAAAATGAAGGTGACCAGCGTCGTCAGGAACGCGCGCAGCCTGAAATAGCCGATCAGGTAACCGTTGATCGCGCCGAACAGCAGGCCGGTGGCGATCGAGGCGGCCAGCGCCAACCACACCGATTGTTCGAGGATGAAGAAGACGAACACGGCGGAAAAGCAGGACAGCGCGAAGATCGAGCCGACCGAAAGGTCGATGCCGCCGCCAAGCATGACCACCGTCATACCGGTGACGACCAGCGAGAATTCGCCGAGCTGGCGGGTCGATTCCTGCAGCGACATCGGCTTGAAGAAGCCGGGAATGATCGAACCGAACACGCCGAGCGTCGCCACCAGCGCCAGGAACGGAATGGCGTTGTCGGTCCAGCGTTTGCTGAGGATCTCGCCGACGAGGTGGTCGGGCACGAGATTGTAGCGCCAGGATTGAAGGCGTTCGCGAAAGGACATCGGTTGCTGCTGCCACTCAAGAGAGAAAGAGGCGGCCGAACCCGGTCCGGCCACCTCGTCGATGCTTGCAACGGACCCGCGGTTTACTTGGCCGCAGCTTGGGCTTGCAGTGCTTTCAAGTCCCAGCAGCTGTCTGGCTTGAGGTCGGCCTTGGTTGTCGCCTTCTCCAGCGTGTAGATGTAGGTGTGCGAGGTGCCGGCCGGCTGGCCACTCTGCAACAGGAACTTGATGACGGCGTTGATGTCGCCCGACTGGCGGGCAAGGTCGGTCATCACCACCGCGCCATAGGTGCCGTCCTGCAGCTTGTCGCAGTCGGCGGTCTTTTCGCCACCGCCGGTGGTGACCAGAAAGACTTTGCCCTCGAGCTTGGCATCGCGGATCGCAGCAGATGCGCCGGTCGCGTCGCCGTCCCAGAAATCGATGATGGCGCAGATGTCGGGGTTCTGCTGCAGCATCGTCGTCGTCACGTTGCGCGAGGTCGTCGCATCCCAGTTGGAGTCAGGCTTGGCCACGACCTTGAAGTCGGGGTTCTTGTCCAGCACCTTCATGATGCCGGCATATTGGTAGAGGCTCGACGAGTTGGCCTGGTCGCCCTGCACCAGCCCGATCTTCTTGGACGAGTTCGGCCCACAACCCTTGATCGCCGCTTCGGCTTCCAGCTGGCCGAGCCGATCCCAGTCGCTGCCTACAAAGGCATCGGCCGGGAAGTTCGCCGGATTGTCGACCAAAAGCACATAGGTGCCTGCGGCCTGCGCCTTCTTCATCAGCTTGGCATAGGAGTTGAGGTCGGGCGAATGGATGATCAGCACGTCCGGCCTGGTGTCCGACGAGATTGCGTCGGTTATCGCCTGCGCGCCGGCATCGACCACCCAGTTCGGGTCACGCGTCTCGAACACGCCGCCCCAGGCCTCGACCTCCGTCTTCAGGTAATGCGCCCAGCCCTGTGCCAGGTCGAAGCCCATCGCCATCGGTACCAGCATCACGCGCTTGCCCTTGAGTGCTTGCGAATAGGCGCCCGGACCCGGATCTTCGGCCGCGAAGCCTGGCGCCACGAATGCGGAGGCGGCAAGCGCTGCCGCGGCAGCCATAAACGTCCTGATGATTTTCATGTCACATCCTCTGGTTTGGTCGTTGTCGTTCGCGGCCGGCCCCAACCGTTCGCGTCAGTCTAAATGTCGCCTTGCTGCGCGGTCTGCTCGTCGCGCGGATTGATGAACCCATCGACGATGATCGCCGCCAGCAGGATCGCGGCCTTGATCAGGTTCTGATAGAGCAGCGGAATGTCGATGATGGTCATCGCATTGAGCAGGATGCCGATCAGCGCGGCACCCACCAGCACGTTGCGCACCCCGCCCCGCCCGCCAGACAGACCGATGCCGCCTATCACCGCCACCAGCACGATGTCGTAGAGCAGCGTGGAATTGACGATGCGGGTGTTGATCGAATGCAGGCTGGCGGCGGTGAGCAGGCCGGCCACCAGCGAGACCAGGGCCGACAGCACGTAGCGCAGCACCAGCATCGGGCGCACTGGAATGCCGATGTTGCGCGCGGCAACCGGGTTGTCGCCGGCGAAATAGACGTAGCGACCCCATTTGGTGTAGCGCAGGAACAGGAAAAAGGCGAAAGCCAGCCCGGCGAAGACAAAGACCTCGACCGGGATGTCGAGGAAACGCAGCCCGCCCAGAAGCTCGACCCAATGGCCGGGCGGCACCGGCACGGCGTCCTGTGTGATCAATTGTGAGCGCACATAGCCGAAGACGAAGGATGCGGTCGCCAGCGTCACGAAGATCGCCGGAACCTCGGCGTAGGCGACCAGGATTCCGTTCAACAGCCCGATGGCGAGAACGCCAGCGAGCACATAGGCGAAGGCCAGCCCGTCGGATGTTCCCGAATTCAGCAGTTGCAGATACCAGGCGACCGACATCGCCATGATCGCCACCGCCGACAGGTCGATGCCCCTGCCGATAATGACGACCGCCATGCCGAGCGCCAATATGCCCAGCACCGAGACCGAGCGCACGATCGCAACGAGATTGTTCGAGTTGATAAAACCAGGCAGTCCGATGGCGGCGGCAATGAACAGCACAACCGCGATGGCAAAGACAATGCCCTCCTGGTTCAGGCTTCTCCAGTTTAGCCAGCCGGTCGCGTTCATTGCCCGCTTTCACCCGCGATGGCTACGCCCTGCTCCCTCTGCGGCCATCGGAACGAAAGCTAATCGGCTCAAGACCAATTCGTCAAATGAATCCGCGCATTGCAGGCCGGCTTGCGAGGAAATTCTGCGGTTGGACGCGCCGATTGGCGAGGCTGGCGCAATGCCAGGAACTCAAGCACTTTTGCAATTAACCGTGCCAATCGAACCGCTCGCAAAAGTTTGTTCCACAACGAGCGAAGCAGGCAGAATTTATGTCCGCGATCGCCGCTGGATTCCCGCGTCAAATCCGCGAAACATGGCCCGAGACCTCGGCGCCGGCGGCCTTCGCCAACGCCAGAAAGCGGAACGAGGCGACGAGCCCGATTGCGCCGATCACCAGGAAGGCAAGGCGGAAGTCGACGAGATCGAGCGCTGCCGCGCCCCTGGCGATCTGTGACAGGTTGAGCAGTGCCGCCGCAACCGCCACGCCGAACAGCATCGCCACCTGCTGCAGCATGCTGGACAATGTCGCCGCCGAACTACGCTGCGGTGAGGCCACATCGGCGAAGGCCAGCGTGTTGAGTGCGGTGAACTGCATCGATCGCGAAAGGCCGGCGATCAGCATCAGCACCACCACCAACGCTTGCGGCGTCTGCGGCGAAAGCGCCGCGCAGGCCATGATCGACAAGGAGGCGATCACCCCGTTGACGATCAGCACCGAACGGAAACCGAAGCGCCTCAGCGTCGGCGTCGTCACCGCCTTCATACCGAGATTACCGAGAAAATAGGCCAGGATCATCATGCCAGCATCGACCGGGCTCAGGCCGAAGCCGACCTGGAACAAAAGCGGCAGCAGGAATGGCGTGGCGTTGATGGCGATCCGGAAGATCGTGCCGGCCGACAGCGTCGAGATGGCGAAGGTCTGCACCTTGAAAGCTGTGAGATCGAGCAGCGGATGGTTGGCGCTTCCCAGATGCCGCACCGCCAGCCAGCCGACCAAAATGCCCGTGCCGAGCAGTGCCACGGTCGGCAACACACCCTCTTGCGGATGCGCGATGCGCTCGAGGCCATAGAGCATCGCGGCGAGCCCTACCGAGGTCAGCAGGAAGCCCGGCCAGTCGAGCGGCTTGGCCCCAGCTTCGCGGTCCCCAGGAATGAAGCGGGCAACCAGCGCCAAACCGGCAACCCCAAGCGGAATGTTGATGAAGAAATTCCAGTGCCAGGAGAGATAAGTGGTGATGAAGCCGCCAAGCACCGGCCCGACCACCGGCGCAAACAGCGCCGGCCAGGTGATCAGCGCCGTGGCGTTGAGAAGCTCGGATTTCGGCGCGTTGCGCAGCACCAGGATGCGGCCGACCGGCGTCATCAGCGCGCTGCCCAGGCCCTGAACCGCGCGTGCGGCGACGAACTCGGCCAGGTTCTGTGAGATGCCGCAAACGAGCGAGGCCAGCGTGAACAGGGCGATCGCCACGAGGAAGATGTTGCGCGCGCCAAAACGGTCGGCAAGCCAGCCGGACAGCGGCACGAACACCGCCATGGTCAGCATATAAACGGTGATGCCGATGCTCATCGCCACCGCCGGCACGCCGAAGGATTCTCCCATCTGCGGCAGCGAGGTCGAGATGATGGTCGAATCCAGAAGCTGCATGAAAAAGGCGACGGCGACGATCAGCGCCACCCGCCGAGCTTGCCGCGCCGCCGGCGCGGTTTCGGGCAAGGCTTTGTTTTCGGGAATGGCGGTCATGCGCAGAACTGTCCGAAGGGGAATTTTCACCCGCTCCATCGGCAACCGCACCATTGTCCGGCAAACCGATGACGCACCGGTTTCAACAGCATCTGGCCGGTGCCGTCCAGACCTGGTCCAACAAACTTTCGTGTGGCATCGCAGCCGGCCATGCGATGACCTGGCCCTGGCGCCGAACCGGCCTTTTACGATCCGCGATGACGCTTTGTGCCGGCCGGCGTATCTCATGCGGCTTCGATCTTCTCCAGGAACAGGCTGAGCTGGTCCGGGTCCATGTGCACGACGTGCCTGTCTTCGGGATACGCCAGGCTGTTCACATCGGCGACATATTCGGAAAAAGCGGCGATGCGTTCGGCCTGCAGGCGATCGTATTCGGCGGCGAAATTGCGATAGACCTTGGAATGGCGCGGCATGTGGCCACGGTTCTGGCCGAGGATGTCGTCGGCGAACAGATATTGCGCGTCACAGCCGGTGCCCGCTCCCATCGACAGCATGATCAGCGACGTCCGTTCCGAGATCGCCTTGGCCACTTCCACCGGCACCACTTCGATCTCGGCGCCGATCGCGCCGGCGGCCTCCAGTTGCTTCACCGCTTCGAACACCTGCATGGCGGTGTCGGCGGTCTTGCCGACAGCCTTGAAGCCGCCGGTCCAGGTGGCGCGTGACGGGATGAGGCCGACATGGCCGATTACCGGAATGGCGTCGTCGGCCATCCGCTTGATGGTGGCATAGCCGGCGCTGCAATAGACCGCATCGGCGCTGGCCTTGTAGAGCCGGAACGCCCAGCGGACGAAATCATCGGCGGTGCCGATCTCGAAGAAATTCTCGCCCGGCATGGTGAACAGGCTGGGTGCCGCATCGCGATATTGCGGATTGAGCACCAGCTCCGGCGGCACCGAGACGATATCGACGCCGGCGCGTTCGGCGGCCTCGGCCTCGTCCATCGTCAGCACGCGCAGCATCGTCAGCTGCCGCTTGCCCTTCATGGCCCGCAGGTCTGCGACGGTCGGTCTTTTCCGGCTCATGGATTTTGGTCCCCTTTGCTACGTGACAGAAGGCCGGTCAGGCGATCTGGATCATCACCTTGCCAGCTTCGACCTTGACTGGATAGGTCGCGAGATTGACGCAAACGGGAGCGCCCTTCGCCTGGCCGGTCTTGTAATTGAAGCGGCCATTGTGCTTTGGGCATTCGATGATGTCGTCAATGACAAGCCCATCGGCCAGATGCGCCTTCTCATGCGTACAAAACCCGTCGGTGGCGAAGAATTCATCGTCCGGCGAGCGGTAAATCGCGAAGGTGCGGCCGCCATGGTCGAAGCGAATGACGTCTTCCTCTTCGACATCGTCCACGGCGCACGCTTCGACCCAATCGGCCATTCTATATCTCTCCTGAAATTTTCTGCATGGCGCCGGTGCGGTGCCTATTCAGCCGCCGCCGACATGTTCACTTCGTGGAACTCGCCACGATAGGGCCTAGCCGTTGGCGGCAGTTCGCGCTTGAGGAAATGATCCTCGTATTTGAGCTGCCTGAGCAGGACAGGCCAGACCTCGCGATAGGCATGCCATATCGACGGGTTCGGCTCCGGCAGATCGTGCTTGATCAATTCATGCAGCTTGGGCAGCGCGTGATAGGGCACCATCGGAAACATGTGGTGCTCGACGTGGTAGTTCATGTTCCAGTAGATAAACCGGCTGATCGGGTTCATGTACACGGTACGGGTGTTGAGCCGGTGATCGACGACGTTGTCGGCCAGACCGATGTGTTGCAGCAGGCCGGTCATCACCATGTGCCAGGTGCCGTAGAGGCGCGGCACGCCGATGAGCACCACCGGCACCCACGACTGCATGTAGAGGGCGAGTGCTATCGTGGCGATATAGATGGCAATATGCCAGCGCGCCGCGATGACGGCCTTGTGCTGTTCCATCTCGGGAACGTAGCTTTTCTCGTCGGGCGTCAGCTTGCCGAACGCCTGGCGTACCAGCGCCGGAAGCGAATAGCGAAAATCAAGGATGCCGGTGAAAGCCAGCGCCGCACGCAAAAGGTCCGGCGGGCGCATCACGGCGATCTCGGCGTCGCGGCCGACGATGATCGTGTCTGTATGGTGCCGGGCATGGCTCCAGCGCCAGGTCACCGGGTTGCGCATCAGCATGAAGCTGGCGATCTGGTAGACGACATCGTTCATCCAGCGCGTGCGGAAGGCAGTGCCATGGCCGCATTCGTGCCAGCGCGAGTCGCTGGAGGAGCCGTAGAGCACGCCGTAGACGAAGAAGAACGGCACGCACCACCAGGTGCCCCAGAAATAGATGGCGCCGGCGGCGGAGCCGAGGATGGCGACGATCCAGATGATCGTGTCGCGGATCGCCGGGCCGTCTGAGCGCTGCATCAGCTCCTTGATCGCCTTGCGAGGGACATCCGTGTTGTACCACTCCGCCGAGGCCAGTCCCGTCTCGATCGCCCTGCGCGTGCTTTCGCCGACCAGGCTGTAATCGCGCTTTACCGTGCCAGCCATTGTGACCTCCGATTCCCGATCTGCCGCGAGCCCTCCCTGCTCCGGCCGGAGCCAGCCTCCCAACTGGTGTCCCGTATCTTGTTCGCCATTATCACGACCTGCCTCCAAGAACAGGAAAACGGCCCGACGGCTGCGGGTAGTCCTCTCGCGGCTGCCTGGCGATTGCCGCGATCCGGCTCTCCGCATCGGCGATCTCGCCGGCCCCGTCGAGAACCCGGAACACGGCATCGTAGGAGCGGCTCTCGCCGTGCTCCAGCCAAATCATCTCGCCGCGTTCGCGCGCGGCCAGATTCCCAAGCACATGATGCGTCGACGGCTCGATGCCAAGCGCGTACTGCCCGGCCTGGAAATTCTGCCATTGATAGGCGCAGGGCAATTGGTCCTTGCGCGTGACCACCTCGAAGCCGAGGCCGAGCCTATCGTTGACCACCGCCACCGGCACTTCGCCGGCGCTGTCGGCGCCGAGCTCGTGCTGCCAGACCTGTTCCTTGAACCCCGGTTGCGGAGCCGGCACCGTGCGGTAGCCGACCTTCTGCGCTTCATAGCGCTCGCCGGCATGGTCTGCCCAGATGACGTCGCGGATCGGCGCCAGGTAGCGCGCGCCCTCGTCGAGCACCGGATGACTGACATTGATGTGGTAGAAATACATATGCGGCGTCCGGTTGAAGCCGTGATTGACGACACGGTCCGAAAGCCGGATCTCGTTGCCGCCGACATCGGCCTCGATCCGCCGCAGCAGATGCAGATCTTCACCGAATACCGTCGATTGCTGGACGATGCCTTCGGCCCACAACACGCAGCGGTCGCCGTCCCAGGTCTCGCCATAGCCGGTCAGCCGCGCCGGAATGGTGCTGACGCGGCCGTGCAGCGAATGGCGCACCGTCTTCTTCGGCGGGTAGTTGTAGGTATCGGCCGGTACTTCGTTCATGAACAATATATGGTCGAGGCCGCAGGTCAGCAGAAGGCCGGAGAACGATCGCGCCCACGCCAATCCCTCCTCGCCTTCATATTCGTGCAGGCCGGGATGGCGAAAACCGCTCGGCGAGTGCCAGCCGATCGCCTGGCCCCTGAAATCGCAATCGGCGATATCGAGCGCCCGGTCGACCAGCGCGGTGAAGCGCAGGCCGGAGCCGGTGCGGAATTCGAGCATGCGGATGCCGCGCTCGACGCCGTCGCCAAGCGTCATCAGCCGCACGCCGGCGAACTGCGACAGCATGCCCGAGCGTTCCGAGACCTGCCGGCGCGACAGCGTCTTGCCGTAAAGCTCTACCATGTGACGGCCAGTTCTTTCACTTTGCTCCCGTCCTTCACTTCGCTCTCGTCTCCTTGAGCAGGGCCGACATGTCGGCGCCGGTGATGATGCTTTCCACGGTCAGCAGGTCGGTATCGGCGACGGTCTGCTCGGCGACGATCTCGCCACGGCGCATAACGATGATGCGGTCAGCGACCTGGAAGACGTGATGGATGTTGTGGGTGATCAAAAGCACCGAGTGACCGGCATCGCGCACCTCCTTGACGAAGCGCAGCACGCCGTGCGTTTCCTCGACGCCGAGATTGTTGGTCGGCTCGTCGAGGATGATGACCTTGGCGGCGAACTGCATGGCGCGCGAGATGGCGATCGACTGACGCTCGCCGCCTGACAGCGTGCTGACCAGCGCATCGGCGTCGAGTTTCTTCGAGATGCCGACGCGCTTCAATAGAGCCGACGCAGCATCGCGCAATCGAGCGAGATCGAGCGGCGCGAACACGCCAAGCCATTTGAGATTGACCGGCTCGCGGCCGAGGAAAAGATTGCGCGCGATGCTGAGATCGGGAGCCAGCGAGGTGTCCTGGTGGATGGTCTCGATGCCGAGATCCATCGCATCGCGCGTCGAGCGGATGGAGACTTTCTCGCCGCGCACATAGATATCGCCGCGGTCGACGGGAAACACGCCCGAGATCGCCTTGATCAGCGTCGATTTGCCGGCGCCGTTGTCACCGAGCAAGGCCACCACTTCGCCCTCGTTGAGCGTGAAGGAGGCGCTCTTCAGGGCGCGGACGCTGCCGAAGGACTTTTGCAAATTCTGCAGCCGAAGCACTTCCATGGTCAGCTCCTGGCGGCGTTCTTCTGCAGCAGAGCGTGCAGGATGAGCATGGCAAGGATGATGACGCCGACGAAGATGTTGTAGGCGAGCCCAGGCACGCCGATCAGCACGATGCCGTTGCGGATGCTGCGCAGCATCAGCGCGCCGACGATGGTGCCTAAAATGGTGCCGCGTCCACCGGTCAGCGCAGTGCCGCCGACCACCACCATGGCGATCACTTCGAGCTCGTACCCGGTGCCTGCCACCGGCGAGGCGGCAGAGATGCGAAAGGCGCTGATCATGCCGGCGAGACCGGCAAGTACCGAGGTCAGGATGAACAGCCAGATCTTGACCGCATCGGCCGGCACGCCGCGCGCCACGGCAGCGTTACGGTTCGAGCCGATAGCACTGATCCAGTTGCCGAGCTTGGCGTAGCGCAGCACATAGATCGCCAGTAGCGACAGGCCGATGAACCACCACAGCGAGGTATAGAAACGGAACGTTCCGATATTGAAGCTGCCGGCCAGCAGCGTTACGAAGAAGCCCGGCTGGTCCCAGGATTTCAGCGGAAATCCTTGCGTGATGTAAAGCGCTGCCCCACGCACGACGAGCAACATCGACAGTGTCACCAGGAAGGACGAGATGCCGATCTTGGTGACGATCAGCCCGTTGATCGCACCGATCGCTATGCAGAGCAGCAGGCCGGCCAGCAGCGCGACGCCAATATCAAACCCGCCGTTCTGCACCAGCAGCATGACGACGACCGGCGCCAGCCCGAATACGGCACCGACCGAAAGGTCGAACTCGCCCGCCGTCAGAAGCAGCGTCATGCCGAGCGCGATGATGCCGAGCTCGGGCAGGAACGCCATCATGTTGGAGATGTTGAGCGGCGACAGGAAATTCGCGTCGGCGATCGCGAACACCGCCAGCAGGACAATCAGGATGACGAGCGAAGAGAACTGCGGCGAGCGCATCAGGCTCGACCTGCGTTTGGCACGCGGCATTTCCTCTTCTGCGGCAATTGTCATGACTGTTTCGACCATATCTCAGGGTGACGCCCGCCGCCTGCGCGGCGAGCGTCAGTTCCAATCACTTGTTGTAGAGTTTCAGGATCGGTTCGACGCTCGAGGCGTCGTAGAGACTGAACGTGTGGATGTCGTAGCCGATCGGTTCGCCAGCGGCGGCCAGCCCGAGCAGCGCCACCGGCATGAAGCCTTGCGCCGAGGGAAACTGCCAGGCAGCCGCGTTGATGAACCCAGACTTCACTGACTCGGCCGTTTCCTTCGAATTGCCCCAGCCGACGACCGGGATCTTGCCGGCCGGCACGCCGGCGCCGTCGAACACCCGCTTGACGCTGGCCGCAACGGAATCGCCGAGCGCGATGATCGCCGGCGGGTTGTTGGCCACCATGTAGTCGGTCATCTTGGCGATGATGCCGGCCGGATCGGTGCCGCAATCGACCACATCATATTTGATGCCGAGCGGATCGAAGACGCTGGCAATGCCTTCGGTCTCGAGCTGCTGGTAGCTGGCGCCCGGCACTTCGACCGGCAGGAACACCTTGTCGCCCTGCTTCACCATCTTGTGGTCGACCAGATATTTCGCCCAGATGACACCGGCTTCCTTAAGGTCGGCGCCGACATAGGCCTGCCGGCCGGTTGCCGGATCGTCGGTATTGAAGAACACGATCGGGATGCCGGCCGCCTTGGCTGCCTTGACCTCCTCGGTCCACAGGCCGGGCTGCGCCGAGGTGGTGGCGATACCGTCCGGTTTGGCGGCGAGTGCCGAGTTGAAGGCTTCCTTCTGCGCCGCCATGTCGCCGCCGCTGAACGAGATCTTGCAGGTCACCTTGAGCTGGTCGCAGGCCTTGGTGGCGCCGGCATTCCAGTCGATCCAGAAGGCATCCGACGGGCCGCCATGCGACAGCAGGTAGAACGTCTTCTGGGCGTCCTGTGCCAGCGCCGAGGCCATGGTCACGCCGGCGAGCACGGTCGCCGCAGCCGCGATTTTCAACGCGAATTTCAACATTTCTCTTCCTCCCTTGTTTCGTAGCCGAACCGCGCCATCACAGACCGTTGGCGCGGAATTTCCCGTCGAGGAATTTCTTGGCGCGCGGCACGTCGTCTTCCGAAAGATGTTCGATGATGACCGGGATGTTCGGGTGCTTTTCGGCCAGCCGCTTGAGATAGAGGTCGTAGTTCAGCGAACCGAGACCGGGCGCCGGCAGCTCGATCTCGCCGACGCCGCGGAAAGTGTGGCTCTCCAGCGCGTCCTCGTCGCCGATATCTGCGTGCTTTTCCGACTTGTCGCCGCCGGAACGCTTGACGTCCTTGGCGTGGGCAATCTTGATCTTGTCGGTCAACGTGTCGAACACCTGGTTCAGGATCTGGTCCATCCTGTCGATGTTGTGCGTTTCGAAATAGTTGGTCGGGTCCATCAGCAGGCCGAGGCCTGGGTGGTCGACCTGCGCGAACATCCTCACCGTCTCTTCGACCGAGCCGACGACATTGTTGACATAGGTTTCGAGCAGGAAGACCGCGCCGTGGTCATAGGCGGTCTGGGCAAGGTCGGCGATGACCTTGCGGCATTCCTCAAAACCTTCCTCGGTCTTGTTCTTCGGGTGATGCACCCAGTCGGACTCGGTGTTGTAGGTACCGGTTTCCGAGATCACGTAAGGGGTGCCGAAATGGCGTGCGTTGCGGATGATCTCCTTCAAATGGCCGACGCGCCGCTCGCGCTCGCCCAGGTCCGGATGGATGATGTTGGTATAGCCCGACACACAGCAGATCGGCAGATTGTGGTCGCGGAACGCATCGCGGACAGTCTTGGCCTTGTCCTTGGTGATCTGTCCGGCGGAAAGGTCGATATCCCTGAAATGCAGGTCGAGCTGCACGGTGTTGAAATCGAGCGCACGGATCTTCTGCGCGGTTTCCTTGAGGCCATACGGGAAATAACCCGTGAAAATACCTGCCTGCATCATGGTGTGAATTCCTCCCTGTAAGTGATTCAGTCGTCCGGTGTTTCAGTTGATCGAGATTTCGGAAAGCTTGACGGTCCGGCCCTTGTCGATGGAGCGGTAGCCGGCTTCGACCAGCGCCATGGTCTTGACGTTGTCGGCGACCGATAGCGCCGGCGGCTCACCCGTCTTGACCGCGTGCTGGAGCTGCTCCATGACGCCGATGAAGGCATGCGGGAACCACATCGTGTCCCAGCTTGGCGTCACCCATTCACCACCGGTGGTCTCGGTCGAGGCATAGGTCAGCGTCGAGGCAGCGCCAGTCGGCCAGCCGATGGTGCCCTTGGCGACGCCCTTGGTGCCGTCGACGCGCCAGTTGATGTGCTGGTCGTCCTTGTAGCCCTCCTGGCGCGGACCGGACCAGACATCCTCAAGCGATACGGCGAGCACGCCCGACGGGAACTTGATCGTCGACACGGTGATGCCGTCCGAATGATCGAAGCGGGTGCGCGGATCCTTGCGGGTCAGGGTGGTGATCTCCAGGGGATCGCCGAACAGGAAGCGCAATACGTCGAGATGGTGGACGCTCATATTGGCGAGCGTCAGCCGGTCATAGTCCTCGAGGAAGCTCTGCCAGTGCGGGATCGCATGCATGTCGATCTGGGCGAAAACGATGTCGCCGAGCGCGCCGCTGTCGATGATCTGCTTCAAGACGCGCATCGACTGGTCGTAACGCATGTTCTGGTTGACCGAGAGGATCTTGCCTGCCCTGGCCGCCTCGTCGCGAAGTTTGACGGCCTCTTCAAGGGACAGCGCCAATGGCTTCTGCGCCAGGATCGCCTTGATATGTGCCTGCTTCAGAGCATGGCGGATCAGCGCCGGCTGCTTGTCCGGCGGAAAGGCAAGGTCGATGATCTCGACGTTCTTGTCCTCGATGAGCTGTTCCGGCGTGTCGTGGACGGTTGGGATATCCCAGCGTTTGGCGACCTTCTCGGCGCTGGCCTTGGTCCGCGAGGCAATCGCCACCACGGGGAAACCGGCTTCCTTGTAGGCGGCAAGGTGACATTCGGCCATGATCATGCCGGCGCCAACGCAGCCGATCCTGTATTCTCTGGTGCGGACTTCAACGTCCGGCTCAAAGCCGTTGCCCACCATTTCTTGGCTTGCCATATGTTCCTCCCGAAGCTCGTTCCTTGCAGCCGCCGTCATCGTGCCAGCGCTCCGCCGCCTTGCCCGAAATAATGCACCCTGCCCGGCTCGCAGGATATCGCCACCATCGCGTCCGGCCTGATGTCTGGCTGGCCGCGCAACAGCGCCCGCAGACGCGCCTGCCCGGCGGCGAGCGTCACAACCGTGTAGCCGCCGAGCGGCTCGACCTCGAACACTCGCGCCGCGCGGCCCGCGCCTCCCTCCGACCAGGCCTTAACCTTGATGTCTTCCGGCCTGAGTCCAATTTCCACGGCATCGGCCGGCGCAGCCTTGTCCGCGATGCGGATCGTGCCTTCCGCCGCCTCCACGCCTTCCGCGCCGTGCACCGACTTCAATATATTCATCATCGGCGACCCGAGCAGCCGCGCCACATAGGTGCTGGCCGGCCGGTCATAGATCTCGGCCGGCGCGCCGATCTGCCTGATCTTGCCGTTCTCCAGAATGGCCATTCGGTCGGCGACCGACATCGCTTCTTCCTGGTCGTGCGTGACATAGATCAGCGTCTTGCCGAGCTCGCGCTGGATGCGCTTGAGCTCGACCCGCGTCTCCTCGCGCAGCCGGGCGTCGAGCGCCGAAATCGGGTCGTCCATCAGATAGGCGGCGGGATCCCGTACCAGCGCGCGGGCAATCGCCACGCGCTGCCGCTCACCTCCGGAAAGCTGTGCCGGCGGCTTGTGCAGGATATGGCCGATATGCAGCTTGGCCGCGACGTCGGCGACGCGCTTTTCGATCTCGGCTTCGGCGACCCGGCGTTCGACCAGCGGAAAGCGGATGTTGTCGCGCGCGCTCATATGCGGAAACAGCGCCAAATTCTGGAACACCATGGCGACGTTGCGCTCGGCCGGCGACACCGTGTTGACCGGCTTTCCGCCGATCAGGATCTCGCCCGCGTCCGGGGTTTCCAGCCCGAGCACCAGGCGCAGTATCGTCGACTTGCCCGACAGCGGCGGCCCGAAGAAGCAGAAGAACTCGTTGTCGTTCACCGCGAACGACGCATCGTCGACGGCCAGCGTGCCGCCATAGCGTTTTGTCACATTACGGAAAACGATGTCGGCCATCTCAACCTGCTCTCAATGCAAGACCGGAGGCGGCGTCGAAGACGCGCACCGCCTCCGCCGCAGGCGCGACGACGGCTGTCTGCCCGATCGCCAGCCCGACATCATTGTCGAACACCGCCTTCACCGCAGTCTCGCCGTCGCCAAGGTGGATGATGGTGCGCGCACCGATCCGCTCGACGAAACTCACCGGCATGGACAGGCCACGGCCACCTTCAGCCAGCGTCACCTGCTCCGGTCGAAAGCCATAAAATACCTCGCCGCGCATCCTGCGTACGGCATCTGCGATCTCGACCGGCAGCGGCGGTGTCACGCCGAGCGGGCCGAGATCGATGACCAGACCTCGGTCGCTTTCCGCCGGCCTGCCCTTGAGCAGGTTCATGCCCGGCGCGCCGATGAAGCGGGCGACGAAGACATTGGCCGGGTTGTTGTAGACCTCGAGCGGCGTGCCGACCTGCTGCAGCACGCCGTGGTCCATCACCGCGATGCGGTCGGCCATGGTCATTGCTTCGAGCTGATCGTGGGTGACGTAGACCATGGTCTGCCGGAACTGCCGCTGCAACTGCTTCAGTTCGGTCCGCATCACTGCCCGGAAGGCGGCGTCGACATTGGAAAGCGGCTCGTCGAGCAGGAAGATCGCCGGCTCCATGATCGCCGAACGGCCGATCGCCACCCGCTGCAATATGTTGACCGACAGTCTGTCCGCCTTGCGGTCGAGCAGCGGTGTCAGCTGCAGCATCTCGGCGATGGCGCCGACACGGCGGTCGATCTCGGCCTTTGGTGCGCCGCGCATTTTCGGCCCGTACGCGAGGTTCTGCCGCACGCTCATATGAGTGAAGATCGCATAGTTCTGGAAGACGAAGCCGACGCCGCGCCGCCCCATCGGCACGCCGGCCATGTCGCGCTCGCCGAACAGGATCTTGCCGCTGGTCGGCCCTTCCATGCCGGCGATCATGTTCATCGTCGTCGACTTGCCGCAGCCGGACGGCCCGAGCAGCGCCATGAACTCGCCGTCGGCAATGGCCAGATCCATCGTCTTCAGCGCGGTGAAATTGCCGAATTTCTTGACCAGGTTCTGCAGATGGATGGTGCTCATCAGGCCGCCACCTCGCGTACCCGGGCCATGCGTTTCATGGCAAACACCGCAGCGATGGACAGCACGATCAATATGGCCAGCGCGATTGCCGCCACATAGCCCCAGATCAGGTCCTGGGTGGTGAGCTTGTAGATGTAGACGGAGATGGTTTCGGTAGCGACGCCGGGACCGCCGCCGGTCATGATGTAAAGCGTGTCGAATATCTTGAAGTTCTCGATCACCCTGATCGCCAGCGCGATGATGATGATCGTCTTCATCTTCGGCAGCACGATGGTGACGAAGCGCTGCCACGGGTTGGCGCCGAGCAGCGTCGCCGCCTTGATCTGGTCGTCGGGCACGCCGACCAGGCCGGCAAGCAGGATCAGGAACATCAGCGGCGTCCACTGCCAGATGTCGGCGACCATGACGGCGATGAGCGCCAGCGTCGGGTCCGACAGCCAGGCGATGGTGACGGGAAAGCCTGAGATCGCCGACAGGATGTCGTTGACCGGGCCACCTGACTGAAACAGCATGAAGAACATGTAGCCGGCCACCGCCGGCACCACCATCATCGGCATCAAGAGGATCGAGTAGAAGATCCGCTTGCCGGGGAACTCGTCGGCAAACAGTGTCGCGAGCGCTAAGCCGAGCAGGAACTCCGCCGGCACGCAGACGATCATGACGATGGCCGTGCGCTTCAGCGCACTCCAGAAGCGCGCATCGGCGGCAAGGTCGGTGTAGTTGGCGAAACTGTTCCACATCGACCAGGCGTTCCACCAGCCGGTGCCCGACAGCGGCGACCAGTCGGTCAGGCTGATGTAGAGCTGCATCAGGAGCGGGAAGACGGCGATGAACAGCACCAGGATCTGCGCCGGCAGCGTCAGCCGGAAGCCGAGCTTTGCGCCCTCGTCCGGCAGCACCGACGCCGCTTTGGAGGCTTGCATGTCGCCCTCCGAAATCGTCGCAGTCACCGCGCTCATTGCTTGAGCGCCCCGAAGGTCAGCCCGCGCACCAGATGGCGCTGGATGGCGATGCCCATGATGACAGGCGGCACTGCGGCTATCAGGCCGAGGGCTGCCTTGGCGCCGTAGAGTTGGCCGGTCATCGAGGAGGACAGCGAGGCCATGTAGACAGGGACCGTCACCCATTCGCGCGTCGTCAGAAGCAGCGCAATCAGATAGTCCGACCAGTTGAGGATGAAGACGAACAGCGCGGCACTGGCCAGCGGCGCGCGCATCATCGGCAGCGTGATGCGCGTGAAGACGCGCCACCGCGAGCAGCCCTCGACCAGCGCCGCCTCCTCGATCTCGCGCGGCATGTCGTCGAAGAAGGTCTTCATCAGCCAGAAGGCGAAAGGCAGCGTGACGATGCCGTAGATCAACGACAGCCCCCACCAGCTGTCGGTGAAGTTGAGGAAGGCCCACATGATCATCACCGGGGTCATGACCGCCATCGGCGGAAACAGGCGAAGCTGGATCAGCGCCAGCGGCAGGTTCTGGCCCGAGCCGAAGCGCGACAGACCGTAAGCCGCCGCAGTGCCCGCCGACATGGCGATTGCCGTACCGAATGTGGCCGACAGCAGCGACGACAGGATCGGCTTCAAAGCTGTGCGGTCGAGGGCGACGATCAGATTGTTGGTCGATTCACCGAAGACGAAGCGGAAATTGCTGAGTGTCGGGTTCTTCGGCCACCAGGTCAGGTCGGCGCCGGTCGCCGACCATTCGGCGATCGGCTTGAACGCCATCGACACCATCCACAGGATCGGCACCAGCGTCACCGCCATCGCCGCAAGGATCGCGGCATAGCGGAATATCTCGAAAGGAACTGAACGCTTCATCTTGCGGCTTTGCTGGGTCCTTCGTTGCCGAGGGGAAGAGCGACCGCTCCTCCCCTTCTTGGTAAGATCCTGGAAGGATCAGGCGATCGGATCGAGGACGGTCGGCCAGGCCTCCTTGTTGGTCTTGATGGCTTCGAGAAGCTTCTCCTCGCCGGTGCGGCGGGCAATCTTCTTCCACTCGGCCTCGGTGTCGGCCATCGCCTGCTCGGCTGTCTTGGCCTTGGTCAGCGCGGCGACGAGGTTCTCGTCCAGCGCGTTGTGGAAGGCGGTGGCGCCGGGATAGTTGATGGTGGGCACGGTGCGGGCGACCGTCTCGCGCACCACGTCCATGTGGTAGGTGTGATAGGTCTGGCGAACCAGCGGATCCGAGAAATCCGATAGCCGGAACGGATCGAAGTAGCCGCCTGGATTGGCAGTCATCCAGGCGTAGATGCGGCTTGAACCCAGCCACTGGAGGAACAGGTAGCAGGCCTCCGGATTCTTGGCTTGCGAGGACACCGACGCCGACAGATTGAGCCACAGCACCGACCGGCTGACCAGCTTGCCGTCGATTTCGCGGCCGGGCGGCAGCATCGAGCCGATCTTGCCGGTGACAGCTGAATCCTTGTTGCCGGCATTGTCGAGGAATTTCGGCAGATTGGAGAAGGCACAGGTCATGGCCGCGCCGCCCTTGGCGAAATTGCCGTACTGCTCCGGCCAGCCCCAGGAGATCGCATCCGGCGAATGATGCGAGAGCGACGCGATGTACTCGCTGGTCGCCGCGATACCTTGCTCCGAATTGATCAGCGGCTTGCCGGCATCGTCGAACAAGAACTGATTGGGCGAAGCCATTGAGACATAACGCTGATACCAGTTGGTGTAGCCCCAGCCCTGGTTGCGCAGATCGGTCGAGCCGAACAGGCCCTTGTCCGGGCGCTGGAAGAAGGCCGCGATCTCGTCATGCTGCTTCCACGTCTTCGGCGCCGCCAGTTCATAGCCGTATTTGTCGGAGAAGGCCTTCTTCTCGTTTGCGTCGCCGAACAGATCGGTACGGTAAACCCATGTCTGGAAGTCGCCATCCAGCGACACGCCATAGGTCGAGCCGCGATACTGATTGAGCAGCGAGACGCCCTTGGCGCCGTCGACATAGCCGCGCTCGGGATCGTCCCATTCCGGCTTGTATTGCGCGACGAAGTCGTCGAGCTTGAGGATGCCGCCGGTTTCGGCGAGGTCGCCAAGGCGGTTCCATTCGACCGCGTAGATGTCATACGCCCCACCCTTGGTGGAGATGTCCTGCATCGTCTTGGTGAATTCCTGGCCGTTTGGCACACCGACGATTTCCAACGGAATGCCGGTTTCCTTCTCCCAGAGATCCTTGATCGACGGCGCGCCGGCCGGAAACGGCTGGGTTAGCTGGCCGATCGAGCCGTCGGACAGGCCAAGCACGATCTTGGCCGGCGCCTTGCCGGCGCCCTTCATCGCCTTGGCCGCCTCGATGGCGCGGCCCTCCGGCGTATCGGCGCCATATTGATAGCGCTCCGAGCCGTCGAAGCCCGTCGGGCCACCGATCATACCGGGCGCCAGGGCATCGGCCGCATAGGCACGGCTCGGGCGAATGAATTTCGGTGCAATACCTGCGGCGGCAATAAGGACTGCCGCCTTTCCACCCGACGCCAGCAAACGGCGCCGCGACACGCGGATCAAATTCGACATTGGAACTCCTCCCTCAGGGCCTTGTTCCTCCACGGCCCTTATGATGGATATTGACGGCACTATACGAAGGCTGTCAACATCATAAATAATCAATACACCTCATAACATCTCATGGGAGGGGAAGGATGGCGTTTATCAAGGCTCTCACACTGAAGCCGGTGCTTGAATTTGAGGGAGCCCGGCTGCCCGCCTCCCCGCTTTGGTCCGCTTGGGCATTTTGGTGTAGCGCAGCGGCTTGCGCATCGGCCAAGGCCGGTTACATCATTTCCCATCAGAATCGCGGACGGCGATGAAGCCGCTCTGCGACATCGGACCCATGAAATGCGTAATCTCGATGCGCCCTTGGCGCATTTTGGAATGAGGTGATCGACAGTGCGGTCCACCCTGACAGACATAGCCCGGGAGGCCGGCGTGTCGGCCGCCACGGTCGACCGTGTGCTCAACAACCGCGCCGGGGTTCGGGCGCGCACCCGCGAGGTCGTGCTCGAAACGGCGCAGCGGCTTGGCTATATCGCTGAAAATTCGAACAATCCGAACCAGCGCAACGCGGTTACTGGCGAGGTCATACGGCTGGATTTCGCCCTGCCCGCCGGCACCAATTCCTTCATCAAGATGCTGCACCGCCAGATCGAGGCGCAGGCGCAGGCGCGGCCGGACCTCGACGTCCGCGTCGCTACTATCGAAGGCTTCAATCCGGACCGGCTTGCCCGTCTGCTGCAGGAACTGCACGGGCAGACGCAGGGCGTTGGTGTGATCGCGCTCGACCATCCAACTGTGCGTGAGGCGATCCGCTCGCTTTCGGCCAGCGGCGTCAGGGTCGTCACCATCGCTTCCGACATCCTGCATGTGCCGAGGGTTGCCTATATCGGCATCGACAACCGCGCCGCCGGCCGGCTCGCCGGCTACCTTCTCAACCGCTTCATGGGTGCCGGGCGTCCGGGCAAGGTCGCGCTGTTCGCCGGTTCGCTCTCCTATCGCGGCCACGAAGAGCGCGAGATGGGCTTCCGCCACATACTGGCGGAAGAATCACCCAATCTGCAGATCGTCGAGATGCGCGAAATGCTCGACGACCGGGAAAAAGCCTATTCGGAAGCCTCCGCCCTGCTCGACCGGCACCCGGACCTGGCCGCCATCTACAATGTTGGCGCCGGCAATACCGGCATCGCCCGCGCGCTGAAGGAGCGCGGGCGCGCGCTGTCGACGGTCTTTCTCGGCCATGAGGTGACGGAAGGCACCAAGGAGCTTCTGCTCGACGGCACGCTGGACGCGGTCATCGACCAGAACCCGCGCGTCGAGGCCCGTGAAGCGCTCAACACCTTGACCCATGCGGTCAGGGGCTTGCCTTACGAACTGCACCAGCCACGGCTGCAAGTGATCTTCAGGGAAAGCATCCCGGAGATCTGAAAGAAGGGCCGAAGCCGATGATAGATGCGCCGCCCAATACGAACAGCGCCTTCGTCTCCGCCGCCGGCGACGACCGTCTCGGCGGCCAGTGCCTTGAACCCGCAAGACGGCGCAAGGACAGACACGCCAGCGGCAGCATAACCGTCATGCTGCCCGATCGAAACCAGCGCATCTGCCCGCGCCCGCTATCACTGCCGACCTGCCATTTCGCCCCTGTGGGTAAGGTTGCTCGCATGGCCGACCGGTTCGGCATTCGGCTGGTTCGCGGCCGAAGCGGCAGCCGCCACGACGGTGCGCGAACACTGGCGCGGCACGCTGGCGCTCGGCCGCAACGAAACACTGGCGGCAGCCTACTGGCGGCGGGGCGCGGCGGGACTGATGGCCGGCTAGAGCTTGCTCACCATCGCTTGACCACCCTCGCCCGGACCGATTGCGATCCGGTCGCCGGAGACAATGCCTGATATGTCGCAGACGACCAGCGGCATGCTGATTTCATAGAGGAATTCGGCAACGATGGCGCCGACGGCAAGGATCGGGTCCGGCCGCTCCAGGATAATGCCGGCCGGCGCCGTGCCTCTGCGGATCGCTTCGGCCAGAACCGAAGACGAGGACGACGACCCTCGCCCGCTCGGCATCACCAGGATCTTGCCGGCGATATTGCCGCCCAGGTCCGGATGCGAATGGTCGATGATGTCGCCCGTTTCGACGTCGATCCCGCCCCAGAAGCTGAGCGCCTGCGAAAGCACCAGCGCTGGGCCTTGTGCCGAGCCGGAAAGGTGGAATGTACCGGTTCTGGCCGGCGTCTTCATGGCGCGCCTCGCACGACGCGGCCGGCCGCAGCCGAGCGGACGCAGTCTTCCATGTCACCGAAGGCCACCGAGACACCGATATTGCCAGGTGCGTAATGCGCCCATTTGCCCGAATTGGTCATCACCACGCCATCGAGACGCTCGAGGATCGACGTGACATAGGTGCAGGTGTCGGTGACCGGAACGAGGCCGAAGGCTTCCATGCCGGCCAGTGCGCCTTCGTCCTGCAGCCGCGTCAGCGTCGCGCGCCCTGTGTTGACATAGATTGGGACACCCTTGCCTGGACCGACTTCGCGCAGCAGCGGCAACAGGCGCATCCACTCGTCATAGGAGAAATGCGGCGTGCCTAACGACACGGCTGCAAGCTGCACGCCGTCGGGGACGCTCGACAGCCTGGCCAGCGCATGGTGGATGTCAGCGCGAGAGATCCGGATTTTTTCCTCCGGCGCCAGGCCGTGCAACGCCTCATCCGGCGTCTTCGCCTCCGGCGTGATGCCGACGGCATGAAACAGCGCCACGGCACCCGTCGTTGCCGCCGCCGCCCCCAGCGCCTTCAATTGGTCCTCGTCGCGCGGCTGCGGCAGGCCCGATATGACAGGGATGCGGTCGCGAGCCCTTTGCCCGATGATCAGCCCTACGCCGACAAACAGAGCGTCGCTTGGCTCGAAAGCAGCGTCAGTCAGCTCGAACAGGACCTGGCCTCGTCGATTTTCACTCAGATGCAGCCCCCATGCCGGCGCGCGCCCAGTCATTGCGCAGCATAAATCGACGAAATCGCCATAGCGGTTGGTCCGCGCGCCGATCACCGAATTGGCAAAGACGATGGCGTTGGATTCACCCCAGGCAATCTGCTCGCCAAACCCTGGCCGGAACCGCGTCTGATAGGGCGCGCAGGTGAAGGTCGCCTGGCAGCCGAGTTCCAGATGCGCCTTCATCAGGCGTCGCGCCGGCGTTTCTTGCGACACCGGCATCTTCACCAATCCGGGATGGATGAGGTCGAACGAACCGACATTCAGCGTCGTCGGCACCCGAACGCGGCCGCCGCCCTCGATCAGCCTTTCGACGAAATCGAGGCTGGCCTGGCCGTGATAGAGGCAGCCGTCGATATGGGCACCGGCAATGTCCAGCAACTTGCGCGCGCCGACCGCCTTCGAAAAGGCAACCAGGATCTTCATGGCGGCAGCCGCTGCCGAGCCTAGCTCGCCATGCAGCATCGACTGGTCGCCGGCCGTCAATTCCAGCGTCATCGGCAAAATTCCCGAGCCCACACCATGCCGATCAAGCACTCCCTGATTGCGGAGCGTCTGGCAAGACAGAGCTTTGGATCTCTTCTACTTCGCAGCGTTCAGCAGACCAGACGTCCACAGCTCATCGCGAAGCAAGAGAGACGCGAAGCACGGTCGGAGAGCGGGGCGATCCGCGGCGGAAACGGCGCTATTCCTTCTGGGGCACCCCGTCGACTGCCCCGTCGCCATCTGCAGAATGCGGCAGGATGCCGAAGTCGCGCGACTTGGTCCCATGCGCCGCCGTCAGGAAACCATCGGCTGTGAGGCCTCGCCTCAAAAGTTCCCGTATCGCGGCCGACCGGCTCGGCATGCGCTTGTCGAAGCGCCAGTTCTCCAACGCCGCCAGTTCACCGACGGTCAGCATGATCTGCAATCGTTCCGGGCGTTCCAGTTCGGACATCTCCGCCTCCAGTCATACCAGCCTAAATGCAGCTGAGTTAGTATGTTCCTAATTTTCTGTAGAGTTAGGTACGTGAGCAGAATGCGTCAAGGCCTTCAGATCAGCGAGTCATGCAGAAGTCCGATGAAGCGGATCAAGCATCAAATGGACAATCAACAAAATACGCTAACTATTTGACATAAAACGAGTTTTTAAGGAATTTCGCTTGCCAATCGCGAATCCTGGGCGCATCGTAGAACACGAGGGACAAACCGCTCCTGAAGGGAAGGTTTTCCATGCGCTACGGATTTTCGGTTCGCCTGCACGAAGACGTCAGTTCCCGAGTTCGGGCTACATTGCGGTCCGGGATTGCCATCAATCTGACTGCTGTCGCCGAAGCCGCGCGACTGCAGAACCTCGCCGAGAATGTTGCGCGCGAAGACATCGAATGGCTCGTCATGCAAGCAGCCCAGCTCTACGGGGCGGCTATCGAGTTCGACGGCTTCGCGGAAACCGATCTGGCGGAGTTTGCGTGCCCTCAGCTGATGCAAAGAAGCCCCGCCGTGGGCTGGGACGCCTTGGAAGACGGAGCGTCCGCTTCGTCGGATCCTGGCCGTCAAACACACTGAGGCGCGTGCTCGTGTGAGCCCCGCCCTGCTGCCGCGACGTGCAAGGCGCGCCATTGGGATGGCGGGCTTGGCGCCGACGAATCTCGCGCCTGAATATGAGGTCTGCACTGGCAGGCACGAGGAATGGCTGTTGCCATTGGCTTGGGCAGGGCAGTTCCGCCGTGACCGGACCGATCCGGACAAGGCGGCCGGGCCTATACCATGAACGTAGCCTATGATGGATCTGAATTCTGCCGTTTGGACGCGTTCAATCCAAGTCTGCCTAAATCCGCTTGAGTTCACGCTTTGCGTGGTCGCGCCTTGGGTTTGCTTCCGTCCTTGGTGGCGGGCGCCGGCTTAGGCTGACGTGGTGTCGGCTTCGGCCGGCTGGCGGTCTTCTCTTTCGCGGCGATTTCCGTGTCGATTTCTGTGGTAGCCTGATCCCAATGCTGCTGATGGGCCCCGTCGGGCCTGCCTGCCTGTTCCCAGATCGCGTGTGCTCGCTGGCGAATCCGTTCCTGCCTGTCCGTCACTGATACCTCCGTCGGCTCGGTTCATGCGTAAGCAACCTTGTTCTAGCTGAAATTTCGACCGGCGTCTTGAGCGGCAGGCAAGACCGTTATTGAACCTCTCTGTCACACAGGACAGCAACGCCGAGGAGCGCCGCCTTCTTGATGATCAGCCCTTCAAGGTCCGCGTCCGAGCGCTCGGTTCCGGTGCGTTCGCGCAACAGTGCTATCGCCGCCTTCATCGACAGCAGGCCATCGCCTCGTTCAGCAAGTAGTTTGTCGACGGCGGCGGCCACGTTGACCGGCTCGACATGCGGCAGCATGGGAATGGCTCCTTTCCTTGTTTCGAGACGACAGCGGCTCCATCCCGATCGCTCGGGATGGAGTTCGATTTTATAAGACCGTGACCTTTCCAAACCCGGTTCGCGGTTTGGCAACGCCGATCACTCGATGACCTGCACGATCTTGCGGGTGCCTGGGTCGACGAGCACGGTGCGATTGCCGACGACGACGTATCTGTACCGCACGTCTGGAACATCGATCGGTTGCAGCTCGACCGTATCGGGCAACGTGGAACCGATATTGAGCTCCACCCCCAGAAGACTGATCGACGCAAGCGGGTGCTTGTGGACGTATTCGCGGATGACCGTCTGCTGTTCGGGCGTGACAATCACCTGGTCCGCGGTGGCCACGCCGACGCCGGCAAGCAACGCCAATCCCGCCGCAGCAGGAACAAGGTGGATTTTCATCGTCTACTCCTGTTGTTACGGGCCTCGCCCTTACAATTGCGACGCTGCATTCCGGTCGAAGCGGCGAACCCTCTAGGCAAACGCCCACGCCACCTTGTTGTTCCGTAAGTGGCGGCTAATCGAACAGCGGTGAAGTGCCCGCGCGATGCGGCGAATGGACTGCGAATGAACTGCGGTGGCCCGCGTCGCAAGACGCGGGCCGATCGGTTTCCCGATCAGCAGCGATACCGGAGGGGGGTGATATCTACTGCGTCTGAAATAACATTTAGGACAAGCTAATGTTCCTAAGCGAGTGCAACAAACCTGCCGGCGCAAGCGGCGCGAAGTTGCCGCTCGTCGCTGCTACTGCTTTGGCGGCTGTGGCGGCACCTCGCCGGGCTTGATCACCGGGGTCCTGCCCTCGTCCGGCGGTGGCGCCGCCATGCCCTGATCGCCCGTTGGCGGGGGCTTCAGGACCCCACCGCATGGCTCGAGCGTATCGGACAAATTGTTGCTGGCCGGCTTCTGCTGCTCGCTGTTCTGGTCCGGCAGCTCGACTTTGCAGCGGTCGGATTGCGCCTGTTCGTCCGGCTGCGCGGCCGCCGGCACCGCCAGCAGCAGCGCACCTAGCATATACGGCAAGAAAATGAGCGGTCTCATATCGAGCTCCTTTCGCGCCAGTATCTTCTGAATGTGAAGGCGGGCAGGCGCGATTGGTTCCGTCGTGCGGCAATGCGCCCGGACCGCAGTGGCCTGGGAACCGGCCGCCAGACTTATGAGTTCAACCAGTAAGCCAATTCAGGGCCGCTGACATTATGGAGAACCGGCGATGGAACCGCGCAGGAAAGAACGAACCGACGACGAGACGGAGAGCCCGACGATCCAGCAGCAGGACTGGGATGCCATCCGGAGCGGGAGAATCCTCCCTGACGGCGTGCCGCAAAACGTCGATATTCGCTATGACGTCGAGAAAAGCGGCGAACTGCCGGAGGAGGACGACGATAACGCTTACCAGGAAAGCGACGAGGCCTTGCCGGACGACACCGATGAACGCGTCATTTCGCGCGATCTCGAACGGGAAGGTGGTCCTTTCGACGAGGAATGAGCCACCGCCTTCCGCATTCTGCATCGGCGGCCGGATGAAAAACCCTTGCTTTCAGTCCGGGAGGTCGAAGACCGGATCCTGGCAGCGATAGACCGGACATTGACCGTCACGCGTCTTGATATAAGCGGCGCGCGGCACCTGCGGCCAGTCGCATTCATTGCCGAATTGGCGGACGTAACGGTCGTAGGTGTTCTGGCCGGTGGTCAGCACCACAGAGCGGTGCCTCTGGATCAGAAGCTGTGTCTGTTCGCACGTCATCGCGCGGCTGTCCGGCCGGGCGTGGGCCGTCGCGGCAAACAGAAGCGCCCCGGCTGTCAGGACCGCCGCTTGTGTCAGGACCTTGGCAAGCATGACACCATCTCCCATGCCTAACGCGCATCTTGCTCGGGCAGCGCCGGATCGAGCCGCCGTCGCGCAGAGGCAGATCGTACAGAATGCGAGGGAAAATGCAAAAAGCCCGCCGCACCTTGCGGCGCGGCGGGCTCCAACCGAACGTCACTATTTCGTCGGGCTTGGGCGGCTTATTCCTCCTTCACCGGCCCGAACCGGCGCACGATCATTTCGAAGACGATGTCCGAAATCCACATGGCCGAGACGCCGATTAGGAACGCCGCGGCCAGCGTCGTGGTGTCGTCGTCCGGAGAAGGAATGGGCAGGCCGGCGGCGCGGAAATAATGCACGACCGGCAGCGTCAGATAGGCCGCCGCCAGCGCGCCGCAGATCGGCGAGGCCACCATCTCGCGGACCTTGTAGCGGTGGCGCGACAAGGCTCGCAAAATGCCGCCGGAAAGGCCGGCGACCAACACCGGCGCCTTGATGCCCAGGACGTCGAGTAATTCGTGCATCATGGCGTCCACCCGCACCATCTGGCACCCTGCCCGTTGAAGGCGTTCATCTCGTCGAGCTCGGGCCGGGTCATGGCGGCGACCACGGCCGCCGATGGCCGGCGCGGCTGGTTGTGGTCGCACCAGACCTGGCGCGGATTGCCGGCCGGCGTGGTTGTCGCGCAGCCGGCGAGCGCCACGCAGAGGATCAGCGCTTTGCCCATTTCGCAGCCTCCGCTCTTGCTGCCGCATCGGCCATGCCGGCGGCCTTGCGCTCTTCGGCGGCGGCCTCGCGCCTCATTTCCAGGCGGTCTTCGGCGGCCGCGACTTTTGCCTCGGCCTGTTTGACCGCCTCCTTCTTCGCCCGGTTGATGCCGCCGGCAACATAAAGGCCGATGCCGCCGCCCACGGCGGCCAATACCGTCATGACGACCTTGTTGCCGAGGATGGCGCTGAGAATGCTGAGAAGCGCTGCCATCACAGATCCTCCGCGCGGCGACGGCGAAGGAACTCGGTCAAAACGCCGTTGATGACGAGGAACCAGGGGAACCATTCCCCCGGGATGATCGGCGAAAGAACCTGCGGGTCGACATAGGTAACGATGGCCGCGATGACGCCGATGGCCGCCTGAAGCCGCGCCCAGAATATTGTCTCGCTGTCGCGGAAAAAGCTCTTGATCCGGGTCCACATGTCATTTCCTTCCAAACAGTTTGAGGATGGCTGATAGTTTCAGGATGGCTGCGATCAGCGCTGCCCAGAAGCCGGGCTTGGCGACAGCCACGGGAGGCGCAGAGGGCGCGGCGGTCGGTTGTGGAACGGCAATTGGCTTCGCGGGCTCTGGCGGGGCTGCAGGGACGACCGCCGATGACGCCGGGCCGGCAGACGGCCACGGCGTGTCCTTGATGCGCGACCATTTGCGATAGGCCTCGGCAAGCCTGGTATCGTATGAGTTTTTGCGATAGCCGGCGCCGTTGTAGCCCTTGGCGAATCCCGACCAGTCATGATTGCGCAGATTGTCGTCGAGCCGGTTCTCGACGATGAAGTCGATCGCCGCGCCGAGCTGCAGCGCCTCGTCCGCCATCATTGCCTCGGCCATCGCCTGCACGGTAAGGAAGCCCGCGGCCTTGAAATTCTCGCCGAGGACCTGACCCAGCCCCCACGAAGCGGATTTGAGCGCCGCGGTTTCGTCGATCGCACAAGCTGCCCTGAGCCGTGGGTAGCTCTCCCTGGGATAGGGCTTCTCGCCCCACTTCGGATAAGCGAGGCCGGCGGCTACCGCTTGTGCCCGCTTAGCACCCGACAGGTTGCGGTAGAAGACGTGCGGTTCGAACAGGATGACCGGCCGGCCAACGGCGTCGAAGCCGTGCCCGCTGGTTTCAACATCGAGGAACGCGTGCATCTCGTCCTCGCCGACGCCGATCCGGGCACCGAGTTTCGGCAAGTCTATATCATCGAGGCGCCTGGCGGCGCCCCTGAACGTCATGTCCATGGGCAGTCCTTTCCGCCCTCGCGGGCAAGGTTTTGAGGTTGAAAAAGCAGATGCGTGGCGGCAAAGCAGAATTGGGCGGCAGCCCGTGCCGATGTTGCCGTGGCAAGGAAGGTTGATGTTTTCGACCTGCCGTGTGAAATGGCCGCGGGATGGTGCACATGTCTGATGATGAACAAACCGCTGCGGCGCGCTGGTCGGTGAAGTCCGAGCTCCGCGCCGTCGCTCGCGACAAGCCGTTGCTCGCGGTGCTGGCGGCGATCCTCTGCCTCTATTGTGCGTTTATCGCCGGACCGATCGTCTATGCGGTGCTGGCCATCAACGGCATTGCGGATTTCTTCAAATGAAGCCAGTTCCGGCGATCTCGCTCCGGTCCCGGTTCCTGCGTCTACCGCGCCCGAAATTGCTCGACCTGGATGAAATTGCTTAGCCGGGATGAAACTGTTCCCGTCTATCGTTCGTACCTGTAGCGGGTACGGGAGGACACGTGACGATAAGAATCAGGCTTCCGGGCGGCACCTTGAAGATCAAGAAAAGGAACGAGCTGCGGCGCCGCGAGCAGAACCGCGAGGTGCCGGTTTGGCAGGTCGGCAATTACTTCGTCATCTGGTGGCCGAGCGGCGTGTCCGATCGTCCGTCCTCGCCCAGAAAATCCTCGCCCAGGAAATAGCCCGCGCACCAGACGATGCCGACCGAGCAATGACGCCTCCGTGCGGGATCGGGAACCGCCGTGCGCGCCAAACCTCCGAAGACCGCTCGATAAATCCCAGAAATAGTCAGCGGGCGGGCATTGACTCTTCCGCAACGGAAGGTCTCTGATGCTGCATTGCACAATGGGGTGGCGGAATCGATGGCGGTGCGTATCAGGATGCCTGGCGGCACACTGAAGGTGAAGGTGTACCGCGAATTGCGCGACCGCGAACGCGCCCGCCGCATACCCGTCGTCAAGATCGGCCGGATCTATTTCACCTGGTGGTCGAACCGCCAGCGCCTGATTGATGATCAGTCGCCAGGATGAAGCTCCTTCGGCCGGCCCTGCCCGCCTGGCACCGCGAAGCCTCTGCAGCTCGCAAAATAAGTTGATGATCCTGCTGTTGACTCTTCCGCAACGGAAGGTCTCTACTTACCGCATTGCACACAATTGCTGCGTTGCACAACGGGAGTTGGACCGATGGCAGTGCGTATCAGGTTGCCTGGCGGCACTCTGAAGATGAAGACCTATCGTGAGTTGCGGGCCAGGGAACGCGACCGCCGCGTGCCTGTGATGAAGATGGGCTCGCTGTATTTTGTCTGGTGGTCGAAAAGCCAGGACCCTCACCAGAAGCCGCAGGACAGCAGACGGTAGCGGCTCTGCCGCGGTGGGTCTGGGTCCGCGTCAGCGATAAACTCTTGCCGAAACCTCTCCCCCCAGGATTTCTGGTCGAGTTGCAGCGCCATGTTGGTGTGACCTCGCGCGGCTCCCGATTCTTCTGACGTCTTTCGGCGATTTTCACGGCGTCTATATTGGCGGACGCGGTCGTCTCGCAAGCTTGCAAACCGCCGCCGCTTGTCGCAATAGCTAGGCCGTAAAGAGACGCATGGATGATGGAGGCTGACCTGTCTATTGCGAACAGCCGATTTCGGTTGTCGGCTCAGTTAGCCGACGAGCCACCGATCCCACGTGCAATTATTGATTCGGACCTCGAAGACGCGGCGCGGGCATTCTTCGAAGGGGTATCTGAACACCAACATTGGAAGCATTTCTTCGAGCGATCGCAGCTTTTCGCTGAGAGGGTGCGAAAGTCGCGCTTCGGCCGCAACTGATATGCCTTTCGTTCCACCATTCCTCTACCGCCTAGCCGGCATCAACTCCGGCCCCGCAACGAAGCTAAGTTTGCGGAGCGTCCGAAGTTTGCGGCGAGGCAAGCATGCGATCGGCGAAGAATGCATCATCAACAGCGTCTTTTCCTTCGATCGCGCCGATGCAAAGATCACCGTTGGAAAAAGATCCTATATCGGCAAGAGCCACCTCGTGGCGGCTGAGAAGATCGAAATCGGGGATGACGTGATCATTAGTTGGGGTACCACAGTCGTCGATCACAACTCACACGCGACGGGTTGGCAAGACCGCAAGGAAGATGTCGCCGACTGGCATCAGGGAAAAAAGGACTGGTCAAAGATCACCATTGCGCCAGTGAAGATTGAAGACAGTGTTTTTATCGGCTTCAACGTCATTATTCTCAAGGGCGTAACGATCGGCAAGGGATCGGTCGTTGGTGCGGGCTCTGTCGTCACGAAAGACGTGCCGCCCTTTAGTATGGTCGGCGGTAATCCTGCAAAGCAAATCGGCGGCGCTGCTGCTAGATCAGCGACTTGAGCACAGAGCTCCGGCCATGTAGGCCATGCTGCGCATCGCCGTCTTGGGTGCAAACCTTAGAAATTCGGTCCGCAGTCTGTGTTTTACCCATCCTTTTTTTTCGCCAGCCAGGTGCTGTTCATAAGCGAGGTCGTGCGCAAAAACCTTTAGCCGTTCGACCTTTAGCCCAGACGTTTTGAGAAGGTTTTCAAACGTTTGGGTCGTGTAGAAGTTGATATGCCCATACGGCCCTGACATCCGAATGGCCTTGCTGAGATCTCGCGTATGCTCCAAAGGCACTTCAATATAGAGCTTCTCGCAGACCCGAGCCGCCTCCCTCAGAAACATCCGTTCGTGCTCGACGTGTTCGACGACGTGAATGGCAAGCCCAAGATCGAACGACTTGTCGGGATGAGGGATGTGATAGCCGTCGAATACGTCGATGCTGTCCAGTTTGGCGATTTTTCTTGCCTTGATGGCCTCGACGCCGCTCTTCGAAATCTCGACGGCGCCAAGCTTCTTACCGAGCCCCTTCCTGTTCAGCTTATCCAGCACCGCACCTTCGCCCGCCCCGATGTCAAGAATCCTGTCGAAGAATTGGCCTTGAATGACCGCTTCGATGTGCCCGACCGACTGGTTTGAAGCTATGTCCCGTTTTGCGGCTACTTTTCCATCGGCGTAATAGTCGTCATAGATGTCGATGATGCTGCCGGCATGCGCCATGGGACAATCCTCCAAGGATAGCCCCCGCCGACCTCATCCTGCCATTGCCTGCGAATGGCGTCCAGCGTCGACTACGGCGCCGCCTACCCAGACCTCAATGAGACCCTCAATGTCGCCGTCAGGAACCGGGATTTCGCGGCTGTGTGCCGGATCCTTCGGCTTTGCGACCATGATCATTGCGCCCACCACCAGCCATTCCTCGCCCTCCTCGAGCTCGGTGATGATTTCGCCCTTATGCTGGATAGCGAATGCCATTGCTTATCCCCTTTCCGCGACTTGTTCGATGAAGCGCAGCGCATTGCCGTCATGGCCGGCATCGTTGAAATGCAAGCCCTCTTGATAGTTTCCCGAATTGATGTAGTCGAAGCCGTCGATCGGGATGGTCAGCACATTGCGCGATCGATAGGTCTGACGGATTGCGCCAAGGGCGGCATCATAGGTCCGACCGCCCGTGTAGCTTGCATCCCATGCGGCTGACGGCCGCGTCGGCGGCATCACAAGGATACGCGGTGCAGCGGCCGCTTCCAACGTGTTGATGATTGTTGCGATGTTTGCCGATATCGTGGCCGGCGGCGTGCCAAAGCTGTCATTGATGCCGAGCGCCAGGATGGGCACGATCTTGCCGCCGGCGTAGCCGCATTGAGCGGCGGCCGATGTAAGACGCGCGGTGTTGAATGACGAGAAGGAATAGCTGCCGTGTGCCGCGCGCAAGGTGCGCAGGCGCGGACGCGAGCCGGCCGCCTTGACGCCAAGCCTGATGAGCCCGGTAATCTCGACAGGACCGCCGACAGCCGTAAGAGTGTAATTGCCGCTTGCCGCTTGCCCGGTGAGCGAAGGCCCCGAATACTGATCAAGCGCCAGGGCGCCGGCGCAGTTGACGGTTTTGTACGCCGCGCCGCCGTTGAAGACAAAGGCAAGCGATCCCTGAGCGGCGTCCTGAGTGTAGTGGACGTCGACCTGTTCATAGGTGCCGGTAAACGCCAAGGACGCGCCGGCGGCGAGGAGGATGCTCTCGCCGATCGGCCCGCGCGACCCTGTCAACACGCTCCCGGCGACGGTGACGCCATAGAAAGTCGGAAGATAGGTAGAGCTTGGCCGCAAAGCAGTCATGCCCGGTTCATCGTCGGCAATGCCGATATTGGCAAAACGCGTAACCAGGTTGAACCAGTGTTTCGGCCCGTCGCTGGCAAGCGCCCAATGGCCGATGCTATCGGCGATCAGGCAGAGCACATCGTTGTTGGCGATGTGTTCGGCCATCGTCGCGCGAAAGCCGTCATAGAGATTTTGCAGCGACGGCCGGCGCGGAATGAAGAAGCGCTTACTGTTGACGGCCGGCTTGCCAGGTCCCCAAAAACCGTCGCCAGATGCGGGAATGGCCGTCAAGGTGAAATTTCCAGGCGGCACATAGGGATTGGGATGAGCGCTCGCCGCGGACGCAAACAGCGCGGTCGCATCGACGACGCCGTTCGGATCGGCGTCAGCCAGCAGGTTCATGCCGGTATTGCTGGCGCCGCCGGTCAAGGCCCGGTCGGCATCGGCGAGCAGACCGGTCTTGATCGTAAAGCGGACCTCGTACCGATGCTGGGCGGACGATGCTACGGTCGCGCCATTCGACAGCGCGCCTGATTTGATCCATGCCGGGATGCCTTGCGGGTTGACGTTGTTTTGAAATTTGTAGGCGCCACCGCTGATCGCCGGATATTTGCCGGCTGGGATTGGGATACCCAGCGGGATATGAGCGACCCCGTTGACCAGCGTCACCGCATATGTGCTTAGGACATTGACCACCAACCCGCCGAGATAGTCCACTACATGAATGAGCGCAGCGCCGGCGCCAGCGCCAGCGCCAACGTCGACCGCTGTAATATGGCCGTCGGCCGGCGCTGGCGTCTGCATGATGACGCTGTAGCTGCCCGGAACGTCCGACCCCGTGTTGACCAGCGTCGGCCAGCCGATTTCCTGGCTAACGCCGACAGCGGAAACGAGACCGTTTGCTGTGGTATAGGCAGCACGCGCCTTGACGGCGACTTCGCCGGTGAAGGTCGCCTTCCACTGCGGACCATTTACAGCGCCTATAGTCTTGGCAGTGTGCGAGGCCGGAACCGCCGCCGTGAACCACTCGAGTTCGCCGTTCGGAATTGCCCCGGCAGTGTAGTACCAGCTACCAGCGCCAGTGCGCTGGAGGCCCATGACGCTGCCGGCAGGCTTCAGGATCGAAAGCCCTGAAACAACAGACGACGGGCCGGCTGGAACGGACATTGTCTGGTCGGAAACCAGGCTAAGCGTCCCGTCGCCCTCGACGTGGGCAATAACGATGTGGGCTGTCCCCGGCACGATGCCAAATCCAAGCTCCAGGTCGACAGATATTCATCGACCGTCGACAGCGATCCAGGCCAAAAATAGACGCTGTCGTTCGTAATCACCGTGCCGCCGACGGAACCCGTGATCGGAACGGGTCCGACGATCCTTGAGCTGATCAGGGCAATTTCCGCCGTTGCCGCGCGAACGCCCGAATCGGCCGCCACAGGCCCGGCCGTGACATTGTACAGCCCAAGCACACCAGTCGAAGCTTCGGTCCAGAAATACTCGCCGACATCGACATTCCTGCCAAGCACCGCCGCGGCGGCGGCGCCGGCGAGCCCTGCCGAGGCTGCAAAACTGAACGTCGGCGCCACTGTGTAGGAGCCCGGCGCCGTGATCAGTATCTGCGTCAGCGCCCCGCCCGCCACCACGAAGCGGCCGGCGGCGCCCGAACCGGTCCCGCCGGTAAACGCCAGGTCGAACGTGCCATTGGCGCCGCCCGAGCCTGCCGTGATCGCACCGTTGCCGACGACGCCGAAGCCGATTGCCGCCGCCGTCGTCGGGAAAATGCCCTTGCCGTAGAGCGAAGCGTCGCGTGCAGCCTGGGCGCTGATGACTGCGGCGGCGGCGGCGACGGCATCGGAATTGGTCGCAGCCCGGTCGGCAGTGGTTTGGCCGGCATTCGCGGCGGAAGCGGCGGCACTGGCGGTTGCCTGGCCGGCGCTGGCTGCGGCAGCATCCTTCAGCGCCTGGGTTTCATCGCGCAGCGCTTCGACCTCTTCGACCACATCGGCGATGTCGGGCGAAACGGATGCGGCGATGGTTATGGCATCGGCGCCGACGGCCGGCTCGTCGGCCGTGAACTCGAACACGCGGCCGGCGTTGACCGACCCGATCTGGGTGTGAACGGTCGTGCCCTTCTGCAGGGTGCGCGTAGAACGGGCGTCGGCGGCGCGAAACCAGTCGCCTTCGCTCGCCGTGTAGATGCCGTTCTGCGTCGGGTCGGCCTGGTCCTTGACCAGCACGCGGTCGCCGATTTCGGCCGGCACGCCGTCGATGGCCTGCAGGCCGTGCAGGAGGATGCCGCCCGTAGTTGCGAGGCGCACGGGTTCGCGTTCGCCGGTCAGGAGACGAACGGCGGCAGTTGCAGGTCGGGACATGAGGGCTTGCTCCATAAAAAAAGCCCCGCTAAGCGAGGCTGGAAGGGGTTCGGTGCTGGTGTGGGAAAGCTAAGCTACGCGGCCGGACACCGCGCTATTCGGCGCAGCCGGTGTATTCACGGACGATTTTGCGGATAGTGAGCAGCGCGCTCCAGGGCTACAGCAATCCGCCGATGAGCCTTCTTGTGCCGCCCATTGCCGCCAGCCCGCAGGCCATGCCGGCGCAGTCGGCGACCCAGTCGAGGATATCCATATCGCGCGCGATCAGCTGCGCGCCCTGAAGCAGCTCGATCGCCGCGCCGGTAATGGCGAGGAGCAAAACCAGTCTCGTCTTCTGCTCCGGCCAGCCGAGGCTTCCAAGCGCCGCCAGCACCGCGAACGCCGCGGCGTGGTTGAGCTTGTCGTGCTGGAAGGTGAAGCCCATGTCCAACTCCTGCAGGAAGCGCACCGGCGAAAGCGCGAGCAGGAGAACGCCGGCCAAGGTGAGCAGAAAAACGATCCTTGCCATGGTCGGAAAAGTGTCTGTGCGCAACAGGTCAATCCTTCATCTTAAACAGGAGGCGATCCAGGAGGCACCGCCAACTGACCGCCCGGCGGTTAGCAGGCCATAAGCCAGCATCGTGACCACAATCAGACCGCGGGCCCGTTGCGTGCCTGGTCGCCATTTCCGGCGCATACTCACCAGTGATTGCGCCAGCGCTGATCCGGTCGAGCCGGCTGCCGGGCCTGCATCAGCGACGAGCGACGGAGCGTGGCTGTACATCACTTTGGGAGCAACGGAAGCACGTTCTCGTCAAGGAACCGACGGCGCTTGCCGACAAGCGGCAACCGATCACTCTCGAAGTTCCGGCAATACCCTTTCGTCGAGAAATTTGAGACGGCTATCCAACATTTCGGCGTTGGCTGGGCTAGCCGGCACATTGACCGGGATTAGATCTGCCACCGAGTCCCCCCGTCGCGCAGCTTCGACCCACTCTTCCATGGCGCCGATATATCCATCCAGCGCCTCGTATGGAGTCTTGGCGTCCACAGCCGGCAGATATGTCGGGGGCACATCGCCGACGATTACCCATATCCATGGGTCAACTTCTGGCCTGCCCGGAACAATCTCGAAGAGGAAATATAGATTATGCCATCGGCACCGTATCCAAGGTACTCCCCCTTGATGTCTGAAACCCAATCATAGAAATCAAGATATTTTCGGGGCTTCCAGACGTGCAGCATCAAGCTCTTCATCGCCTGTGCTTTTGTCAGCCGACGGCAAGCGGGTGACGCTAGTCAAGTCGGGTTTGACGTCGCTATAATTTCTCTCGACCACTTGTGTTCCCTTTCATTTCTTGCTTGAGCCATCTTCTTCTTGCCCAGCGAGCATAGTCTCTTGCATCGCCATGGTGTTTAATATGATCTGCTCTCGCACGATGCGTTATGTTTGAGAGGTGATCTGCCCCCCGTCGGCCAGCGCTTTCTCGTGAGACACATCCATATTCCGGCCCGTGGGCTGATTGGTCCTTGCCAGAACGCTCCGTGCGAAGTGACGCCCCGGTTTCTTGCACCGCTGTCGGCTCCGCCGCTCAGCGTCGCAATCACCCATGTCAACCGTTACAATTGGAAGTCGAAACTAACTCCGCTCCGATTCTGGGTGTTCGTCGAGGGTTTTGCCTCGCCTCCATGGCGAGGTTTTTGTCTCGCGCCAAGCATACCAGCCGTAAGGTAAATCAGCCAACTGCATAATAGTCTTGTCTTTTTCAACCATATTTTTCAGGCCTATGATCATAATATCGCTTTCAGCGAAATCTTCGGATTCATCCGCGTGAAACTGCCATGATCCGTCATCATCATCATGCACGACGCGAGCAACCCACCCACCATTGCGTATAGCTTTCCTGTTTACAAAAACAGCTACGTTCTGGGGGTCTTAAAACTTCCATTTAGTCATCACAGCGCCTATTTGTTCCACTTTCTCTGTTTCGAATTCTTGCAACCATCCTTGCATTGGTGTAACTATTCGATCCGGGAGTCTTTGTCGGATCAACTGGAATAAGCGGATCGATGTGATCAAACTGTGATTCGTTGGCGGAGGAGTAACGCCTTTTTTTACTTTCACCGGGTCAAAGCAGAGTAAACTCCGCTACCATTCAGAATGTGTTTAGGTGATTTTGTCGCGCTTCCATGGCGAAGACTTTGTATCGCGCCACGCACGCCAGCCTAACGGCAAATCCGCCAACTGTGCAACAGTTCCATCAAGCTCGACCACCTCGACCAAGGCCACTAAAATTAGGTCATCTTGATCAACTTCAGCTTCATTTCCGTAGAATTGCCACGACTCATTATCGTCGCCGTCATCATCATGTGACACATACGCAATCCAGCCGCCCCCCCTAAATATCTTCCGAGTCGAAATAACGGCTGTGTTTTTTGGGTTTTCGAACTTCCATTCGGTCATATGTCACCTATTTGTTCGATTTTTCTATATTCTCAAACCCAGCCGTAAGACGAAGATTTTTATAGCTATTTGATCCTGACGATTTTGTCTTGTCAGCGGGATTAACCGGATCTATGTGATCGATATGAGCTTCATTTTTTGGAGGAGTTACGCCTCTTTTGCTTTTCTTTGCTAGAATTATTTCTATACCACTCTCATCCGATCTCAAAATTCCATCATTCACCCTTTTATTTTCCTCGAAAATAGCTATCCTCTGCTTCTTTGTTGGATCCTTGCCGGACGCAACGTTGGGAGGATCTTCCAAATGCGTATAGGGCCTCCTTATTTCTCGGGCCTTGCCGGTCGAGATCGGAATCTCTTCTGCATTGACAGAAACCGGGGGAGCCCCACCATCCAGTACGATATCAGGTTTAGCATTCGCAGAACGCCCGGCAAGCCTTGCCAACACCTGGCTGCCAACGGCACTGAGCCCTTCGGCAAGGACATTGCCGCCCGCCCCCCAAAGCGCGCCGTTGGCAATTCCCCAGGGGACGCTCTGTCCTGTGTTGAAGGCGTATGCCCCGCCATAAGTGCCACCCGCCACACCCCCGACGCCAGTTCGGGCAGCAAGACCGATCAAGCCGTTCTCTGCCGCCGCGCCAACGCTTGCCCGGCCCAGCAAACCGAACAAACTCTCCGCCAGGCCATATCCGCTTAAACCGGTGCCGAGGGCTTCCGCCGCCCAACCGGCCGAGCCGGCCCGGTCCTCGGCGTCCTCGGTCTTGGCCTGTTCATCTTCGAGGAGGTGCTGGTAGTTTCCTCCCGACCAAACGGAGTCCAGCCCGGCGGAGATCGCATCCGCACCGCCGGCGGCCGCGCCCTTAGCCGTGAGGCGGCCGACATCCGAGAACGCCAAGCCGAATTGCTGTAGCCACGGCATGGCGCTGTACTGGGCTTGGGCCGGATGTTCCCCGATCCACGCCAGCCCGTTCTTGAGCACCGCAACCTGGGCTTCCAACGACTCTGGCGCGACGTTCGGATCTTGGGCGGCCTCGGCTCGCCACTGGGCTTCCGCCGCCACAGAAATCTGTTGGGTTGTCGCCTTGCGGGCATCAGGATCGCGAACCGCCAGGACGATCGAACTCAACTTGGCAAGGCGCTTTTCGAACGGCACACCTTGGTCGATGTATTTCGCCGCCTGCTGGCCAGCTACGGCCCAGGGCATTGGCAGTATTCGGTCGAAGCCCAACTCCTGCTGAGCAGCGACGGCCCAGGTGACGGCAGCCTTATAATCCTCAGGAGCTGTGATCTTGTCCCAGTCCGGAGCATGGTTCGGGAACAGTTGGCCGACGTAACCGGCGGGATCGGCGCGCCTGGCACCCAGCACCAATTGCGCGGCGCCGGCCCTTATCTCATATTGCTCCCGCTCTTCCGGCGAGCCGTAGGGGCCGGGTTCAAAATCCCGAATCTGGGCGTGTATCGCCTGGTTCGGGACGGGTCGCATGTCGAAAACCGCGCGGCCGATATCAGCCGTTATGTCGAAGGCTTGGAGACGCTTGCCGCCATCTTCGGCGCCGTACACGGCAGTGAAGTCTTCGGCACCCGGTGTCTTGCCAGAATAGCTGCCGGTATTGGCAATGGCAGCCGGCGCGTTCTGCAAGGCGATGTCGATGTTCGTGCGCGCATCGACCAGGCTTGCCACAGTCGCTACCTGCGCCTTCTGGCCGAGATCCTGAACCGTGTCCGGCGACAAGTCGGCAATCCAGGGTCCTGCGGCAGCCCAAGCCGTATTTCCGACGGGCCCCACGGAACCCGTGCGGATAGGTGTTTCGTCGGACGGAAGGCCACCTACGGGCGCTTCGCGCGTCGCCAGCACGCTGGACCCACTCGCCCGAGGTCCGCCCACAGCTTCGATGGTATCGTCCTTAGTCCTGCCGTCCGTTGAGACCGGCCCAGTCCCCAGCATCCCCGCAGCGCGCTTCGGGTCTTGGGCGATCATCGCCTGGACGAGCGCCTTTGCCGCGTTGCTGCGCCAGGCGGCCTCGGCAGCTTGCCGGGCCACCGGGTTGCCCATCTTGCCGATCAGGTCGAGCCCGCTCTGCCTGATCGCCTCGAACGTGCCGCTGTCGTCCGGGTCGCCCTGCGCGATGGCGCTTGTGTAACCGTCCTCGACCTTGCTCCACTCGGCCTGCTCATAGTTCTGGCGCCGCGCGTGCTGCTGCGCGGCCATGCGCGCCGAGCCGGCGAGCCGCAGAGCCTGCTTTTGCGCGAGGAAGTTGGCGCGTTCGCCCTCCGGCACTTTCGCCGCGGTCTCGTCGAAGATCTGGTCGAACAGGCCGGGCTTGACGACGCCGTCGCTGCGCGGATCGAGCTGGCCATACATGAAGTCGTGCAGGCCGCCGCCGTCGGCCGGCGCGGTCTGCACCGCCACGGCCTCGGCGTGCGCTATGCGTGCGTTCAGCTCGCGGCCGATAATGTCGGCGTCGAACGCATCCTGCTGCTGCTTCTGCTGCCGGAAGCGTTCGGCTATCGCCGACAGCTCGTCGCCAAAGCCTTGCATGGCGGCGCCCACCGGCGAGCCGTTGGGATAGGAAACCACATTGCCGGTATCGAGGCGGCGCTGGGCAAGCTGGAGCGGGATGGTGGCCATCAGTAGAGGCCTCCACCCGGCGCCGGCGGGAAGGCGCTTCTGCCGAACGTCACCGCCTTGGCCGGGTCGTAGAGGCCGGAAAGGCCCGACACGAGATTGCCGCCGGCCTTGAAAATCGAGGCGCCCACCGCCTGTCTGCCGGAAAAGCGCGCGATCGCCGCCTGCGTGGCGAGACCGTTCTGGCGCAGCTGCGAGCCGTACTGGATCGCCTTGAGGTCGAGCTGGCCCTGCCTGGCATTGGCCGCCAGCACCTCGGTCGGCGAGCCTGCTATGGCGACGCCCGAAGCGCCGGCCTGGGCACGCGCCTGCGCCTGCAGCAGATCCTGCTTGTGGCGCTCCTGGCCCTGCTCGAAGGCCGAGCTTTGGGCGTCGGCCCGCGCCTGCTGTTCATAGGCCTTGGCCTGGTACTCGGCCATCTGCTTCGACTGCTGGCCTTCCGCCAGCGCGCCGCCGACCGAAAGCGCCGTACCGATAAGAGCTAGTGTGCACATGGTCAGCCTCGTTCGCCGGCGGGAATGAATTTGCTTTTGATGCCGTCGACCGGCGCGCCGATCGCAGGGCGCCGGTCGAGCACGCCGCCGGGGCTGAGGAAGGACAAAAGCAGTCGGTCGGCCTGGATTGCCGGGCGGCTGAGACGCGATGGCGCGGCGGCGCGCGGGCCGGCCATGGCGGTGCGCCGGATGGTGGTCAGGTTGACTCTTGCCCCGGCAGCGCCGTCGGCATCGAAATGGCCGTTGGCGACGATGACGGCGCGGCTCAAGGCATCGGCCGCGAACAGCTCCTGCCGCAGTTGCTCGATCAGTTCGTGAACGCTCTTCCAACGCTCGCCGAGGGAGGCCGCCTTTGTTTGGATCTCAGCGCCAAGCGCTTCAATGTCGACGCGGGCTTCGTTTCGGGCGGCGGCGATGCGGCGCTTGTCCGCTGCCTCGATGGTCTGCTCGATCAGCGCAATTGCATCGTTGCAGTCGTCAAGTGCGGCACGGGCTGCTGCCAGGTCGCCCTTGCCGAAAATCGCGCGATCCTCGGCCTGTTGCAGCTCCTGTTTGCAGGCGATCGCATTGTTGAGGTCGGTGTCGAGCAAGGCGCGGATGGCAGCGAAATCGGCAGCCGTCCGCGCCTTGCCGAGGTCTTCGGCATGGGGGATTTGGGTCACGGGTGGGTTCCTTGGTTGGGGAAGCGATGGAGGACGGAGCGGGTGATCTCCCCCCTCGAGGGGGAGATGGCCGGTAGGCCAGAGGGGGTCGTCTCGCGTGGAGCTCCAACCCCCTCAGTTTGCGATGGGAGGCCGCGTCAGGACGTGCCGACCCCTCTGTCGCCTTCGGCGACATCTCCTCGAGGGGGGAGATTAACTAAGGCTCGGCGTCGAACACCGGTGTCATCGCCCTGATCGTGCAGGGCGTTGGATTGACGTGGCGGATCTTCACCCGCCCCTGCCCTTCCCAGCTATCGTCGATCGGCACCTCGACATTGCCGGTGAACAATTTCGCCATGCCGTCGGGTGCAACCACGGACGGGATGCGAACCTGCTCCGAGCGGCCGCGGATGAACGACTGGACCTGAAGCCCGGTTGTGTCGGTTTCCAGCAGCGAAAGGATGAGCTTGGCCACCTTCTTGCGCCGCCCGACGATCGATCCGTCGCGGCCGCCGACATCGAGCTCCAGCGTGTTGGCTTCGGACTGGTAGCCGAGCCCGACCTGCCATTTGGCTGCCGTAGCCCCACCGGGCAGCGAGACCGCGCCAGCGGCCACAGCAAGGCCCTTGTAGACCTTGCCGTCGGCCAGGACGTCGGCTGTTTCGCCGTTGAGATGATCAAGCCCTGAGACCGTGCCCACAGCGACGCCATCATAGGTCAGACCGCAGTCGACTTCGAATGCATCGCCGATCCCGCCATACTCAAACGGCGCGGTCTTTATTTCGATATAGCGCCTGGTCACGCCGCCGATCGTGCGCTTGACTATCAGCCAGAGATCGTCGTTGCCGTCCTGGCCGGGCGTCACCACGGCGCTTTCGACAACGGCCCAGTTCGATCCTGCGAAGCTTCCGGCGATCTGGTGGATGTGCATGCCGCGAACGTCCTGCGACGGCTGATGCGTGTAGCCGCCGAGTTCGCCATCCCCGAGCGGGAACCACAGCAGCGGATCGGGGTCGGTCTGGAAGGCGAGTTCGACGACGCCTTTCTTGGGAATGTGCTCCGATATCTGACCGACATCGTCGGAGGTGAAGCGGCCGGTGGCGTTTTGCGTCAGCTCGGCGATCGATTTGCGGGAGCGGGTGACATAGAGGAACGACTGCCCCGCATCGACGGGACGCAGCGGGGCACAACCGAAAGTCCGCGACCGGCGGTTCTTGAACGAGGACGGCGTCAGCGCCTCGTCGATGCCGGAGCCAGACAGCGCCCTCACCCCGCCAAGCGTTCCGATGATCAGCGCGCCGTCCGATTCCGCCACCCACGTAATGTCATTGGCCTGACCGCCACCTGCCTGCACGAATTCCAGCGCGTCGGTGTCTTTCTCACCGGTGGCGAAGTTGTCGAAATCGCCGGTTTGCGAGGCATAGACCGAGAATTTTCGGCTGAACGCCAGGCGCTCCTCGTAAAGCGAACCGCTCTGGACGTACTTGCCGGGCACGAACGTGCCGAGACGCCAGCGGATGATCGGGCTGAGATCGGGCAGAGCGTGCCCGTACAACTGGACCGTGACTACCGTCGTGCTGGTCCGGGCAACGACCTTGGCCCAGCGCCAGAAGCCATCCGCGCCAAGCAGACGAACGGCGCGGCCGATATCGCTGGTCTGGAAGCCGATACCGTCATTGATGCCGACGATCGAGGAGGCCGAGAGATCAAATGGCGTTTGCGACGGCGCGTATTCGTGCAGGGCCAGTTCGGCGATAGCGGTTCCGTCGCTGCCGCCACCTGAAAACAGCAGCTGATAATATTCGTAGGCAACCGTGTTGTTGAAGCCGTCGAAGAAGCGGGTTTCCGACTTGGACCAGCCGGTCTCTCCGTCCCGGCTGTCGAGCGTCGTCCAGTCGGTGCCGTTGTGCGAGGCCTGGAATTGCCACTGGCTCGGCGATGCAGTGTCTGAGTGATCATTCGTGGCGGTAATCCAGTAGGCGTCGACCGTCTTGGCCCCGCCGCCGCCGAACTGGTAGCGCAGATACCCGCTCGGAAAGCCCGCTATGTTCTCCCCCTTCTGCTTGTCGCCATCGAACACCTGCCACACGTCGGATGAGCCGTTGCTGTTGCTGACCGTGCCGCTTGGCAGCGTATTCGCGACCATGACCGGCATGGCGTTGCCGGTTGCGGCCGGCGTTAGCGTCGTGGCCGTGGTGTTGATCTTGTCGTATGGGCCGTCGAGAAAGACGAAATCGGCGAGCATCCAAGTCGTGTGCGCAGTGCGCGTCAGCACTTTGACCGGATGATCCTTGTGGGTGATCCACATCTGGTCTGCCGACTGGACGAATTGCAGGTCGAACAGATCGGCCTCGGGATAAGGCGAAACGACTTCGACCGTGCCGACACGCGCGCCATAGGCATAGACGCGGATGTAGAGATCGCCGAATTCGAGCGCATAGGCCTGATCGGCCGAGAAGATGAACGGGATCAGCCGTGTCGCCTTCGACGGAGCCTTCACCTGCGCGCAAAAATACGTGCCGCCGCGTTTCCTGATGCCGCCATGCGGCAGCGTGACGAAGTTCGTGCATTTCGACAGCGCCGCCCGGTAAAGGTCGAGCGAGGCGCGAGCATGCAAGCGGGGAGAAATCTCGCCGCGGATGAAAGCGTCCTGGACCGGATAGAGCGTGGTCATCGGCCGACGCCCCGGCTGTCGCCGCGCTGGAAAGCCCAGGACGTCGTGGAAAATCTGCCGCCGCGCTGGATGGCATTGGCTGAATAGGCGGCGTCCAGCGCCCTGTCATAGGCGCTGCGTGCGACGTCGATCATGCCGGACTTGTGGGTCAACGGATGCGCGATCTTGATGGCGAGCGCCGCCACCAGCACTTCGCTGAATAGCGCGTCCCAGTCGTTGGGGTCGGTCAGGTTGGCGACATAGCGGATGATGCGCGGCCCGGCCTGATCGGAATAGACCAACCCGGCCTCCTGCCGCCATGAGAGCGGCACGCCATCCGGCTCGCCATTATGGGTCAGCGGCAAGGGCCGCAGGCAATCGGCGGGAAGCTCATAGGCGAAGTTCAGCGTGCCAGCGCCGCCGCCGGTGTCGAAGCCGGCGACCGAGGCCGCCAGGATGGCGAAGACAAAGGCATGCTTGGTCAATTCGGCCTCGCGGGTCAGGTCGAAATGCAGATTGAGCAGGCGCGCCGCCTTGGCGTCCTGGTCGAGGCTGTCGATCGGCGCCTCGTCGAGCACGGCGAGCGCCATGTTGGCGATGTCGAGCGGGGTGATGGCCATGGCTCAGCCCTCTGTCTGTATGGTTGGTCGGAGAAAACGGGGCATGGTGCCTCCACGGCAAAAAGCCGCTTCGAAGCGGCTGGGGATTTTTTGTGATTTGTGGCTTGGGCAGAACGTTGCACGTCTCGTGCATCGAGCGTCACAACGCCAACCGCCCGTCAGGACACGGGTGGCAGGCGCTGCGTGATCCGTGTCTTTTCCGTTCGAAGCAAGGAAGCAATGCTTCGGCTATTGCGGTTCACGATATCGCCGCGCAACGCGGCGATGTCTTGCATGAATTGTGTCAGCCGATGCGTGCGCCGGTCGAGATCCCTGTTTCAGCTGACTTGGCAAAGACGCTTGCTTTCACCCTTCCGGCACCTCCCGCCAAAGCCAAGCCCCTGTCCAGGGCATCCTGAAGACTTGGCGTGTAGTAGGCGGTGTCTTCCAGGCCGCTGAAGAAGTTTATGCGATGAACTTCCCCCTTCTTACTCATGACAATGCCCGCTTTTCGGAGCACTTCCTGAACTGTTTTGTACTTCATGTTCATGGTGACCTCCCTTACCAAGACAAGGCAGCATCGCCCTTTCTTGTAACTGTTTGGTGCCGTCGATTGAGCGAAGGGCAACATGAATGTTGTAGCGAACGCCAAAATTCACATCACTCCGACGCAGCGCAGCGGGTGAACTTGGGATTCGCCGACCTGGCGTCCAGAAGGGGCGGGACGTCTGACGCCCGCCCCTTCGCCCGATCAGGCCTCGGTCGTCTTCAGCGCGATGAACGTCATGTGCTTGACGCTCGACGCCGTGCGGTCCCAGTTTGCCGCCAGTGCCAGCTCGGCATCGGTGGCGAATTCGCCGGCCGAGGACGCATCGAGGAAGCGGGTGCCCGGCACATGCGGCACGAAATGCCGGCGGCCGACCATTTCGGTGACGCCGCCGCCATGGCCCTGCCGCGGCTTGCGGTCGAACTCGAGCGGGCCGCCTTCGGTATTGACTGGCAGCTCGTTCCACAGGATTGCCTTGTCCTTGAACATGAACGCCGTGTAGACGCCGCCGGCAACCGGAATGTCGTCGTCGACGACAGCCCTGAGCCCCATGTAATAGGGGATCAGCGGCCCGCCCTGCTCGGACGACGGCACATAGTCGATGAGGTCGGCGAGTTTCAGTGCCTTCATCTGTTTGGAATGCATCCAGATCGTCTTGAACTTGTCGGCGCGGTCGCCCATCAGATAGGCGGCCTCGATGATGTCGGTGTCGACGATGGAGGCGCCGGTGATGCGCACCAGGTCGCCGGCGTCATTGGCAATGTTGTCGGCCAGCACGCCTTTCAGTATGCCCAGCAGCGTAAGCTTGTTGGCGCGCTGCCAGTAGTCGGTCTGGCGGCGCACGATAAGCTTCTGCGGATCGTCGCCGGCAAGGATCGAGGTCAGATCCGGGATGCCCCAGGCCTGCGCACGCACATTGCGGGCCGCGACTTCGCGGCGCGCACCGATCTTCTTCATCTCGATCGAGTCGGCCGGGTCGTCATTGACCGGCTCGGACGGATCGTTGCCGAGGTCCTTCCAGCCGGGCATGTCGACGGAACGTCCGCCCAGGCTGAGCTTCGAGGCGATCGACGGGTCGGAAAACAGGATCCCGGCCTGGTAAATCTCCAGCGACTGGACGTGCTCCTCGAACGAGTATTGCGCATAGACGGACGGAACGATCGCGTCCGCGGTACGGGTATAGGCGTCTGCCATTTTTGTCTTCCTTCAGGTTCGGGTTAAAGAGGATTGTTGGGCATCCACAGGTCAGGATTTTCGCCGGCCTCGCGTGCCAGCCGCCGGGCGCGGGCGGGGTCGCTTTTGACCAGGGCTGAGATGCCAGTCAGGTTGCGCTCGCCGGCGGCATTGCGCTTGAAGGGATTGCCTCCGCTCAAGGCAGCATTGCCGTCGATCGTGTCTTCGCGGAACATCGCCTCGCCGATGGCGTAGAACGCCTTGGCGATCTGCGGGTCGGTCAAGGCACCGTCCGGCAGAAGGATGCCCTTCGCCTTGTAGGCATTGACCAGGCCGAGCTTTTTCATCGCCCGGTTGGCGACCTCGAGCTTCTGGCGAAAGCCATCGCTGCCGGTCGGTCCCCAATCCCTGACGAGATCGTCGTGCGTCATCTCGACTGAGCGGGCAACAGCGATTTGCTGTGCCTTGGCCTGCTCCGCCATGTAGCCGACGAAGCGGTCGTGATAGGCCTGTGCGACCTTCGGGGTAGCACCTGCCTCGACTGCCCAGGCCTTGGACGCATTGGCGAGCTCGTCCGAATAGGCGAAGTTTTCGGGAAGCCCGTCGGGGCGCCTGTACTCGACCTTGTCGGGTGAGGTCAGCGGACGCATCGCCTCGGGCAGCCGGGCATGGAACCTGTCCCAGTCTTCCGCGGCTGCATCGGCTGCCGGAACGCGCAGGCTCTCGCCCTGCTGCCGCTCCAGCTCCGCATAGGAGGCGAAGACCCGATCGAGGCTTTCAGGCTTGGTCCAGCCCTTGGTTTCAGCAAGCTTGCGGTTGCCTTCGGAAAGACCGTCAAACCAACTTTTGGCCGCAGGCGGGGCGGACCCGTTGTCCCCGTTGGCCGGTGGCCGTGCAAGGTTGCCCGCCGGTGGCGCCGCCACCACGGACCCGGCGTCTGCCAGATCTGTCATGAGAAGATTCCTTTTGTTACAGAATTAAAGGCCGGTGATGAGAGCACTGGCGGCGAAGCTTGGTATCTCCCCCCTCGAGGGGGAGATGGCCGGCAGGCCAGAGGGGGTAGCCGCGCGTGGAGCGCCGACCTCATCTGTCGCCGGGCGTCGCGCCCGTCGAACCGACCCCCTCTGTCGCCTTCGGCAACATCTCCCCCTCAAGGGGGGAGATTAGCGCCTACGCATTATCGCCCCAGTTCTCCCAGAGCAGGGTGATGGTGCCCGACACCGCCAGCGTGCCGTCGGCGTCGATATCGGTGCCGGTCGCAAACGCCAGGTTGAGATAGAGGTCGACCGGCGTCACGGTGCCGTCGAGCGTCAAGGCTGCGGCAACATCGGCAATCGACGCGCTCGACGGCGCGGCACCCGCGCCATCCAGCGTGCGGCCGGTCGCGGCCAGCACATTGACCATGGTGCCGGCAAGCACCGCGCTCGATGCTGCCGTCGAGCCGAGCGACCAGGTCAGCGCGGCATTGTCGTTGATGGTCGAGGCGCGCGGCGTCAGCACGGCGAACTGCAGTCTTGCCGTGCCGCCCTTGATGCGGACCTTGCCATCGAGAAAGTCGAAGAGCTTCTGGCTGGCAAAGCCCTGCGCATCGGTGACCGGCACCGGCATGGCATTGAAGGAGAAGACGGTGCGGTAGGCGCCGCCCTGCCCAGTCGTCCTGGCGGTAAGCCCCGCCCTGGGCGGGGCAAGGCCGGCTTCTCTGGCGGCGGCACGCGAAAGCGTCCGGGCAAGACCTCGGGTCATTTGATTTCTCCATTCTTGCGGGATTGAAAACGGGGTCGGCTGGGCCGCCGCACGCAACAGCGGCAAAAGCTCATGGACATTTGGATCAGTTATGTGTATTTATACACAACATGAAGGGCGCCGATGTCATCCACAGGCTGTTGGCGGATGGCTGGTACGAAGTGGCTCGAAAAGGAAGTCACGCCCAGTTCAAGCACAAATCCAAGCCGGGCCGGGTGACAGTTCCGCATCCCAAGCGCGACATCCCGATCGGCACTCTCAAGAGTATTGAAAAACGATCCGGCGTGAAGCTGAGGTAGAGAAATGCGGAACTATATCGGATTGATCCACAAGCAAGCGGACAGCGACTTCGGCGTCTCCTTTCCCGATTTTCCGGGCCTGGTGACAGCCGGCGTCAACCTGGATGATGCCCGTGCCATGGCCGGGGAAGCACTGGCCTTTCATGTCGAGGGGCTGGTCGAGGATGGCGAGGCCATTCCCGAACCGTCGTCCTTGGAGGAGGTGATGTCGGACAAGGACAATCTGAGCGGTGTCGCCATCCTGGTTCCCTTGAAAGCTGAAGCTGCGAAGGTCGTGCGTGTCAATGTCACCATTCCGGAAGATGTCCTCGATCAGATTGACCGATATGCGGAGCGCCACGGCTACAGCCGATCCGGATTTCTGGCCGCTGCGGCGAAAAAGGTAATGCAGATCGAGGCAGCGTAGCGCTCTCGAAGGTCGACTGGAGATGAAGCTCTTTGGGTCTTGTTCGGTTACTTTCTTTGCGGATCAGGCCGTCAGACAAAAACAACCATGTCTTATTTCGTGAGGCACGGCGCCTATGTTCCGCCGCAAATGCGACCGCACTTGGCAAAATCGCCCCGTGTATTAGCTCATAGGTTTCAAGGGAGTACCAGACGATGACCATGTCCAGAGCCATTGCCGCCATGCTGGTGACTGCCGCATTGGCAGGCTGCGCGCAGACCGAAGCACAGCAGAGAACCAGCACCGGTGCGCTGCTCGGCGCCGGCGCCGGCGCGCTTGCCGGCCAGGCGATCGGCGGCAACACCAAGAGCACGGTCATCGGTGCCGGAGCCGGCGCCTTGCTGGGCGCCGTCGTCGGCAACGCCACCACGCCGCAGCCGCGCAGCGAACAGCTTTGCCGCTATCAGGATCGCACCAGCGGCCGCATCTACACCGCCCCCTGCGACGACCGGTACTACAACGGCGACTATTGAGCCGGCGCGGGCTGCAATCACGACAAGGCCGGCGGGACAGCACCCCCCTCTGGCCTGCCGGCCATCTCCCCCTCAAGGGGGGAGATTGGGTATCTTGTCTGCTTCCGCCAATCACCAACGTTGCAGGATTGGCGGCTAGGGCGAAGCTGCTGATCTCCCCCTTGGAGGGGGAGATGGCCGGCAGGCCAGAGGGGGGCGCCTCGCGCCTTTCGGACCTTATCCTACCTACGCCTCCAGCCTCGCCGCCTTCTCCAGCGCCGCCAGCTGCGCCTCGTCCAGCGTCAAAAACCCCATAATGTGCTGCACCACTTCGGCGCGGGCATTGCTCAGCGCGCTGTGCAGCTCGAAGCCGTTCGGCGTCTTGGTCTTGGCCAACCACTCGCCATAGGACGGGCGGCGGTAATAGCCGGTCACGGCCGTCAGGTCGGCCAGCACCATTTCGCCGTCCTGGCCCGAGAACACCCTGAGATAGGCCCTGGCCAGGGCATCCCGCGCCTTGGCCGGGCCGCCGGCCTGGCTGGAATGGGCGAAGCGTTTGCCGCTCATGCGCCCTGCCCGCCCGAAGCATCTTGCGCAGCCTGCGGCATCAGCCCGCCGAGCCCGTCGAGCAGGCCGCTGTCGCGCGCCTGCACTGCCGCCGGCACGGCATCCCTGGCGACCTTGCCGGCGGCAGCCATCGCCGCCATGCCGGCCTGTTCAGCTTGAGCCTTGGCTCTGGCATCGCGGATGCCGGCCACCTCGTCCTGGCGGCGAAAGATGCGCTGCGGGCTGCGGCCGGCGCCCTGCACGATCTTCAGCGCCTCGTCGCCGTCGATATTGTCCATCACGCCGGGGTCGAACTGCGCCATCTGCATGGCGGTGGTGACAACCTGGATGGTGTCGCGCGCCTCGGCCGAACGGCGCAGCACGTCGAGCGGGCCGGTGAAGGTCGGCCGCAACGCCTTGCCGGCAAGGCTCGCCGGCGGCAGGAAGCGGCTGTCTTCCTCGTAAAGTCCCTTGTCCTCGAGAATGCCCAGCTCGCGGTCGAGATTGCTGGCAAAGCCGGCCTGGATGATCGAGCCGGAGGGGCCGAGCAGCGCGCCCTTTTCCTCCTGCCGGATCAAGGCTTCGGTCGCCGTCATCTGCGGGTTCTGCACCAGCGTCTGGAACAGGTTGACGAACATCATGTCACGGATCTCCTCGGCCCGGCTGTCGGCATAATTGAAGGCATAGGTCGGGTTCTGGCCGGTGGCGATCGGCGCGATCAGCGGCCGGCCGGCATCATCGATGAGGCCGGGATAGTTCTCGCCGGGATTGAGCACCGGCACATAGTCGAGCCTTGCCTTGGAGGCGGTCGCCGGATCGGTGATCTGCTGCAGCGCGCGAAGGCCGGAGCGCCGCACGGCGTTCTCCTCGCGCACCGTCGTCAGTGCTTCAATGGTCGGCGAGATGCCGTACGGATCGCCCTCGTAGCGGCGCCAGTTGAAGCACGACACCGGGAACGAGCGAAAACCGCTTTCCCTGACTATCACCTCCTCGTCCTCGATCACGTGATAGGAAGCGAACGCCGTATCGAGATACTGGTAGGAGCCGCTCAAGCTGTACATCTTGCGCTCGTCGCGCGGCTGGATGCACTGGATCAGCGAGATCTTCGTCTCGCATTTGGCGGGGTCGTCGACCAGGATTTTGATCCGCGCCGGCAGTCTGTCATAGCCGAGCAGTTGCGCGGCCTGTCTTGCCGTGCGCTCGTAGCGGCGGTGGAAAATGTCGACCTGGCCCCAGCGGTTGCGCGAGAGATAGCCCTCGACCACCGGGATCGAGGCATAGCGGATCAGCGTGCCGCCAAAACCTTCCTCGGCATAGAGATAGGCCGGGCCGTAGCGCACGACATTGCGCAGGCAGGCCTGCGTTGCCGGCACGAAGTTCGAATTGGCGGAGTAGCGCAGCGAGAAAAGGAAATCGCGCAGCGCTTCCGCCCATTCCTTTTCCTCGTCGGTCTCCTCGTCGTTGATGGCCGCGGTCGACAACCCATGCCATTTCTCCGACTGGGGAATGATCAGGCTCTCCAGCCCCGCGGCCAGCCGGTTGGCGGCCGAGTTGATGGTATTGGCGTAGACACGCGCACCGCGCCGCTCCTGCCGCTCAGCCTGCGAATCGAAGCCGGCCTTTCGGCTGCCGCTCCACATGTCGGGCGCGTCGGGATCGCAGAATTCGGACACCGCCTCCCAGACATGCTCATACTGGCTGCGTTCGCCCTCCAGTTCTGCCTGTCGCGACAGGATATCGCGAGCACGGGAATCGCTCATGGTCAGCCTCGCTTGATGAACTCAATGGGAAAAAGAAATGGCGGGCGCGCCGAAACCGCCGATCTCCCCACTTGAGGGGGAGATGTCCGGTAGGACAGAGGGGGTCGTCTCGCGTGGATCGGCGACCCCCTCTGTCGCCTTCGGCGACATCTCCCCCTCAAGGGGGGAGATTGGAAGCGCCTTATTCCGCCGGCGTCGTCTCCAGCGCCGCTTTGCGCCCAAAGCGCTGCACCACGAAACGGCCCATCTTCTGGCCGGGCACTTCGATCAGCGTGTAGGTTATCCAGGACAGCAGGCACACCACCGGCAAGACGACGACGGTGACGATCGCAAAGCGCAGCGGCGCCGACAATTCGTGGCCGAACTGGGTTATGACCAGAGCCGCCACCGGCTGGAGAACCAGCAGATGGATCAAATAGATGCTGAAGGAAAGCTCACCCATCAAATGAAAGAACCTGTTGGCGAGCGTCATGGCGATCTTTCTGGCCACGATGCCCGCCATTCCCGGCAGCATCCGGTAGAGAACCAGGGCAAAGAACCCCAGGACGAGCGCTTCGCGCATCAACAGCTTGCCCAGCCCATAGCCGCCGCCGAAGGGCAGCGCCGCCAGCAGCATGGCCAGTGCCAGATGCACGAAGGGCCGCTTCTGCCTTTGATGGACGACGCCCGCCAGCAGCATCCCGCACAGGAAAATCTGCATCTTCAACGGCAGGAACGACGGCATCGGAAAATGCACCGACAACTGCCCCATCAAGAACACCATCGCGCTGCCGGTCGCCGCGGTCAGGATGGCCGCCCATAGCCAGTCAAGCCTGCGCACCAGCAGCATGATGGCCGGAAACAGTGCGTAGAACTGCATCTCCAGCCCGAGGCTCCAGTCGGGCAGCGGCGTGCGATAGGCGAAATTCGGCACCAGGCCGAACAGGAACAGCAGATGGGCGCCGATATTCTTGAGGCCGCTGTCGAGATAACGCTCGGGCGCCTGCGGCGACCGCAGCAGGAACTCGTCGATGACCATTCTCGACCCGTAGAGATAGGGGCCAAGCGCCAGGGCAACGAACAGCATGACGTAGAACAGCGGCGCTATCCTGAAATAGCGGCGGGTCCAGAATTTCAGCCAGGTTTCCGGCCTTTGCCAAGGCTCCCTGTCCTGGCGCAGCTGGTAGTGGAACACCATCAGGAAGCCGGACAGCATGATGAACAGATCGACGCCGAGGTCCGGTTCGCCGAGAATAGGAATCTGCCAGCCGGTCAACAACAAGCAGTGCCCGATGAGCACCCAGATCGCGGCAAGCGCCCGAAGCCCGTCCAGGCACTCGATGCGCGATGACCCGGCTTCTGTCATGCCGAACTCCTCGATGGCCATGTTGCAATGCAGCATGGCGGCTGAGGGAGGAATGTCAACCGTGCGGAAGGAACACGATTTGCGCTGTGCTGTTACGGAAAACGCGGAAGCTGCCTTGACCTTCTCCCCTTGTGGGAGAAGGTGGCCGAGCGAAGCTCGGTCGGATGAGGGGTGTTGGACCGATCGCTATTTTGCAGAGGTAAGCTCTTCAAATCGCTAAAGGTTTTTTCGCCTCATCCTTCCAGCATCCCTCATCCGGCTCGGCGCTGCCGCACCGATCCACCTTCTCCCACAAGGGGAGAAGGAAGAGCCCTCATCCCGCCTCTCTTCTTCACCAACCGCGCGTGCCGGCGCCAGTACCACCACGCCAGCACCCGGTTGCGGAACACTCGTCTCATCGCGCCCATGTCAAACCCCCAGCAGCACGCGGCGCTGGCCGGTCAGATCGCCGGGCGACAAATCGGTCTTCACGGTTCCGGCGGTGCCGTCATTGGCCGCAAGCTGGGCCCGCAAGGCGGCTTCGCGCGCCTGCACGTCCTTGTCGGCAATGGTCGGTGTCGGTGGCAACGGCTTCAGCGCCGGCGGCTTTTGAAAAAGGCACATGGTTTTCTCCAAAGTGAGAGGCTCTTGTCCAGTCGTAGAGCAGAAAATCCTCGCCGTTCCGGCCATAGCCCGGCAGGCGGCAGCGTTGCATAGCGCCCAGCCGGGCAAGCCAGCGCAGCGCCAGTTGATTGGCCGCCAAGGCGCGGGCCTCGACACGCCAGGCGCCGCGCGCCGCAACTTCAGGCCCGAGCACGGCATGAAAGAATTCCGTAATCCCAGGCACGCAGCGCCTCATGCGGCGCAGCCCGCTGCGCTGCTCGGCAGCGCCAAAGCCGGCCTCCGGATTGCCGTCGAGCTCGGCGACGTAAGCAAAGCCCTGCAGCGCCGTCAGCGCCAGCAGCGCCGGCGACCACTCGTCGAACTGGCAGTCGATCTCGGCCCGGTCCTCTGGCCGGAGGTTGGCGGCGATGTAGGAGAGATCGCGCAGCGTGGCGGGAATGATGCGGAGGGTCATGCTCGGCGAACCTTACCGTCCACTGCGGCGCTAGAAGGCGGCGGTCGACCTTGCATGCGGTCCAGCATTTCAATCAGCCCGGCCTCGACCCAGCCAGCGAACTGGGTGCCAAGCCTCTACTTGTAAGCCACTGCTGCGCTTGCAGGTCCCGCCAACGGAATAATCTCGCAGCGACTAAACCCTGCCTCTTTGCACCACTCGGTGAACTGGGCGCCGGTGAAGTCAAACGCCTCGCCAAATTCGATCAGCATGTTCAGCGACATCATGAGACCGAAGCCGTTTTGCCTGCGTTCATCGTCGATGATGTTCTCGATGGCGACCAGCGCGCCGCCGGTCGGCAATGCACGATAGGCCTTGGCGATCAGCATTTTCTTGTTCTCGAGATTCCAGTCGTGAAGGATCATTCCCATCGTGATGATGTCCGCCTTGGGGAATTCGTCCGCGAAGAAGTCGATCGCCTCGGCGATGACCCGGCCGCCGAGATTGCGCTCCCTCAAGCGCCGTTCGGCGATCGGCTGCACATCGGCGAGATCGCACGTCCGACATTGCATGTGCGGATGCCGCGCCGCGACGATGGCCGAAAGCTGCCCGGTTGCGCCGCCTATATCGGCCAGCGTCTTATAGTTGGAAAAGTCGAATTTCTCGGCAAACGCCGTGAAATTGCCCATGGAGATGCCGCTCATCGCGTCCATGAACTGCTCCAGGCGCGCCGGGTCCGCATAGAGTTCGCCGAACATCGACTTGCCTGTCTCCTTGATCTCGTTTTGAGGCTTTCCGGTTTGCAATGCCGGTGTGAGATCGCCCCAGAACCGATACAGTCGTGCGTTCGCCATCTCAAGGATTCCACCGATGTATTGGGGGCTCCGCTTGACCAGGAACAGCGCGGTCGATGGCGTATTGCCGTATTTGCCGGTTTCACCGGCGCCGTCCCTCTGCAGCAATCCGAGCGCGACGAGGGTGTCGAGAAAATCATACGTTGCGCGCGGATGCAGCCTCATCGCGCCTTGCAGTTCGAGGCCCGTTTTGGGGCCGTCCGCAAGCAGCGAGAAGAGTCCCAGTTCCACGGCGCTCAACAATGTCTTGGCTGGCCAGAATCCAAAGCCAATTTGCAGTATGTGGTCTGGAGAAATTCCGTTTTGCATCTGATCCTCCCCTATCGGCGAATGCCCCGTGAGGCCACGCCGATGCGTCCCTTGAGCGGGATCATTCGATGCTACACCACGTCCACGGACGTTCACTACAGTTTTCCAATCGGAGCCGGAGCGCGTTGCCTCCCTCCCCGATTTTCCTCACCGAAACGCCCCCAGCGGATCGGCTTGCCCCGCCTTCCGCCGCGCGGCCTTGAACACCGCCGGGTCGACCTGCGCTTCCCTCAGCATCATCACGCCGTAGCGGGTCGCCGACATCAAATCGTCGCGCAGCTTCACCACCTGGCCGTCCCGGCGGTGATAGAGCCGGAACTCCTCGAACCACGGCAAAAGCGTCGCAAACACCTTGAAGCGGCCTGAATGCATGCGGTCGAGCATCTCCATCAGCCCGGCTTCGACGGAGACCGAACCGTCGGCGAACTGCGCATGGCTGACGAGCATGTTCAGCCCATGCGCTGAATACTGCCTCGCAAGTGCGGTGCCGGCACCTTCCAGCGTCTCGCGGCGGCCGTCGCGCGGCCACGCCCAAGGCAGCCATTCGCCCCATGGTTTCAGCGTCAGCGCCTGCATGGCCGGCGTCTGCTGCGAAGCTCGGCAGGCTTTCGTGACATAGACGACATCGGCCTCCGTATCCCAGGCGAGCTCGACGGCGGCCGACGGATGGTCCCAGCCGAAATCGAGGGCGCCGAGCCGCGGCCAGTAGCGCGGCAGCCGGAACGGCTCGCAGGCGATCAGCTCCTCGGCCACCGGAAAGATGCGGCCGGAGCCGAGCACCGGAATGCCCTTGGCCCGCGCCTCGCGCTCATGCGCCGGATAGGCGGCAATGATCTCGGCGCGCTGCTGCGGCGTATAATGCCCGGCATCGTCGATGGTCATGAAGGTGACGTGGCGGGTCATTGTGCGCCCTCGCGGCATTGAATCGTGGTGGCAGGCGCTGGACGTATGGTGCTGTTTGACAAAGAACTTTCCGATGGCGGGACAGCGCCCCTCTCTGTCCTGCCGGACATCTCCCCCACAAGGGGGGAGATCGGATGCCACTCCAGCTTTCGCCAACCTCCAACGTCGACTGCAAAGCGCGGCCGGTGAAATTGCCAATCTCCCCCCTCGTGGGGGAGATGTCCGGCAGGACAGAGGGGGGCGCGAAGGAACGCAACGGATGAGAAGAGCGAATGCTTCTTTCCTGAACTTGCCTCACCCCCTCCCCATCCCTCCCACCTCCCCCGCAGACAAGAACAGCAGCACCACATCGCTCATGCCGAGCAGCGGCGTGAAGGTGACGATGGTGATGCCGCCGGTGGCGTTGGTGCGGGTCAGCCCTTCGGAATAGATGTCGAGCGGCGGCTCCTCGTCGAACCAGACGCCGTGCAGCGTTTCGCCCTGCCATTTCTCGCGACCCTTCTCGTAGCTCTTGAACGACAGCACCGATTCACCGGCCTGGACGTCGCCACCGCCGCCCCAGCGCACCACGACGCTGTCGAGCGCGCCCGGCGCCCGTCCCGCCATCGTGCTGACGACGGCGTCGGCCGGGATCATGCCGGTGCCCCAGGCCGCCTGCTGCTGCGGCGGGCCGATCAGGATGCGCTGCGGGTTGTCGCGCGTGCTTTCGCCGGTGACGCCGGCCGCCCACATCCGAACCGGACAATCGAAAACCTTGCCTTGCCACCAGTCGGGATAGCGGCCGGTGAGGTGCATCGCCCATTCGGCGCCGCCGGCCCTGGTCTTGCCGAGCTGGTTGCCGGCCATGAACAGGCGCTCGCGATTGGTCGCGCCGGCTGCATGGAACTCGGCCTGCCTGGAATAGGGCCGATAGGCGGCAAGCTGGTTAGTGCGGCGCCTGCGGTCCAGCTCCGCCAGCAGGCTGAGATATTCCGTCCTTGGCGCCCGGCTGTGCGAGGCCTTTTGCGAAGCCCGGCTTCTCGAGGAACGGCCTGAGGACGGCTTCGAGGCCGCGGATGCGCTGCCTGATTTCGTCATCGCTCAATGCATCCAGATTGTTGATGTTGACATTAAGATCCTTGGGCAGCACCGACACCACGAGCTTCAGATACTGATCGGGCTTTTCGGCGCGCACCTCGGCGATGACGCCGGCGCCATGGGCGCGAAAATCGGCGCGGATCGCTTCGAGAAAGCCGTCGGCCAGCGTCTTCTTCGCCCGCTTGGTTCGGCCGGGCTTGCCGGGTGCTTGATCGTGCGGCTGCGGATCGCCGGCGGAAGGAGCCTTGGCCATGCCCTACTCCGCCGTCCCGGCGGACATCGGCTTCTTGTTGCCTGGCCGCACGATGCGCTTGCGCGGCCTGGCCTTCTTGCCGGCGCGTGCCGACTTCCGCTTCCGCGGCTGGCTTGCCGGTTTCGCATCAGTCGTCGTGCCGGGCTTCATCGCACCGGCGTCGGGCAAGGCATTCAGCCTTGCCCTGAGAATTGCCGCCGCCTTGTCGTCGAGTGCTCCCGACGGGAAGCCGAAGCCGCCGACCGCATCGACGGTACCGCCACGCACCATGCCGATCCGCACGCCGGCGGCGACCTGCTCGAAGCGGCCATGGCGGGCATAGGGTGCGGCGCCGGCGAACTCGCCAATGGCGCTGACGACCTCGCGTGCGTCATCGTCGGTGATGATGGTGGCATAGCGACTGGACATGGGGTGTTCTCTGAAATGGGCGCACGGGCGCGTTGGGAAATCTATGGACGATAGGTGGTTGCGGACCGGGATAGTCGGTCGCGCTCATCGCGCCGACATACCTCGGCAGCACACGCAACATTCGGTCGAACAGGAGCCCGAAATGAAAAACCCGCCTCGGCGGGCGGGTCGTTGGAGCCAATTGGCACCATACCCAGATTAGTAGCATAGCTGCCGGCACAAAGCAAGAACAAAATGTGGCGCGGCGGCAGAAAAATGCACTGACGACCTCGCACCCTCGTCGGTGAACGGCTGGAAGGAGGGGCGAAAAAGGCGGGCATTGCGTGAGACTTGCGTTGATGGGATGGTGGTTGCGCTTGAGGGGAACGCGTCATGGGCAATGTCACCAGTCACTACGGCAGCGACGGCATCGTCGATCGCATATTGGCCGCGATCCCGGACGCCGACCCGGCCGGAAAACTCGAGGCCGCGCAACTCTATCCATTCGATCAGCTCCATGGCCGCGAACTGATCGCCACGCGGGAGCATGCGGCCCGTCTTGCTCCTTCGCCGACAGATCGGATCCTGGATATCGGCAGCGGCATTGGCGGGCCGGCAAGATTTCTGGCCTCGACCTATGGCTGCCAGGTCGACGGCATCGACCTGACACCAGCCTTTGTCGCCGCGTCGAGCCGACTGACCGCACTCAGCGGACTGGCAGACAAGGTTCGCTTCCATCAGGCCGACGCAACGAAACTGCCTTTTGGCGACAGCACCTTCGATGCGGCGATCTGCTTCTATGTCGGCATGAACATCGAGAACAAGGCCGCGGTCATCGACGAGGCCTGGCGCGTGCTGAAACCGCGAGGCAGGCTGATCTGGACCGAAGCCGTGCTCGCCGGCGGCGAGCCCTACTATCCCATGCCCTGGGCGGTTTCTGCGGCGACCAGCCACCTCGCCGATCGGGAAAAATTGAAAACCCTGTTTGTCGATGCCGGATTTCGCATCGACGAAATCGTCGACGAAACCGGCGAACATGTTGAGCTGGCGCTGAAGAGGGCCAATTCCGGCATCGTGCCCTCGCCGGCGCAGCAGCAGGCAAATGAAGTCGTCATGGGCGCGGAATTCCTGCAGCGCCGCCGCAACTACATCCGAAGCCTGAGTGACGGAAAGCTCGCTTCGCTCGCCGTGATCGTCTCCAAACCGGCCTGAAAACAAAAACCCGCCTCGGCGGGCGGGTCGTTGGAGCCAATTGGCACCATACCCAGATTAGTAGCATAGCTGCCGGCACAAAGCAAGAACAAAATGTGGCGCGGCGACAAAAAAATGCGATTTCCTTTCAACGCCTCGCCTTGTCCGCCTCCCGATTGACCTTCCAAGAAGACCGCTAGGCTGCATTCCTTCGCGCCCCTCTCTGTCCTGCCGGACATCTCCCCCACTTGGGGGGAGATCGGCTTTCGCGCCGGCTTTCGCCAATCTCCAACGTTGCAGGAAGAGCGCAGTGCCGAAACCCAATCTCCCCACTTGAGGGGGAGATGGCCGGCAGGCCAGAGGGGGGGTACTGTCCCGGGCGCTGTCCCGCCGACTTCACAGCCGGCAACACAAGCAACGTTCGATCGAAAAGAAGCCTGAAAACAAAAACCCGCCTCGGCGGGCGGGTCGTTGGAGCCAATTGGCACCATACCCAAATTAGTAGCATAGCTGCCGGCACAAAGCAAGAACAAAATGTGGCGTTGCGACAAAAAAACCGAATTCTCTTCGGCGCCTCGCGTTGCCCGCCAGCCACTTTGTGGGCGCGAACGCAGCGTCGGCAATTGGCGCTTCCTCCATTTGCCGAGGCATCTCACCGGCCGACGAGCAGCCCCAGCCGCGGATCAGAACAGGCATTCGCGCGTTTGAACCCCAGCCAATGGGAGCAAAAGCCATGAACGTCGCCAATCTGCAACTCGAAGGCCTGCTTATGGCCATCGCATCAATCAATCAGGTTCTGGTCCGCAAGGGCGTGGTCTCTGTCGAGGACATAGACATCGCCTTGCGCAAGGCCGAAGCCAGCGAGACCAACGAGGAAAGGTCCGAAGGCATGTCGGCGTCGAGCCGCGACGCCGTCAACTTCCCGATCCGACTGCTGGAGTTGGCCAATCAATGTCAGCCGGAGACGGACATGCCGTCCTTCTCGAAACTGGCACGCATGGTCGGTCAGATCAAGGAACCTTACAACGACCAGATGTGACACCGCGATCGGAGCTGACGCGGCGATACCAGCTTTGCCGCGCCGGGGCGGCAAGACTGCTGGCGGCGACTGCTAGCGGCCCTGCAGGATCTTGATCAACTTGCTGCTGTCGGCCCCCGGCGAGGAAAGCCTGCGGTAGTCCGCGTAAGTCAGCCTGCCATTTGCAACGGCATTAAAGAGCCGGTTACAAAAGGCGCTGTCGTATTTTGCGACACTGACATTCATGATTGCTGCGTAAGTCTTTCTTTCGTTGAGCGGGGTGGACCTCTCGCGTGCAATGCATTCGTTGATCGCCACGCGCTTGGTGACAGGGCTGCCTTCAAGCGTGGTATGCATCGTGTTGAATTCGCCTTCGGTCAAGGTAGTGCAGCCGGCAAGCAGAGACGTGCCGATCATGGCGGCAGCAAAACGCGTGGCGATGTTCATGAATTCCCCCTCAAGACCCGTGTCTTGCTTAGCCCGCCGAAAGTTGGAAGTACAGAGGGAATGCAGGCGCATCTACAAAAAGCATAAACCTCGAACGCTCGTACTTTAGCTGTCGCTTTTATTGCGCGCGACCTGCGGATGGCCGGAATGACGGTACCCGGCCGCTCTCGATCGTCACGACGATGCTGGTGCGGATCGTGCTGCCGATCTGGCCCTGGTCGCGGTCATAGACCCGACCGCCATTGTCGCAGCCACCTTCTGAGCGCCTTTACGAGAACGCCGCCTCCGAGATTGGGGATCACCCCCTGCCAAGCCTCAGCGCCAGGACCCTGCCCGGCCCGTGCACGGCGGCAAACAGCAGCCCGGCCAGGAAAGTGAAGTGATCGACGAAGAAGCCGAACTCCGCCTGGTTGCCGGCCCAGTGCGACGGCCCGTGGAAGGCGAAGCCGAGGAACAGCACATAGGCGCCGGCGACGAGTGCTGCCCATGAGAAGAAGGCGCCAGTCAGGAAGCATAGAACGAGGACGACCTCGAGCAGGGCTGCGCACCAGGCCAGGAACAGCGGGAACGGAAATCCAGCCGCCGCGATATAGCCGGCGGTGGCGCCGATATCGATGAATTTGAAGATCACGGCCATCAGGAACACGGCTGCGAAGATCAGCAGGCCGATGAGGATTGCCGCGGTCTGCCACGGCGACTGAACGGTTGATTGAGCGGTTTCCAAGGTCATGATGTCCTCCCAAGAGTTACGATGGTTGTGCCCCAAGGACGCACCACCAGCCGCAAGCCCGACATCATCCCCCGAAAAACCTGCAGGATACAAGCGCGGCACCAAAGTGGCGCCTTCCCTTCTCCCCTTGTGGGAGAAGGTGTCGCCGAAGGCGACGGATGAGGGGTGCTCCAGCTTGGCGCCGGCGGCACTCCGTCCAACACCCCTCATCCGTCTCGGCGCTGCGCGCCGATCCACCTTCTCCCACAAGGGGAGAAGGAAGGTTGTACTACCCCACCTTGACCCCCGGCTTGCTGATCGGCTCCCGTACCGTTCCATACTGGCTGCCCCAGCGGTCGGTCATCGCCCAGCGTATGTCCCAGAGTTCCGGGAAGAAGCGGTGGCGGGCGCCGGCTTCCAGCAATTCGACCGGCCGGCCCTTCAGCGATTTCGCGCCGAGGCCGATCGTGCGGTGGATGAGATAGAGGTGGTTGGCACGGAATTTCTGGAACAGCTCGTCGAACTCGATCAGCGCTTCGGCAACGACATAGCTGTCGCCGTGATCGTAGCCGGTATCGTAGACATCCTCGACCGAAAGGCCGCGGTCGTCGAGGTATGACGCCTTGAAGGCCCGCCACAGATCGGGCGGCAGGCGCAGCAGCTGCTTGAAGCCCGGCGATTCCTGGCCGCTGCCATTGCCGAGCTGCAGCCGGATCTGCTGGTATTCCTTGGGCGACATGGTTTCGAGCAGGTCGAGCTGCGCCGTCATCAGCCGCATCAGCCGGTGCACGCGCGCCATCAGCGTGACGATGCGATGCGTGTCCTGCTTTTCTAGGAAATCGACGACATCGACCAGCGTATAGGCGATGAGCTTCATCCACAGCTCCTCGACCTGGTGCACGATCTGGAACTGCAACTCGTCGGCATTCACCATCTCGGCCAGCGGCTTCTGGCAGGCAAGCAGCCTGTCGCATTTGAGGTAGACGCCATAGTCGCGCATCTCAGGCGTTTCGATGCGGGCATAATAGTCCTGCTTGTCCATGGCCATGCTCCTTGCCCCGGCCGTTGGGCCGCAGGCGCTTGTTGGATCCCGGTCCCCCGAGTCTAATCGCTTTCTTGCCGAACATTGTCCCTTTCTGTTATTCGATTGGCGGGAAACGAAGGACGAAAATTGTCGCTGAAGCAGATTGGAAGAACGAATGATGCTGGACGCGGTCGACCGGAAGATCGTCGCGGCGCTCGAACGCGAGGCCCGCATCTCCTTTGCCGCGCTCGCCGATGAGGTCGGCTTGAGCAAGACGCCGTGCTGGAAGCGGGTGAAGGCGCTTGAGGACGCCGGCGTCATCCGCGGCTACTCGACCCGGATCGACCCGGCCAAGCTCGGCTTCGGCATCGAAGCCTTCATCCAGGTGTCGATCGATTTCGAACTGTCGGACGCCTTCGAGGCGGCGGTCAAAAAGCATCCGCTGATCCGCCGCTGCCACGCCACGACTGGCGAGGCCGACTATCTCCTGCAGATCGTCACCGTCGACATGATGGCGCTCGACAGGATGCTGCGCGAGGAGCTCAGCCGGCTGCCCGGCGTGCGGCGCACGATCACCTCGATGGCGATGCGCGAGATCAAGGGCGGCATCTCGTTCGCCAATGCCGTCGGGCATACGCAGACCAAGCGATAGACCGGTCAGGCCCTGGTCATCAATTCGCGTCCCAGCCGCTTCGGTTGCTCGGCGCGCAGAACCACATTTGTCGTCACCGTGCCGTAGTGGCCGATGCTGTCGACGATGCTTTCAAGATCGGGCGGTGACGGGACCACGACCTTGACCAGAAAACAATCCTCGCCGGTCACCCGCAGCACCTCGACCACCTCCGGCAATTGGGCGAACCTCTTCAGGCAGGCCTGGATATGCTCATGCGTGGTGCGCAGGCGGATGACCGCCATGGTGCCGAGCCCGAGCGCTGCCGAATTGATCACCGCCTTGTAACCGGTGATGACGCCGCGCTCCTCCAGCCGCTTCACCCGTTCCGAGGTGGCGGGCTGGGACAGTCCGACGCGGCGGCCAAGCTCGGAGATGCCGATGCGGCCATCCTCCTGCATGATCTCAATGATCGCCAGATCGGTGGGGTCGAGCCTTGGCCGATAATCGCCGTTCCGCATGATCGCCTTTAATCCATCGGATTTCGTCGCTGCTTTCCGATGATCTCTCATTCCGCCACCTGGAAGAAGACCTAGAATTGCACGCGCTGCATCAGGAAAGAAGGGCTTCGCATGACCGACTTCATCATTGTGCCGGGCATCGGCGGATCGGGCAAAGCCCACTGGCAGACACGTTGGCAGCAGGCAAACCCGGCGATGCGGCGGTTCAACCCGTCGAGTTGGGACGCGCCGGACCTCGACGACTGGGTGGCCGCGCTGGAAACGGGTGTATGCCAGGCAAGGACACCGCCGATGCTCGTCGCCCATAGCCTCGGCTGTCTGCTCATCGTACACTGGCAGCGGATCTCCCCCCGCTCTATCGGCGGCGCGTTGCTGGTCGCGGTTCCGGACCCTGCGTCGCCGGCCTTCCCCTCCTCTGCCCGGGCCTTCGCCGACGCACCGCAACAACGGCTTCGCTTTCCGTCGCTGATTGTCGCCAGCACCAACGATCCCTACGGCTCGCTGGACTATGCCAGGGCGAAATCCGAGCGATGGGGCAGCGATCTCCATATCGCCGGACCGCTTGGCCACATCAATGGCGACAGCGGGCTCGGCAACTGGCCGGCGGGAATGGAGCTGCTGACAGCTCTAAGTCAAACGCAGGCAATCGCCCGAGGCGCCGTGCTTCAGCCGTAACCGCACCAGGACGGCTATCGCGCCGCCGTCCTGATCTGGTTTGCGCCGCGCCTCAGTTCGATGCTGCGGCAGGCGTGCTGAGTTCGAGGAACGGTACGGTCGAGCCCGGGATCATCGACTTCGGCAATTCGCCGTTCCATCTCTCCGCCTTGGTCAGTTCGACCAGCAGCGGATTGTTGGCGATTGCGGCGGCGCGAGCCTTGATGGCGCTCGCGGTCGCATCGCCTTCGACCCTGGTCTTGTAGGCGCTGGCCTCGGCTTCGGCCTTGACGCTGTCGGCGCGGCCCTTGGCCTGGGTGACGGCGATATCGGCCTTGATCTTTTCCTGCTGCAGGTTCTGTTCCTGCTTCTGCACCTCGACCTGAGCCGTCATCCTGGCTTCGACCGCCTGCTCGTAGGCGTCGGAGAAGTCGATGTTCTCGACCTGCACGCTGTCGATCATCACCGGGCCGTCGGTTACCGCCGCGATGGCCTCGGCGACGTCCTTGTTGAACTTCGCCCGGTTCTGGATAACCGACACCGCGTCGTACTGGCCGAACACCGTCTTGATCTCCTGCGGTGCTTTCCTGGCAATGACACGGTCGGCCAGTGCCTCGATCGATCCATAGTTGGTGTAGACGTTGCTGACTTCGGCGGCCGGCACGTGGAAGTTGACGGTGACGCGCATGTCGGCCGGCTGCTGGTCGCGCGAATAGGCCTGCATGGCCGGCAGGCCGCTGCAATCGTTCTGGTTCTCGCAGCCCCATTTGAGCACCTGCTGGCGCAGGCTGATCTTCTCGACACGCTGTAACCACGGCAGCTTGAAATGCAGTCCGGGATCAACGACCGAACTCAGCGCTCCGTTGGTCAAGAGCACGCCGCGGTCGCCCTGGTCGATCGTGTACCAGGATCCAAACAGCGCAAAGACGCCGAGCGCCACGATGACGAGTGCGATCAGGCCGGAACCGATCGACCCCGATGCCATCCCCGGCTTGCCCTGCGGACGGCTTGAATTACCTTGCGTTTCGGTCATCACCCCACCCCAACCTGATTGCCCGTGCTGCTTTTGCCCACAATAGTGGCGGCATTGCAATCCTCTGGATATGGAAGGACCTTCGCGCCAACCGGCCGGACCGGCGGGTGGTTCTGGCTGGCTAGCGGATTTCCCCTGCAGCCGCGGCAGCGGGCTGGGACGCGTTGCCTGGCGTCTCCTTCTGCCGTTCGGCATCGGTTTTGCGCTTTGGGCAATCCTCGTAATTGTGGTCGCGCCCACCGCAGTAGGAGCAGCATTGTGCCGGCGCGTCGGGGCGAAGCATCGTTGGCATGCACAAGAATGCACGAAAACCCGACAGATTGCGAAGGCTTCGGCGCCGGCAAGGTCGATTTCACCACGGAACCGCTCGCGGCGCCTGAAAGTTATCTGCTCATTGCAACCGGAGCACAGGACATGGCCGACGACCAGAACCGCTACGAGACCGGCGCGAGGAAATATCCGGCAAAGACGAGCCCCGACGCGGCCGACGAATTTTCGCAGGATGCGGCCGGCAACAAGCCGCCTCCCGGCGGCATGGGATTGACCAGGCCGGCTGACGATTTCGACGACAGGACCCTGCATTCGGAGGGCCAGAACCCGCCGCGCGCAGCGATCCGGCCAGACGGCAAGGCCACCGCCAAGAAGCCCGGCAAGGACGCAAGACGATGAACGTCGCCAATCTCCAGCTCGAAGGATTGATGATGGCGATCGCGGCCGTCAACAACGCGCTGGTCCACAAGGGCCTGTTATCGGTCGACGAGGTCGACATGGCGTTGCGCCGCGCCGAGGCGGCGATGACCAGCGACGAGCGTCTCTATGAAGACATGTCGCCATCCAACCGCGACGCCGTCTGCTTTCCGCTCAGGCTGCTGCAGGCGGCCAACAATGCCCAGGGTGAAACCGGCGTACCGTCCTTTGCCGAACTGGCCAGGATGGTCGGCCGGACCAAGGAGCCCTATAACGACCAGATGTGATGGAGGACGCCATGGCCGACGACAAATCCAAGACCAAGCAGGATCGCAAACTGGTCTCCGGCGAAGAGCCATACGAGGTCGCTGCTTTTGCCCGCAAATACGGCATACCGCAAAGCGAGGCCGCGACCATCATCAAGCGTTACGGCCCCTCGAGGAGGAAGCTCGACGCGCATATGGCGAGCCGCAACGCCTGATCCAATTCTGGCGGCGGCCGCCGTTCACGCCGGAAGCGTCCCTGCCCTGCCGCCTTGTCGAGAGTATCGGCACCGTCAGCCGTGACCTGTCGGGTTCGCCCCTGTGGGGATTCAACGCCTGGTTTTGACAGCCGCGGAATACTCGCGCGGCGCAACAACTCATTTACCTCGACGCTGTACCAGTCCGGTGAGCAAAGCCGGGGGTCGGATGCAGGAACAATTATTGCGCTACGAATGTGTCATGGAGCCGAACGGCCGTTGGATGGTGTGGGACATCATTCACGATCTGCCGGCGCAATTTTCGGAAATCGCGCTGATCGGCCTGAGCCGTCGTGAAGCGGTTTCGCTCTGCCGGCTGCTCAACGAGACGAGCCGTTCCGAGACGCGGCAGAGCCGGGCCTCCTGAGAAGCGCGTGCGTCTCAGGCCTGCCCAAGCGCGGGGGATCTACATGCGATCGATAATATTCGGTCTGGTCTTGCTGCTGCCGGCCGCCGCCCTGGCGGAGCCGATCGAGACCCAGAAGATCATCACGGCGGCGACCGGCGACTGGAACGGCGACGGCGCCGCCGATCTGGCGATGATCGTCGAGACCGAGCCCGGCTCTCCCATGGACCTGTATTTTTTCCTCAAAGATCGCGATGGCGATTTTCTAAAACCTGCCGGGATCGTGCATGATCAGATTGACGGGGAATGGAAGGATTACGACCGGCCGGGCCCCGCCACATCCGACACTGAGCCCGAACTCACTGCGCTCCCCAACGGTTCGATCAAGCTCTATATTCCGGCGATGGAGATCGGCAGCGAGCGGACCAACAAGACGCTGACGCTCGCCTGGCGCAACGGCACGTTCGTCGTCGCCGGTTTTGCCTACGAGTATTGGGATTACATGGACGACAATGTTGCCGGCGACTGCGACTACAATGTGCTGACCGGCAAGGGCAACAGCAGCAAGAAGCTGGCGGACGGCACCACCAGGCAAGCGACCGTATCGGTCGAAGGCAAGGTCATCCCATTCGCGGAGTGGACCCCGGGCACTGGCTTCAGCGCTTGCGGAGAGTGAGAGGTTTCGGTTGCCTCACTGCAGCGGCGGCTTCCACAGCAGGCTGTTGCGATCGGCGGACTTGACGCGCAGCCAGGTTTCGCGGCCATCGCGCAGCACCCGGAGCGGGATCTCGGCACCGGCCGGACCGCTCTTCCAAAGCTTGCGATAAAAATCGGCAAGCCCATCGACCGCCGTGTCGCGGACATCCGAGATGACATCGCCCTGGCGAAGGCCCGCCTGGGCGGCTGGACCGCCCTCGGCGACGCTCATCACCACGACCTTGCCGTCGCTCTCGGCCGAGAAGGCGCCGAGCCACGGCCGCGGCGGCCTGGCGACCTGCCCGCGCGTCAGCAGATCGTCGAGGATGGGCGGCAGAAGATCGATCGGCACCACCATGTTGATGTCGGCGACCTCGCCGTTGCGGCTCATCTGCAGGCGCAGCGAACCGATGCCGAGCAGCCTGCCATCCGCGCCGATGAGGCCGGCGCCGCCCCATGAGGGGTGAGCCGGCGCCGTGAAGATCGCCTCGTCGAGCAGATATTCCCAATAGCCGGCGAATTCCTGCTTGGTGACGATCCGCGCCCGCACGGAGCGGCCGACGCCGTCGGCGAGCACGACGGGATCGCCGATCTTGGCCCTGGACGCATCACCGAGCGCAATGGCGGGCAGCCCGAGCGGCGCCAGCGCCTGCACCAGGCCGAAGCCCGACTCCTGGTCGTAGGCGAGCGCATGGGCGGGAACCACGCGCCCGTCCTGGTCGGCCAGCCAGACCTCCTCGGCCTCAGTGGTGAGATAGCCGATGGTGAGTACCAGCCCGTCGCCGCGGATGACCACGCCACTGCCCTCGCGGCGGGTGCCAAGTGTATTTGCCGTGAAGGCGTCCTCTGGCACGGTGGCGCGGACGGCCACGATGGATCGCAAAAGGGGTTCGATATTCATGCTTTGGTTCCTGGCAATGTTCGCAGGCTGATATGGGCTATAGGTATGGCGCAGGTGACCGGGCGCAAGAGGCGGCGCCGGCTTTGGCGTGGACCGGCGCCGCGCCGTTCGCGCCGGGGTTTTGCATCAGCGCCGGCAGCCCTATCTGTACCTACGGCTATCCCAAGCTGCCCTATGCAAAGTTCCTCCGCCATTACCCACGTTGATATCTGATATCCTCCCAACCCAACCCTTCCAAAGGCCTCCCAAATGAACGACTACGCAACGGACCAATACACGCCGCCAAAAGTCTGGACCTGGAACAAGGCAAATGGCGGCGCTTTCGCCAGCATCAACCGGCCGACCGCCGGCCCGACGCATGACAAGAAACTGCCGGTCGGCAAGCATCCGCTGCAGCTTTATTCGCTGGCGACACCGAACGGCGTCAAGGTGACGATCATGCTGGAGGAACTTCTGGCGCTCGGCCACAGCGGCGCCGAATACGACGCCTGGCTTATCAGGATCAACGACGGCGACCAGTTCGGCAGCGGCTTCGTCGAGGTCAACCCCAACTCGAAGATCCCGGCCATGGTGGATCGCAGTGGGAAAAAGCCGGTCCGCATCTTCGAATCCGGCTCGATCCTGCTCTACCTCGCCGAAAAATTCGGCGAATTCCTGCCGACGGAGCAGCCGGCTCGCGCCGAGACCCTGTCATGGCTGTTCTGGCAGATGGGCTCGGCGCCCTATCTCGGTGGCGGATTCGGCCATTTCTACGCCTATGCGCCGACGAAGATCGAATATGCCATCGACCGCTTCGCCATGGAAACCAAGCGGCAGATGGATGTGCTCGACCGACGCCTCGCCGAAAGCGAGTATTTAGGCGGCAGCGACTATACGATTGCCGACATTGCGGTGTGGCCCTGGTATGGCGGGCTGGCCAAGGGCCGTATGTATGACGATTCCGGCGAGTTCCTGCAGGTGGAGCAGTACAAGAACGTGCAGCGCTGGGCCGACGCCATCGACGCGCGGCCGGCGGTCAAGCGCGGCCGCATGGTCAACCGCACCTTCGGCGAGCCTTCGATGCAACTGCACGAGCGCCATGACGCCAGCGATTTCGAGACCAAGACGCAAGACAAGCTCGCGGCGGCCAAAAGCTAAGCGGACGACGCGCCGATCTCCCGCCTTGTAGGGGAGATCGGGAGCTTCGGCCGACTGCTCAAGCTCGCCTTCACCGCCGCCATCCACAGCCGGTCGATGTTGGCCAGGAATTTCTCGTCGAGTTTGTCGAGGTGCTTCCAGTACATGCCGTCCTCGAAGAGATAGCCGAGTTCCTTCTCGATCCTGTCGGCCTCCTCCGCCTGATCGAGCCGCAGGCCGGCAAGCATCTGCGCCTTCATTTCCGATATTCGCGAGGGAGAAAGCGCGCCGAGTTCATCGAGCGTCAGCCGCGGGAAGACCAGCCGGCTGCGCGGCAGGTCGGATAGGTTGACGCACAGGCAGCCGCGCCGAAGCGCATGGATGAGCAGGCGGGCCGACTTCGCCTCGAGGTTGCGCAGGGTGACGTCGTTGCGCAGCGGATCGGCGCGGCCGACGCCGTAAAAATGCGTGTTGCCGGGCTGGTCGTAGATCATGTCGCAGCCAAGGAATGCCAGCACGTCCGGCTTCTGACTGTGGATCGTCCGGTAGGCCGCCGTCATCGACATGGTGCCGCCGGCATAGACGAAGCCACCAAAGCTGTTTTGCGCCGGCACGTAATGCGAGGCGCTGAATATCTGCGCCTGCTGCAGGGGACCGCCTTGCGGCATCCGCTCCGCCGGGAAATCGCCGGCATGGACGAGGAAATCCCAGTCGGGGCGCACGCGCCAGGCGTTGTTGATGGCGACGATCTTGCCGAAGGCCTGCTTGGGCTAGGCGGCGCAGCGCACGACATCGGGGGCGCTACCGATCAGCAAGATCACGTTCGGCGTTCCGTCGATCACCACAACCCTCTCGACCGGCCGAAATGCATCTCGATGCCGCCCGGTTGAACGGCTTTATAGCCTCAACGGCCCATCGAAAACACCAGCCGGATTTAAGCTGGCATCAACAAAAGGGAGCTTGCCAGCCGGTTGTAAAATGTGGCCTTAGGCACCGTCGTACAAACAGCAGGCAGGTTTTCCCGCTAGCCCAAAAACGACGATATGAGTTGGGCGATATATATTAGTTGACTAAACTAGCGGAACGTCCAATGCACATTCCCAGAACCGAACATGTCCTGTCTAGACCATGATATCTATATGGGACATTACTACATAAGCTGAACGCGACCTCGACGGTTCGGCGGCACAGCCCTCAGACGCCGCGGCTTTGCCTCCGCGCTTTTCGCCCCGGATCCGTAGATCAACCGGACGACGAACAGGAAATATCCAACCTGCATGACGATCAAGGTCAAGATCGTCCAGGCCAGCGTCTTCCAGATTGAACCCGTCGCAAGGTAAGTCGAGATCGCCACGATGGACGATGTGGTGGTCAGCCCCACCAGGAACTGTGGAAAGTTCATGACTTTTCTGCGCCGCCCCGAAACTCGCTACAGCCGGGACGAACTCCCCTAACCCATTACCCCGGACCAACGTTTTCACTATTTCAGCAATTGCGCAAGCACCAAATAGAACAGCAGTTAACGCATGCTTCCGTGATCAAGCGCTGCATGTCAGGTCACCAAGGTGGGCTGGCTTGGACGGCGGCTGCGCGTCCCTCCTCCCCAACCAGCTCTCCATAACCCCTCACCGCCCCATCAAGCCCACGTATTCGCCACGTCTCCCCTTCCCGTGCCTCAAGATGGGACGGGCCGAGCGGCACTTTCCCTCCGCCGTCCGGCAGGTCCAGCACGTAGACGGGATTGCAGATGCCCGACAGGCGCGCACGCAAGGCGCTGACCAGCGCCTGGCCCTCGGCGATCGTGGTGCGCCGGTGCGCCATTCCGCGCACGAGATCGCCGTGGTGCAAGTAATAGGGTTTGACGCCAAGGCGATACATCAGCTCGCGGCACAGCTCTTCCAGCACCTCGACCGTATCGTTCACGCCTTTCAGCAGAACGCTCTGGTTCAGCAGCACGAAGCCGCCCTGCCGCAACGTGCGGCAGGCCCGCTCGGTCGCCTCCGTGATTTCGCGTGGATGGTTGAAATGGGTGACGACAGTGACCATCAGCCGGCCCTGCAAGGCTTGCATCAACCCGCCGGTGACGCGCGACGGCAGCGCGACGGGTACGCGAGTGTGGATGCGCAACAGCCGCACATGCTGGATCGCCTCGACACGGGCGCGGATTTCCGCCAGCGCCCTGTCCGGCAGCGATAGCGGGTCGCCGCCGGTCAGGATCACCTCGCGGATTTCCGGATGGGCCGCGATATAGGCGAAGGCTTCGTCGAGAGCTTCGCGCGTATAGCCGCGGCCGATCGACGTCAGCTGCTCCTTGCGAAAGCAGAACCGGCAATAGACCGCGCATTGATAGGTCGGGAACAACAGAACCCGGTCCGCATGTCGATGCGTCAATCTAGGCACGGGACTGAAGGCGTGGTCGGCGATCGGATCGTCGAGTTCGCCCTCCTGCTCTGCCAGTTCGTCGGGCGACGGGATGACCTGAAGCCGTATCGGATCGGCGGGGTCGTTCCAGTCGATCAGGTCGAGATAGGCCTTGGGAATGCGAACCTTGTGGCGCGTGGCCGCAGCTTCGGCCGCCGCCCGCTCGGCTGGCGACAGCGGCAGCGAATCCAGATCGCCTACATGCCGCACGCCCTCGCGAACATCGTCCCGCCATGCGGCATCCGCCTCGCGAGCGCGCCGGTCATCGGCTGCCACGCCGGCCGCATCGACCGCCATGCTGGCGTCGGGGATGTCGGGATGTGAGGTCATCGCAGGCTCCTTGAATTTCGGGCCGGGGTACAGCATTGGAGCCAGGACTTGAAGGCAATAAGCGGTGTTTGGCCGGGTTGGAGGGCGCGGCAGGAAGCCACAACCGGCCACTGATCAGAACAATCGTCCAACATAGCTGACGCAAAACATTAGCTTGCTCTTATATTAGCTTGAGCGTATACACATAAACGGCCGGTGATCTACCCCCCAACCGGTTAGGCTCGGCGCCAGTTCCCTCCCTACCCCTCAGGTCAACGACGCCGGGCCGCTCGGGGTCCGCCCGGTCGCCCGCGGTCGAGACCGGATCGTCGACCTCTTCGATGTCGATCATGCCCCTGCTCAAGCAGCACCCAACTGAACATACCAGCTGAACACATCGGCGATGCCCGCGTCTCTCGGCCTTCCCGTCGCCGGCTGCGGTCGCTAATCTCGGATTGCAAAAAAGCTGGAGACCAGCGTATGGCGAACGACTTGTCGCCAAGGCTTTTGGAGATCGTCAATGCGCTGCCCTTGCGGCAGGGAATGCGAGTGCTGGAGATCGGCTGCGGACCGGGTGCTGCAGCGCGCGAGATCGCGCGCCGGATCGGCGGTGGGCACGTGCTGGCGATCGACCGCTCGGCCAAGGCCATCGCGCAGGCCGGGGCCGCCTCGCGCGCCGAGATTGCGGCAGGCCGGCTGAGCCTTCGCCAGGTCGCCATCGAGGATTTCGAGTTGGAGGCCGATGAGAAGCACTTCGACATTGCCGTTGCGGTGCGCGTCGGCGCGCTGGACGGGCGTCATCCCGAAGCAGGAAAAATTGCCCTGCGACGGCTCAAGGCGGCGTTGACCGCGCAAGGCCGGCTGTTCATCGACGGCGGCGATCCGCTGCGCGAAATTGCGATACATGGCTGAGCACCTCGTGCTTGGCCTCCGGAACCGAGCGTCTACGTGACCGTGAGCGGCAGAGCCGGCCTCAGCCCCGCAACCCCGGCGCCTCCTGCCCGGTGCGCTCGACATATTCGGTATAGCCGCCGCCATAGGTGTGGATCCCCTCGGGCGTCAGTTCCAGCACCCGGTTCGACAGCGCCGCCAGGAAATGGCGGTCGTGCGAGACGAACAGCATGGTTCCCTCGTACTGCGACAGTGCCGTGATCAGCATCTCCTTGGTGGCGATGTCGAGGTGGTTGGTCGGCTCGTCCAGCACCAGCAAATTGGGCGGATCGAACAGCATCAGCGCCATCACCAGCCGCGCCTTCTCGCCGCCCGACAGCACGCGGCATTTCTTCTCGATCTCGTCGCCGGAAAAGCCGAAGCAGCCGGCCAGCGCCCTGAGCGGCGCCTGGCCGGCCTGCGGAAATGCATCTTCCAGCGTCTGGAACACGGTGCGCTCGCCCTCCAGCACTTCCATGGCGTGCTGGGCGAAATAGCCCATCTTGACGCTGGGCCCGCGCGCCACCGTGCCATTGTCCGGCTCGGAAGCGCCAGCGACCAGCTTCAGCAGCGTCGACTTGCCGGCGCCGTTGACGCCCATGATGCACCAGCGCTCGCGGCGGCGCACCTGAAAATCCAATCCCTCGTAGATCGAGCGGCTGCCATAGCCCTTGTGCACGTTCTTCAGCGTCACCACGTCCTCGCCGCAGCGCGGCGCCGGCTGGAAGTCGAACGACACCTTCTGGCGGCGCTTGGGCGGCTCGACACGGTCGATCTTGTCCAGCTTCTTCACCCGGCTCTGTACCTGGGCGGCATGTGAAGCCCGCGCCTTGAAGCGCTCGATGAAGGCGATCTCCTTGGCCAGCATCGCCTGCTGGCGCTCGAACTGCGCCTGCTGCTGCCTGTCGGCAATCGCCCGCTGCTGCTGGTAGAATTCGTAGTTGCCGGAGTAGGCGGTCAGCGAACCGCCGTCGATCTCGACCACCTTGTTGACGATGCGGTTCATGAACTCGCGGTCGTGCGAGGTCATCAGCAGCGCGCCGTCATAGTTCTTCAGGAACTGCTCCAGCCAGATCAGGCTTTCGAGGTCGAGATGGTTGCTCGGCTCGTCGAGCAGCATGGCGTCGGGCCGCATCAAAAGGATCCTGGCCAGTGCCACGCGCATTTTCCAGCCGCCGGACAGTTTGCCGACGTCGCCGTCCATCATCTCCTGGCTGAAGCCGAGCCCGTCGAGCACCTCGCGGGCGCGCCCATCCAGCGCGTAGCCGTCGAGCTCCTCGAAGCGGTGCTGCGCCTCGCCGTAGCGGGCGATGATCTCGTCCATTTCACCGGCGCGATCGGGGTCGCCCATGGCGTGCTCGAGCTCGCGCATCTCGGCCGCCACTTCGCTGACCGGTCCGGCGCCGTCCATCACTTCGGCCACGGCGCTGCGGCCTTCCATGTCGCCGACATCCTGGCTGAAATAGCCGACGGTGACGCCGCGATCGACCGAGACCTGGCCTTCGTCGGGCTGCTCCTCGCCGTTGATCATGCGAAACAGCGTCGTCTTGCCGGCGCCGTTAGGCCCGACCAGCCCGACCTTCTCGCCCTTCTGCAACGCGGCGGAGGCTTCGATGAAGACGATCTGACGGCCGTTCTGCTTGCTGATGCTTTCGAGACGAATCATGGTTTTCCGGGAAAGGCCAAAGGAGCGTTCCCGCGCCAATACGCGATAGGCCGCGTCAGAGGAAGCGTGCAGTGGCGAGGCGCCCCGCGCCAAATTGTCGTCGGTGTCTCCGCAGCATGGGACCGCCAATCGGCGAACTTTGGCTGTGCCGCCACGCGGCGAAGCTTCTGGCTTTGGACGGTTAGATCGTGCAAGATCGACAGCAGAAAGTGACGTTAGATGATTGATGCCCAGCAGCTACTACCGCGCAGCAAGTACGATCTTGACGCGATCCCGGCGATCGTCGAAGCGGGCTACCCCGCGATTGCGCCGATATTGGGCGACCTGTTGGATTGGACGGCCGATAGCAATTGGCCAATAGCCGGACCGCTCGCTGATTTCCTTGTCACCTTGGGGACACCGCTGATCGATCCTATTTCGCGGGTCCTTCGGAGAGCCGACGGAACCCAAAAATGGCACTGCATTGCCTTGATCGTGCAGAGATTGCCGAAAGAGGTTCTTGGCGGCTTGGAAGAGGACTTGCGACAGTTAGCCGATCGTCCGAGTGACGATGATAGGCGAGAGGAGGCCGATGTTCTGGCGCAAGAAGCCTTGCTTCGGTTCGAACGCCAAAGTGCTGTGATCCTCTAACGTGATTTCGCCCTGCTCAGCAATGGATGGGGAACCGGCCTTGGCTCGCCCGAGTTGCGCGTCTCCAAACCGCAAATGAAGTCCGTTGTCAGCTGTTCGTAATCCTCCATGGTCGGCAGCGCCTCGTAGCTTGCAGAACCGGCGTGCTCAAATCCCCGATCTCTATCTGCGCATCGCCCGCCGGAATCGCTCGTCCAGCTGCTGGAACTCGGCAAAGAGCCCATCGCATGCCCGGCGACCCGCGCGACCATGCTGGACGAGCACCATTGGTATGTGCCTTTCGTCGAAGTCTTCACGTCGGAAAAGCTGCCCTGGGCTTCGACCGCCGCTACCCACAGTTTCGCAACGCAGCCCGACCTTGAGGGATACGCCCCTTTGATCGAGGCGTTCGCCCGCGAAGCGGCGCGGCCAACCTGACTGGTTGCCGCCCGGAAAGGCGGCGCCAGCCTCCGTGCCTCACTTCAATTCCACCCAGACCGGCGCGTGGTCGCTGGCGCCGGTCTCGCCACGCACGTCGCGGTCGATGCCCGCCGCTACCAGCCGGCGCGACAGCTTCTTGCTGAGCAAGATGTGGTCGAGTCGCAGGCCGGCATCGCGCGGCCAGCGATTGCGGCGATAGTCCCAGAATGTGTAGAGCGTCTCGTTCGGGTGCTTCTTGCGCAGCGCGTCAAGCCAGCCCTGGTCGAGCAGCCGCTGGAACGATGCGCGGCTTTCCGGCTGGACCAGCGCGTTGTCGTCATAGGAGCGGGTCGGGTAGATGTCGCGCGGCTCGGGCACGATGTTGTAGTCGCCGGCCAGCACCACCGGCAGGCCGGTGTCGAGCAACTGCGCCGCATGCGCCTCCAGCCTCTCGTGCCAGGCCAGCTTGTACCGGAATTTCGGGCCGGGCTGCGGATTGCCGTTCGGCGCGTAGAGGCAGGCGACGACGATGCCGTTGACCGCTGCCTCGATGTAGCGCGCCTGCTGGTCACTGTCGTCGCCGGGCAGCGCCTCGCGGGTCAGAACGGGTTCTGCGCCACGCGAAAGGATGGCGACGCCGTTCCAGGTCGGCTGCCCGACCCAAACTGCGCCGTAGCCGGCGGCCGCCAGCACAGTGCGCGGAAACTGCGTCTGTCTGGCCTTGAGCTCCTGCAGGCAGGCGATGTCGGGTTTGGCGGCAGCCAGCCATGCGAGCAGGTTCGGCAGCCGACTGTTGATGTTGTTGACGTTGAAGGTGGCGATCTTCATCGGCCTGCTTCAACGCACGATGCGTTCGGTCCACGCCTTCACCGCATCAGCGAGCGTCTTCAGATGATCGGCGGTGGAGAAGCCGGAGATGTTTTTGCGCGGCTTCAGATCATGGTCGCCGTCTTCCAGCCAGAAGATCTCGATCGCGTCGGACAAAGCATAGGTCGCGACCTCGTCTTTGGTCCCGAACTCGTCGCGCGTGCCCTGGAAGATCAATGTCGGCGTCTTGAGATCGGCGAGGTGCTTTGTCCGAAGCTGCGTCGGTTTCCCCGGCGGATGGAAGGGATAGCCAAGGCAGAGCAGGCCCGAGATCTCGCCCTTCGAAAACATCTCGTCGGCGATCATCGAAGCGACGCGTCCGCCCATCGACTTGCCGCCGATGATCAGCGGACCCTTCACGCCCTTCGCCCGGAGGTCGGCGATCGCCTTGACGTATTCCGGGTTAACCGTCTCGGCGCGCGGCGGCGGCTTGCGGTGGCCGTAGCGGCGAGCCGCCATGTAGTGGAATTCAAAGCGCGCAACGCGGAAGCCGGCCTCGGCCAGCGCCTTGGCGGTGGCGGTCATCGAGGCCGAGTCCATCGGCGCCCCGGCGCCGTGGGCGAGTAGGATGGTGATTGGGGCGGTGTCGGGACCGTCGAAGAGGAAGGTGGTCATGGGGACTCCAACGCTGGTGACCCCTTCTCCCCTTGTGGGAGAAGGTGGCCGAGCGAAGCTCGGTCGGATGAGGGGTGTTCCAGGGAACGCCGACGCCTCATTTCTTCCAACACCCCTCAACCGTCTCGGCGCTGCGCGCCGATCCACCTTCTCCCACAAGGGGAGAAGGAAGCGCTACTACCTCACCCCGCCGACTTCTGCGCCAGCTGCAAATCCACTAACTGTATCCCCTTGGCCGCCATGCGCGCCCATTCGGAATTGGCGTCGAGCTCGAGATAGCGCACCCAGCGACGCCGCGCCTCGGCGAGATTGCCGGCGTCGAACTCCAGCCTGGCAAGGTTGAATACCGCATCGGCATAATCAGCGTCCAATGCGATCGCCTTGAGCAAATGGCGGCGCGCCGAGGCTACCCGCCCCTCTTCGCTCATCAGCCCGGCAAGATTGAACCAGGCCTCGACGAAGCCGGGGTCGCACTTGATGGCGCGGGCATAGTCGTGCGCCGCCTCGGCCGCGTGGCCGGCGGCGCGCAGGCAGTTGGCGCGGTTGAAGGCGGCGATGGCATCGCTTGGGTCGATGGCCAGGCAGCGCTGGTAGAGCGCCGCCGCCTGCTCGTGGTCTTCAGCCCCTTCCGCCGCCTCGGCATCGGCGAACAGCTCTTCCAGCGTGTCGTCATCCTGCGTTCCCAGATCGAACAGCAGCTGGCCGTCGAGTTCGCTCTGGCCGCCCTCGAGATAGATCGCATCGGCCCGCCCATGCTGTGAGCCGACCGCGAGCGACTTGGCGGTGAGCGAGGCGACCGGGCCCGACCGGTGCACCGAGCGCGCAATCGCCCCCCATGAGGCGCCGCCGGCAACCAGCCCGGCATATTTGCGGGCGAGGATCAGGTCGCGAAAGGAATACGGTTCGCAATCATGCTCGAAGGCATCGAACAGCGACAAAAGGTCGAGATCCTCGCCGGTCAGCCGCGACTGGTCGATCAGCGACTGCCGCGACAGCGCCGAAGCCTCCGGCGCTTTCATCAGGCCGAGCAGGCGCAGGAAGCCGTTCTCGCTGACCAGCTTGCGCCCGGCCGCGCGCTCGGTGACGACGCGGCGCTCAATCTCGGCATCATCGGCCTTGGCGAGGAACGTCCGCCCGAATACAACATGGGTGGTCCGTCTGGTGACTCCGCGCCGCAATTGGGCTTGCCGGCGCGCGACCTCGCGCGCCGCCATGCGAAGCGGAAACGCCGCAAGCGCGCCGATAGTGCCGAAGATCGTGCCAGTGGGCACCGTCACCCTTTGCTCTTACCGACGGCCTGCAGCAGATTGGCCTTGAGCGGGTTTTCCTTGGCGCCGCCCTTGGCGGACTTTGCTTTGGCTGCCGGTTTCGTCGCCTCATCGGCCTTACTCTTCGACTTCGCCGGCGGCTTGGCCGATTGCGACAGGCTCGCCTTCAGCGCATCCATCAGATTGATGACATTGCCGCGCTCGGGTGCCGCCGCGATGATCGGCTTGTGGCCCTTGAGCTTCTCGCGGATCATTGTCATCAGCGCGATCTCGTAGCGGTCCTCGTAATTCTTCGGATCGAAGGTGGTTTCCTTCTGCTTGATCAGCGCCTCGGCCAATTGCAGCATTTCGGGATCGGGGTTTCCGGCCGGGATATTGCCGAAATACTCAGCCGTGGCACGCACTTCGTTCGGATTCCTCAAGGTGCAGACGAACATGCCGTTCTCGCGCGCGCCGATCGTCACCACGCGCTCGCGGCTGGACAGCACCAGGCGGGCGATCGCCAGCTTGCCGGATTTGCGCATCGCTTCGCGCAGCACGGCGAAGGTCTCCTCGGCCATTGCGCCGTCCGGCGCCAGGTAATAGGGCGCGTCCTGATAGATGACGTCGACCGAATGCTCGTCGACAAAGGCCTCTATGTTCATCGTATGGTTGGATTCGATGCGTACCGCATCGAGATCGGAGTCCTCGATGATGATGTACTGCTTGTCCTCGTATTCGTAGCCCTTGACCAGGTCCGAACGCTCGACCAGCCCGAGCTCGGGGTCGACCGGCTTCATGTTGATACGGTTGTGCGTCTTCTTGTGCAGCTGGTTGAAGCTGATGCGCTCGCTGGCGCTGGTCGCCGGATAAAGCCGGACCGGACAGCTGACCAGACTGAGCTTGAGGTAACCTTTCCAACTTGCCCTGGGCGCCATGAAATACTCCTACGCGGCCTTGTGCTGTCGAACTGTTCGCAGCGTTCATTCGTCCGGAGGACGAACGGGGCTGCCGAAATCCTACATTGCCCCTTACAATACCGGCAAATCCCTAGCGAAATCTTCCATCTCGGCTGAGGGGTCGGCGGTGGGACCCGGCGGGAAGATTAATTCAAATTTTCCGGAGCGTCGATGGAGTCTGGAGCCGCGCTCGCAGAACTTGGTTCCTCGCCCCCATGGAATGGGGGAGAGGTGGCTCGGCGAAGCCGAGACGGAGAGGGGGAATGGCGCCCCTTCGCCCACAAGAGAATCTCTTCCTCCGCCGGCGAAGACCCCTCTCCGTCCGCTACGCGGCCACCTCTCCCCGCTTTCGCGGGGCGAGGAACCCTAGTTCTGCAAAGCCCGCTTACTTGACCACCGGCAAATCCCTGGCGAAATCTTCCATGTCGGCCCAGGGATCGCCTGACGTCGCCAGCAGGCCCGGCAGCGACGAATAATTCAGATCCTGCGGAGCGTCGATGGATTCCAGATCGCTCCAGCTCACCGGCGTCGAGGCCGGCAAATTGGTGCGGGCGCGGAGCGAATAGGGAGCCGCAGAAGTGTGGCCGCGCGCATTGCGGTGATAATCGATGAAGATACGCCGCTTGCGGTTATCCTTGCCCATGGTGGTGGTGAAAGTGTCGGGCGCGGTGGCGGCAAGATGCGTCGAGATGGCGCTGGTCGCCTGGTGCAATTTCTTCCAGTTCTGCTTTTGCGTCACCGGCACTGATATGTGGATGCCGTGGCCGCCGGACGTCTTGGCGAACGGCACCAGCCCTAGCGCTTCCAGCTCGCCCTTAATGTGCACCGCCGCCTCAACCACCTCGCGCCAGGCGATCCCCTCGCCCGGGTCGAGGTCGAAAACGATCAAGTCCGGCTTGTCGAGCCGCGTGCGATGGGTGCCCCAGGTGTGGAACTCGACGACACCGAACTGCGCCAGCGCCAGATAGCCCTTGGCGTCTTCCACCGAGAGATAGGATTTGGTCTCGCCCTCCGAATTGGTGGCGTCGAAGGTCGCCACAGAGGACGGCATGCCGGTGAAGGCGTGGCGCTGGAAGAAACAGTCCTGCGGCCTGCCGGTCGGGCAGCGCACCAGCGACACCGGCCGGCCGAGAATGTGCGGCAGCATGAAATCGCCGACCAGCGCGTAATAGACGGCAATGTCGAGCTTGGTCGGGCCGGTCTTGCCGAACAGCCGTCGCGTCGGGTTGGTCACCCAGATGGTGGCGAGGTCGGCCTCGGCGATCAGCCGCTTGCGCTTGGCCGAAACCGGCGTCGACAGGCCGACGTCGCGCAGGCCGCGGAAAACGGCATGGCGCAGCGCATTGTCGGTGGTCCGGTTGGCGTAGTGGATATGCGCCGAAAGCAGCGGCCGCACCCAGTTCATCTCGCGCATGATTTCGCGGGGAACCCCTTCGGGCGCGGACGCCCCGGCGCGCAAAGGCTCCAGCCGGGCCAGCAACTCGGTGGCGGTGGCGGCATCGAAGCCGGTGCCGACCTTGCCGCGATAGTGCAATTCGCCATCCTCGAATTCGCCGAGGCCGAGTGCGGCCAGCCCCTCGGCCGCGTCGGAGACAGTGTAGCCGGCGATGACGAAGTCGCCGGTCTGAAGCGCCTTGGTCTTGGTCCAGGTCTTGGTACGGCCGCTCTGGTAGATTGCCGTGGCGCGCTTGGAGACGACACCCTCGAGCCCCATCTCGGATGCCTGGTCATAAAGTGCTTGGCCGTCTCCTTCGACATGATCGCTGAGCTGGATGGCCGAATTGGCGCCGAGACCGGACAGCAATTGCGAAAGCAGCGCCTTGCGCCGGCGGAGCGGCGCTTGTCTCAGGTCCCAGCCGTCGAGATACAGAAGATCGAAGGCGTAGAAGTGGAGCTTGTTGCCGGCGCCTTCGGCCAGCGCGTCTTGCAAAAGGGCAAAGCGGCTGATGCCCTTGGCGTCCAGCGCGACGACCTCGCCGTCGATGATCGCCTCGCGGCACGGCAGCCTGGCGAATGCAAGCGGCAGGTCGCCATAACGCTTCGTCCAGTCGAGGCCGGCGCGGGTGATCAGCCTGACTGCGCCGCTAGCGAGATGCGCCATGGTGCGGTAGCCATCGAATTTGATCTCGTGCAGCCAGACTTCGCCCGTTCGGGCCGCTGGCTCATCGCCGCCCGGCGGCTTCGGAACCTGCGTAGTCAGCTGCGGCTCGATCCGGGAAGGCGGCGGCGCCTTGACGGCGCCCGGCAAAGCGCCGGGTTTCAGCACCACCGGCCTGGCAGGTTTGGCGGCAGGCTTCGGCGTTGCCACCAGCTCCTCGATGCGGCGTCCGGATTTGACGCTTTCCGGGCGGGCTTCCAGTATGTCGAGCTTGGCGTCGGCGGCGAGATCGCGCTCCTTGAACAGCAGCCAGTTCTTCTTGCCCTCATCCTCGCCGGGCTTCGGTTTCAGCCGCGTCAGCATCCAGCCGCCATTCAGCTTTTCGCCGGCGAGGCGGAACTTGAAGGAACCGGTGCGCAGGCTCTTCTCGACATCGTCCATCGGCGCCCAGACGCCGGTGTCCCAGACGATCATCGGCCCGCCGCCATATTCGCCTTCGGGAATGACACCTTCGAAGTCGATATACTCGAGCGGATGGTCCTCGGTCTCGACCGCCAGCCGTTTGTCGGCGGGGTTGAGCGACGGGCCGCGCGGCACCGCCCAGCTCTTCAGCACGTCGCCGACCTGCAGGCGCAGATCGTAGTGATCGGCGGTGGCGTGATGCTTGTGGACAACGAAACGATTGCCCTCACCGGCAACCAGACCGCCGGCTGGTTCCGGCGTCCTCGTGAACTCGCGCTTGGCGCGATAAGCCTTGAGCTTCGAAGGAGCTGGCATGGACTAGGCGCGGGTGGTGGGCAAAAGCAACGAGCGCGGCATCAAAATCCCATCGCAGCGGCGCTCCAATGTCACGGCATGGATCCCAGGGTCTCCGCGACGTCGCTTAGCTCCTGCTCCGCCCTGGGATGACGAAGGATGGCAGGTCACGCCGCTCAATCGTCGGTGGCCGGCGTCAATTCGAGCTCGGCCGGCGACAGGCCCTGCTGCAGCTGGCTGAGCCGGAATTCGTCGACCCAATAGGCCTCGCCGTCGACCAGCACCCGCGCGCTGTAGCTGCCGGCCGAAAAACGCTGCGCAGTGATGTACACCTTGTGGCGGTCGAGCGCGTTCCGCACCGCGGCGCGCTTGGATTTCTGACTGGCGACGGAACTGGCCATGCTGGTTACTCACGCACAAGCCGCAAGGCGGCGTGCCTTAAGGATGGCCGAGAGCGTGTCGGCTGTCAATTTGGCGGTCGCTGCGAGCCGCGCGCGGTGGCGCCTCCCGCTCTGTGGAAACCGAGCCGGTGCGCTATATTGCCCTGGCGGCTTGGAACGCGATGCTGATCCGGAGAGCTTCACATGACATTGACGATGCGCAAACTCGGCAGCCAGGGGCTGCAAGTCTCGGCAATCGGTCTCGGCTGCATGGGCATGAGCCAGTCCTATGGCCCGGCCGACGAGGCGGAATCGACCGCCACGCTGCACCGCGCCATCGAACTCGGCTGCACCTTCCTCGACACTGCGGAAGTCTACGGGCCGTACGCTAACGAGGAACTGCTCGGCCGCGCGCTGAAGGGCCGGCGCGATGAGGTGACGATCGCGACGAAATTCGGCTTTCGCATCGAAAACGGCAAGCAAGTCGGCACCGAGCGCGACAGCCGGCCCGAACATATCCGCGAGGCTTTGGAAGGTTCGCTGAGGAGGCTCGCCACCGACCACGTCGACCTCCTCTATCAGCACCGCGTCGATCCGGCGGTCCAGATCGAGGATGTGGCGGGCGCTGTCGGCGAGCTGATCGCTCAGGGCAAGGTCCGCTTCTTCGGCCTCTCTGAAGCCGGCGCCGCCAATATCCGCCGGGCGCATGCCGTGCATCCGGTGTCGGCCGTGCAGAGCGAATACTCGCTATGGGAGCGCAATCTGGAACCGGAGATCATTCCGCTGCTGAAAGAGCTCGGCATCGGCCTGGTGCCGTTCTCGCCGCTCGGCCGCGGCTTTCTCACCGGCGACGTCAGGCGCGCCGAAGATTATCCGGAGGGCGATTACCGGCGCGGCGATCCGCGCTACCAGGGCGCCAACTATGACGCCAACATGCAGGCGGCGGCCACGGTACTCGACATCGCCGCCGCCAAGCGCGTCAAGCCTGGTCAGATCGCGCTGGCCTGGCTGCTCCACAAGGGGAGCGGCTTCGGCATCGACATCGTGCCGATCCCCGGCACCAAGCGCAGAAAATACCTCGAGGAGAACGTCGCCGCGGCTTCGATCAGGCTGGACCCAGCCGAGATGCAAGTGCTCGACGACGCGCTGGCGCCGGGAAAGGTCGCCGGGCCGCGCTACGGCGAGCGCACCATGGTGATGATCGATCGGTAGGTCTTGCCTGCTCCCGTTCTTGCGCAAAGCTCCGGCCTTGGCTAGCATCCGCCGGCAGGCACCGAGCGGAGGAGAACGTCGCGGTGGACCGGCTGGAGCGCCGTTGCGTCCCTTCAAACACGAGTTGGGCGCTCGAAGGACACTCCATTTTTGAATCGACGCAAGGAACCTTCCGGAAAACCCCTTCCGGTTTAGGGGTCGTGCGCTCATCTGGGAGGAGACTAAATTGATCAACAGACGTGAATTCCTGCTGTCGTCGGCGGCGATGGGCGCTTTGGCGCTGGCCGCTCCGCAACTGGCTTTTGCCCAGGACAAGCTGACCATCCTTGGTTCGGTGCCGAGCCTCGGCTTTCCGTTCTTCGTGCACATGCTGAACCAGATCAAGGCGGAAGCTCAGGCGCAAGGCGTCAACCTGATCGAGAGCGACGGCCAGAACTCGGCGCCCAAGCAGACCGCCGATATCGAGGCGGCGCTGGTGCAGAAGGTCAACGCCATCGTCATCTCGCCGCTTGACGTCAACGCGCTGGCCCCGGCCATCGAAGAAGCGGTGAAGGCCGGCGTTCCCGTCGTCACCATTGATCGCCGCGTTGAGGGCGTCGAGGGCATCCTCGCCCATGTCGGCGCCGATAACGTCAAGGGCGGCGAGGCCGAAGCGCAGGCCATGGTGGCGGCATTCCCGAACGGCGCCAAGATCTTCCATTTGCAGGGCCAGCCCGGCGCCGGCCCGGCGATCGACCGTAACAAGGGCGTGCACAACGTCCTCGATCCCATGAAGGACAAGTACCAGATCATCTTCGAGCAGACCGCCAACTTCGCCCGCGCCGAGGCGCTGTCCGTCACCGAGGCCGGCCTTGCCGCCAACGGCAAGCCCGACGCGATCATCTGCGCCAATGACGACATGGCGCTTGGCGCGGTTGAAGCCTGCGCGGCGCGCAACTTCACCGACGTCAAGATCTACGGCTTCGACGCGCTTCCCGAAGCGCTGGTCGCCGTGCGCGACGGCAAGCTGGCCGGCACGGTCGAGCAGTTCCCCGGCGAGCAGTCGCGCACCGCCGTGCAGATCGCCGTCGCCTACGCCAGGGACAAGACCGAGCCGAAGGAAAAGCTGGTGCTTTTGACACCGATCGTCATCGGCAAGGACAATCTCGACAAGGCGGAGAGGCTGGGCGAGACGAAGTAGGCGAAGCCGACGGGACAGCACCCCCCTCTGGCCTGCCGGCCATCTCCCCCTCAAGGGGGGAGATTGGATGTCACGTCGGCTTTCGCTAGTTTTCGATCTTGCAGAAGAGGCGAAGCCAATGAAGCTGCAATCTCCCCACTTGAGGGGGAGATGGCCGGCAGGCCAGAGGGGGGCGCTGCCTCGCCAGCCTTGCGTGACAACCGAATGATCGAGGAGCAAACTTTGCCCAAGGCAGCCGCCATCGCGCCCTCTCCCGCCCTGCTCACCGTCGAGGGCGTGACCAAGCGCTTTGCCGGCGTCACCGCGCTGAACGACGTTTCGCTCGAAGTCCGCCCCGGCGAGATCCTCGGCCTGCTCGGCGAGAACGGAGCCGGCAAATCGACGCTGCTCAAGATCCTGTCCGGCGTGATCCCGCCGTCCAGCGGCCGCATCGTCTTCGATGGGGTCGAATTCAGCCCGCACAATCCGCAGGATGCCAAGCGCCACGGCATCGTCACAATCTACCAGGAACTGAGCCTGATCCCGACGCTGACCGTGGCGGAGAATATCTTCATCGGCCGCGCACCGCTCGGCCGGTTCGGGCTGGTCAGTTGGCGGAAGATGGAGGAAGATTCGCGCGCGATCATCTCTCGCGTCGGCCTCGACCTCGACCCGGCGACGCCGGTGTCGGCGCTGTCGGTGGCCGAGCAGCAGCTGGTCGAGATCGCCCGCGCGCTATCGCTGAAGAGCCGCTTGATCATCATGGACGAGCCGACCTCGGCGCTGACCGAAACCGAAGTGCACAGGCTGATGTCGATCATGGACCGGCTGCGCAAGGATGGCGTCGCCATCATGTTCGTCACCCACCGGCTGGAGGAGGCCTCGGCGATCTGCGACCGCATGACGGTGCTGCGCGACGGCAGGCTGGCCGGCCATCTCGACCGCGAAGGCGGGCCGATCAAACTGCCGAAGATCATCGAGAAGATGGTCGGCCGCGCCGCTTCCGAGCTCTATGCCAGGCCGACGCAGCGCGACGTCGCCGGCGACGTCCGGCTCTCGGTGCGCGGCCTGCGCACGGTGCGCGATCCGCAGGCGCCGCACGCGATCGTGCTCGAAGGCGTCGATCTCGACCTCAAGGCGGGCGAAATCCTCGGCGTCGCCGGGCTCGTCGGCTCCGGCCGCACCGAGCTCGCCCGCGCCATCTTCGGCGCCGACCGCATTGCAGCCGGCACCATCATGCTCGACGGCAAGCCGATCGCGCCCGCCTCACCCGCCGACGCCATCGAGCTCGGCATCGGGCTGGTTCCGGAAGACCGCAAGCACCAGGCAATCTTCGCAGCACTCGCCATCCTCACCAATTTCTCGATCGCCGCGCTCGACCGCTACTCCAATGTCGGCTTCATGGCCGAGCGGCGAGAGCGCGAGGCGCTGGCGAACTATAGGAAGACGCTGTCGATCCGCATGGCCTCGCCCGAGCAGGCGATCGAGGGACTGTCCGGCGGCAACCAGCAGAAGGTCATCCTTGCCCGCTGGCTGGCACGCGACCCCAAGGTGCTGATCGTCGATGAACCGACGCGCGGCGTCGATGTCGGCGCCAAGGCGGAAGTGCACCAGATCCTGGTGGAGCTCGCGGCGCGCGGCATCGCCATCATGATGATCTCGTCCGAGCTGCCCGAAGTGCTTGCGGTGTCGGACAGGATCGTCACCATGCGACGCGGGCGCATTACCGGCGAGATGCCCGGTATTGAGGCGACCGAGGAGAAACTGATGGAACTGATGGCGCTCGACCAGAAGCAGGAAGCAACGCAATGACCAGCACGACCGAACGGAGCCAGCGCGGCGGCGTCAATATTGCGCGCCTGCTGATGAGCTTCGGCCCGCTGATGTTCCTGGCGTTGCTGATTGTCGTCTTCACCGTGCTGAAGCCGAGCTTCATCGACCCGATCAACCTGTTCAACATCATGCGCCAGATCTCGATCACCGGGCTGATCGCGCTCGGCATGACCTTCGTTATCCTTACCGCCGGCATCGACCTGTCGGTCGGCTCGCTGCTCGCCTTCTGCGGCATGGTCGCGGCGGTGGTGGCCAAGGGCGGCACCGCCAACACGCTGTCGCTGTCGACGTCGGGCACGCAAGGCTATGGCTGGTTCGCCGCCCTTCTCGCCGCCGTCGTCGTTGGCGCCGTGGCCGGCGGCGTCCAGGGCTTTGCCATCACCAGGCTGAAGGTGCCGCCCTTCGTCGTCACGCTCGGCGGCCTCACCGTGTTTCGCGGCCTGACCTTGACGATTTCCAATGGCGGCCCGATCTCCGGCTTCGACGCCTCGATGCGCTGGTTCGGTACCGGCCTGATCGGCCCGGTTCCGGTGCCGGCGATCATCTTCGCGATTGCCGCGATCCTATGCCATATCGTGCTGCGCTACACACGTTACGGCCGCGCGGTCTATGCCGTCGGCGGCAATGCCGAGGCGGCACGGCTCTCCGGCCTGCGTGTCGACCGCATCCTGATCTCGGTCTACATCATCGTCGGCTTCTTCGCCGGCCTCGCCGCCTTCGTTTTGTCGGCGCGGCTCAACTCCTCCGAAGCCGTGGCCGGCATCGGCTACGAGCTGACGGTGATCTCGGCGGTCGTCATCGGCGGCACCTCGCTGTTCGGCGGCATCGGCAGCGTCGGCGGCACGGTGGTCGGTGCAGGACTGATCGGCGTCTTGCAGAACGGGCTGCAGTTCAACAACGTCTCGTCCTACACGCAAAGCATCGTCATCGGCCTGATCCTCATCCTCGCCGTGGCCTTCGACCGCTGGCTGAAATCGCGGGTAAGGCGGTGATGGCGGAGCGAACGCTGCGGTGCCATAAACTGCCCGGGAGGTGCCAATGCCCCAAATAAGAACCATGACCGAACAGGACGTTCCGGCGGTGTCGCGGCTGCTTGGAGGGTCCTGGCGCTACACCTATTCGCCGATCCTGGGTGCCGAGACCACGGCACGGCTGTCGGATGAGAGGCACGCGCCGGAGCGGCTGGCGTCCGAGCTCGGGGACGACAACAAGATGTCCTTCGTCGCCGAGCGGGCTGACGGCTCGCTCGCCGGTTATGCGATGGCCGCGATGGACGACAAAGGCGAGGTCATGCTCGAGCGGCTCCATATAGACAAAAGCGAGTACGGCACCGGCCTTGCCGCCGACCTGCTGCATGCCGTTCTTGCCGCGCATGCGGGTATTCCCAGCATCGCCCTGGAAGTGATCGAGGGCAACGACCGCGCAATCGCCTTCTATCGCAAGCACGGCTTCGAGGTCGTCGAGCGCCGGCCGGCTGCACACGGCGTGGGCGGCCATGCCTCGCTGATCATGCGCCGGCTGCTACCACGGGCTTAGCAAGCGAAAGCGGCTGAGCGCGTAATCTCCCCCCTTGAGGGGGAGATGTCCGGCAGGACAGAGGGGGGCGCCTCGCGTGAAGCGCCAACCTTCTCTTTCGTCCCACAGGGCGTCGCGCCAGGACGTACTGACCCTCTCTGTCGCCTTCGGCGACATCTCCCCCTCAAGGGGGGAGATTGGCGACTTCTCCGACCGCTCAGACCGGGGCGTTGACGCGCTGTGCGCGCGTTGCCCAGTCGGCAACCGTCGCGCCAGCAACGCTCTCGCCGGCAACCATCCCGTTCGTCTGCGGCGCAAGCAGGTCGTTGCGGCGGGCGAAGGCGACGAAGGTGGACACGGTCCATCTGCCGTTTCGAAGTCGCGCTTTGGAAGCCTGGCCTTAGAAGTCCATGCCGCCACCGCCGGGCATCGGAGGCATGGGCGTTTCCTTCTTCGGCTTCTCTGCCACCATCGCCTCGGTCGTCACCAGCAGGCCGGCGACGGAAGCGGCGCCCTGGAGAGCAGTGCGCACGACCTTGGCCGGGTCGATGACGCCTTGACTGTAGAGGTCGCCGAACTCGTTGGTCTGGGCGTTCCAGCCATAGCCGAAGTCGGTCGTCTCGCGCAGCTTGCCGACGATGATCGAACCTTCCGCACCGGCATTCTCGGCGATCTGGCGCACCGGGGCCTCGATCGCGCGACGCACGATCTCGACGCCGGTCTTCTGGTCGGGATTGTCGACCTCGATATTGTCGAGCGCCTTCGCCGCCCTCAGCAGCGCCACGCCGCCGCCGGGCAGGATACCCTCCTCGACCGCCGCGCGTGTGGCGTGCATGGCATCGTCGACGCGATCCTTGCGCTCCTTGACCTCGACCTCGGTCAAGCCGCCGACGCGGATGACGGCGACACCGCCAGCGAGCTTGGCCAGCCGCTCCTGCAGCTTCTCGCGGTCGTAGTCGGAGGTGGTTTCCTCGATCTGGGCCTTGATCTGGCTGATGCGCGCCTGGATTTCATCCTTGCGGCCGGCACCGTCGACGATGGTGGTGTTCTCCTTCTCGATCAGCACCTTCTTGGCGCGGCCGAGCATCTCCAGCGTGACGTTCTCGAGCTTGATGCCGAGGTCTTCCGAGATCGCCGTGCCGCCGGTCAGGATGGCGATGTCTTCGAGCATGGCCTTGCGGCGGTCACCAAAGCCCGGCGCCTTGACGGCTGCAACCTTCAGGCCGCCCCGCAATTTGTTGACGACCAGCGTCGCCAGCGCCTCGCCTTCGACGTCCTCGGCAATGATCAGCAGCGGCTTGCCGGATTGCACGGCGGCTTCGAGCACGGGAAGCATGGCCTGGAGGTTGGAGAGCTTCTTCTCGTGGATCAGCACATAGGGTTCTTCGAGCTCGACGCGCATCTTATCCTGGTTGGTGATGAAATATGGCGAGAGATAGCCGCGGTCGAACTGCATGCCTTCGACCACTTCCAACTCGGTCTCGGCGGTCTTGGCTTCCTCGACAGTGATGACGCCCTCATTGCCGACCTTTTCCATCGCCTCTGCGAGGAAGCGGCCGATCTCGGCATCGCCATTGGCAGAGATGGCGCCGACCTGAGCGATTTCGTCGTTCCTGGTCACCTTGCGGGCATTGGCCTTCAGTTCGGCGATGATTGCTTCGACCGCCTTGTCGATGCCGCGCTTCAGGTCCATCGGGTTCATGCCGGCAGCAACCGCCTTGGCGCCTTCCTGGACGATCGACTGCGCCAGAATCGTCGCGGTCGTGGTGCCGTCGCCGGCGGTATCGCTGGTCTTCGAGGCGACCTCGCGCACCATCTGCGCGCCCATGTTCTCGAACTTGTCCTCAAGCTCGATCTCTTTCGCCACCGTCACGCCGTCCTTGGTGATGCGCGGCGCGCCGAACGATTTGTCCAAGACAACGTTGCGGCCCTTGGGACCGAGCGTCACCTTCACCGCATTGGCGAGGATGTCGACGCCGCGCAACATCTTCTCGCGCGCTTCGGTATGAAATTTCACATCTTTGGCAGCCATTGGAACACTCCTCGATAGGCAGCTTTTCGTTGACTGGAATGCTTGTTCAGGCCCCCCTCAGGCAGCCTTCTTCATCTCGCCCGTGGCTTCGATCACACCCAGCACGTCGCTCTCTTTCATGATGAGCAGATCCTCGCCATTGAGTTTGATCTCGGTGCCGGACCATTTGCCGAACAGAATGCGGTCGCCGACCTTGACGTCGAGCGGCTGCAACTGGCCGCTGTCGTCGCGCGCGCCGGGGCCGGCGGCGATGACCTCGCCCTCCTGCGGCTTCTCCTTGGCGGTGTCGGGGATGATGATGCCGCCCGCGGTCTTTTCGTCGACCTCGATGCGGCGGACCAGGATACGGTCATGCAATGGACGGAACGCCATGTCGTTCTCCTCTCTGGACAAACAGATTTTCGAACATCCTCCTGACCGGACCGGCAATATCGGCCCGGCACGGGGTGCGCGACCCCTTCATCAGGCATCGCGCGCATACGAACTAGTCGCGCTTTTTTCAGCTTTCAAGAGGATCATGCAAAAATTTTAGCACTCGACGCCTGAGAGTGCCAATACGCTGTAATTGTTAGCACATTCGCCGTTTCCGGCGCGATGACCCGGCCGGATTTCCAAATCTGTCCGTCTCCTGAGCCGCTTGCGGCGGCTGGAACCTATGTGGAAGGCGAGGCGTTTTGCAGACGGAGGTTCATTGGGAAAGGAAGGATTGCATGATCAGCAGGGACTTTCAGCTCCAGATGCAAGGGTTTGGCCTCACCACGGCGGAGATCCACTACCGCCTGCCCGATCATCGAAGCCTTCTGCAGCTCTACATCTGGCAGGAATACGATATTGCCCCCGATTTCCCGACGCTGAAGCATTTCCTCGATTTCTGGGAGCGCGAGATCGAAGGCCCGCTGCATTCGGTGCGCGTCGCCCATCATCACCTGATCCAGCCCTCCGAATGGCGGGCCGTAAACGGCATTATTACCGTCCACTGAGGAGCAAGCCGATCTGCCGCTAGACAGCGGACAAAGTCTCCGAAGCGGGGGAAAGGCAGCTGCCTCTCCCCACTTGTTTTGGATCTCACAATATCGGAGGGGGGTCCGGACTAGCCGGCGCGGTCGACAGGCTTGCGGGCCGATGCGAGCAATCGGGCCTTGCGCGCCGCCCGGACGAAGGCCTTGCGCGCATCACGCCGGTACGCCAACCGTCGAGCGCGTCGCGGCAGGTCCGATAGGCGGCGCGCCAACTCCGGCTGCGTGCACGGTCCGGCCACTGCTGGCGCATGCATTCGATGGCTTCCCAACTGCTGGCGACCTTGCGCTCGCTGGATTGGAATTTCAACGTGATCGGCTCGGCAAAGCGGACGTCGTCCATCACCTCCTCCTTGTTTTCTGATCGTCTTCTTGTTTGAGCAAGCAACGTTATGCTGGCGGCACCGGCGGCCGGCCGGCGCCGCTGAAGGACATGGTTCGTCTCTCTGCGCGGTTCAAGAGCATCGCGGCGACAGCCGGTTATTCCTCCTCGTCCGGCCCTTGCAGCAGTTCGATCAGCGTCGCTACTCTTGCCGTCGGCAGCGGTCGGCCCTCGTTCACCAACGCCTCGTCGGCGGCGATCCAGGCCAGGGCCTCGCGCAATTCCTGGACCGTCCCGTCCGTCGCCGCAATGTCGGCGATCACGGCTTCGTCGACCGGGCCCAGCACAGAAATGATCTCGTCGCGTGTCATGGTCAGCTCCATCTGCGGGTGCCGGGAACGGGCCCGGCAACACAAGAAATCTGGGTCTTGACCTGCTGCAGACAATAACCGGCCGGGGAAGTCAGCGTTGGCAATTGAAATCAAACAGGCAATCTCCTGCCGGACATCTCGCCGCAAAAAGGGGGATTGGCAGCCTCGCCGAGCCGACCGAAAACGGCCCGAAAAACCGGCAAAGCGAAAGCCACCGGGTCTTGACTTGCGGCGGACAATAACCAGATCGAAGGCACCGGTCGCCGAAATGGGGCCGGCGAAACCAGGGAGCGCCAGCTCTTTGGCGCTCCTCGTATCTATGTTGCTCGATGGAGGATGTAGCTATGAGAACCGCATTCGACTTTTCCCCGCTCTATCGGTCGAGCATCGGCTTCGACCGCGTCTTCAACCTGCTGGAAAATGCTCCGCAGGCTTTCGACGCCTGGCCGCCCTATGACATCGCGCGCAGCGGCGAGAACAACTACCGCGTCACCATCGCCGTCGCTGGCTTTTCCGAGGACGACCTCGAAATCACCCATGAACCCAACCTCCTGATTGTCTCCGGCCAGCACAAGGAGCCGGATAACGCGGAGTATCTGCATCGTGGCCTCGCCGCACGGCCCTTTACCCGCCGTTTCGAGCTTGCTGATCACGTCAAGGTCGCAGGCGCCTCGCTCGACAACGGCCTGCTCAGCATCGATCTGGTACGTGAGGTGCCCGAGGAGATGAAGCCTCGGCGCATCGCCATCGCGACCGATGTCGCCTCGCCGAAGACCGGGCCGAAGGTCGCGCAGGTCGAAGCAAACAAGCAGGCTGCCTGAACGCACCAGTCGAGAAAGGAGACTATGCAATGGCTATTCGTGATCTCATTCCCTGGGGCCGGGAGAACAATCAGACCCCCAGCCTGTTCCGTGACGCCGATCGCGATCCCTTCCTGACGCTGCATCGCGAAATGAACCGCCTGTTCGACGAGGCGTTCCGCGGCTTCGACACGCGGCTGCCGTCGCTCGGCCTCTCCGCGGCCCGCGCCAGCTGGCCGAGTGTCGAAATCTCCGATGGCGAAAAGGAGATCCGCGTCACCGCCGAAATCCCCGGCATGGACGAGAAGGACGTCGAGCTGCTGCTCGATGACGGCGTGCTGACGCTGCGCGGCGAGAAGCGTGAAGAGACCGAGGACAAGGACAGGCAGTTCTCCGAACGCTTCTATGGCCGTTTCGAGCGGCGTATCCCACTCGGCTACGAAGTCGACGGAGACAAGGTGAACGCCGCGTTCCGGAACGGCGTGCTCAGCGTGACGCTGCCCAAGACGGAGCGCGCCCAGGCCAAGGCCAAGCGCATCGCCATCGGCAAAACCTGACAGCTCGCAGGACGACGCCCCCTTCTGTCCGCCGGTTGCGGCTGACAGAAGGGGACAAATGTCGATGACCCGTTCTCCCGACGCTCCGGTTCCGCCAGATCAAGCGCAGCAGGCCCTGCAGTGCCTGACGACCGAGCATTTCGTGCTGCAAAATGCCCGCGCGGCGACCATTCAGGAAGCGAACCAGCGAGCCGATCTGTTCCTGACCTCGGTCTCGAGCGCAACGTTTGCCCGCCCTGTTCCCGGGCGACACGGTCAAAGCGAGGACATAGCCGTCCGGCAAGTTTGCGGAAAGTGATGGGCGCCGCCCTTGCGTCTTGCGCGCCGATTGACCATCCTCGCCAACATCACTTTGCACCGCGGCCGGGGGGTTCGCACATGCCGACGCTTTATGCGCTGAAACCGGCCTTCCAGGCCAGGTTGCGGCCGCTTGCCGACGGCCTGGCCAGAGCCGGCGTCACCGCCAACCAGATCACGTTGCTGGCCGCTGCCCTCTCGCTCGCCACCGGCCTTGTGGTGGCAGCCCTTGCCGGCCACCGCGTGGTCTTTCTGCTGATGCCGCTCGTGCTGTTTACGCGAATGGCGCTGAATGCGATCGACGGTATGCTCGCGAGGGAACATGGCCAGGCCTCGAAGCTCGGCATGTATCTCAACGAGCTCTGCGATGTTGTCTCCGATCTCGCTTTGATCCTGGCCTTTGCCGTCATTTTTCCTGCCTGGGGCGTCGTTGCATTTGCGATCGCGGCTATGATCACGGAGTTCGCCGGCGTGCTCGGCATCGCCGCAGGAACCGGGCGCAACTATGCCGGCCCGTTCGGCAAAAGCGACCGGGCGCTGGCGCTCGGCATCCTCGCCGTGCTTATCGCGTCCGGCCTGTGGGTCCCGGCGCTCACGCCGCTCGTGTTTCCGGCCATGGCTACACTCTCGCTGGCGACCGCCATCAACCGGATACACAGCGGCCTTAACGGGAGCGGCAGCTGAATTCGGGTCTCGCCAGGGAGAACGACATGCTTCACCAACAGACGGTTGCGGCAGTGGCTTCAGCCAACATCGAGCGGGTGGCGCAGGAGCGCAGCTTCAAGAGCCATGACGGCACCGATATCTTTTACCGCTGTTGGCCGGCGCTGTCGGAACACCGCAAGGGTGCCATCCTGCTGTTCCATCGCGGCCACGAGCATGGCGGCCGCATGGCGCATCTGGTCGACGAACTTGAGATGCCCGACCACGCCTTTTATGCCTGGGATGCGCGCGGCAATGGCCGCTCCGCCGGCGAACGCGGCTATGCGCCGTCGTTTGCGGCGCTGGTGCGCGACATCGATTGTTTCGTGCGCGAGATTGGCAGCGACGGCTTTGCGCGGCGCGACATCGCGCTGATCGCGCAATCCTTCGGCGCCGTGCTTGCCGCCGCCTGGGTGCATGACTATGCGCCTGACATTCGCGCCCTGGTGCTGGCCTCGCCGGCCTTCTCGGTCAAGCTCTACGTGCCCTTCGCCAAGCAAGGCATTGCGTTGTGGCAGAAGCTGAAGGGCCGCTTCTTCGTCAATTCCTACGTCAAGGCGAAATTCCTGACGCATGACCCCGAGCGCATCGCCTCCTTCGACGCCGACCCGCTGATCACCCGGCCGATCGCCTCCAACATCCTGGTCGAGCTCTACGACCATGCCGCGCGCATCGTCGCCGACGCCCGCGCCATCACCGTGCCGACACAGCTTCTGATCTCCGGCAGCGACTGGGTGGTGCGCCATGGACCGCAGCACGAGTTTTTCGTCAATCTGGCGAGCCCGGCCAAGGAGCGGCATATTTTGCCCGGCTTCTTTCACGACACGCTGGGCGAGCGCGACCGCCACAAGGCACTCGACCTGATCAGGCCTTTCCTCGAAAGGCAGTTCACAGCGCCGGAAAAGCCGGTCGACCTGACCGAGGCCGACCGTGCCGGCTACACGCGCGACGAGGCCGACCGGCTGGCCTCTCCGCTGCCGCTGCTGTCGCTAAGGGGCCTCTACTGGGCAATGAGCCGCGCTTCGATCCGCATGGGCGCCTGGCTGTCGTCCGGCATGAAGACGGGGATTGCCACCGGCTTCGATTCCGGCTCGACCCTCGACTATGTCTACGAGAACGAGGCGCGCGGCATCAGCCCCATCGGCCGCATGATCGACCGCACCTTTCTCGATGCCATCGGCTGGCGCGGCATCCGCCAGCGCAAGCTGCATCTGGAAGAGCTGATCGGCAGCGCCGCCGCCTCGCTCAAGGCCACCGGCCGGCCGGTCCATATCGTCGATATCGCCGCCGGCCATGGCCGCTATGTGCTCGATGCCGTGCAGAAATGCGCCGAGCCGCCGGCAAGCGTGCGGCTGCAGGATTTCTCCGAGCTCAACGTCTCGCTCGGCCGCAAGCTGATCGCCGAGCGCCAGCTGCCGGCGACGGTTTCGTTCCATCAAGGCGACGCCTTCGACGCCACGATGCTGGCCGGGCTCGACCCGGCGCCGGATCTCGCCATCGTCTCGGGGCTCTACGAATTGTTTTCCGACAATGCCATGATCGCCCGCTCGCTCGGTGGACTGGCCAGCGCCATGCAGCCGGGAAGCCTGCTCGTCTACACCAACCAGCCTTGGCATCCGCAGCTCGAGATGATCGCGCGCAGCCTGACCTCGCATCGCGGCGGCCAGGCCTGGGTGATGCGCCGCCGCACGCAGGCCGAGATGGACCAGCTGGTGGCGGCCGCCGGTTTCGAGAAACTCGACCAGCGCATCGACCAGTGGGGCATCTTCACCGTTTCGGTCGCGCGGCGCGTCTGAGCATGGACTTGCCTGCCTCTGCCTTACCTCGCGATGCCCCTGCCCTTCCGGCCTTGCCGCGCGAGCCGTATACCGGGATAGTCCTGCGCGCCGCATTGTGGCTGTCATTTCTGGCGCCGTTCTTCTACGCCACCTACGGCTTCGCCAATTGGCTGGCGTCGCGGCGCCACGATATCGGCAGCATCGTGTTCGGCTGGGAGCATGGCATCCCGTTCCTTGCCTGGACGATCGTGCCCTACTGGTCGATCAACCTGTTCTATGGCTTGTCGTTGCTGTTGAACAATTCGAAGAGCGGCGTCGACCGCCTTGCCGGCCGCTATCTGACGGCGCAGATCGTCGCCGTCGCCTGCTTCATCCTGTTCCCGCTGACTGCGACGTTCGTGCGCCCGCAGACGAGCGGCCTGCCCGGCTTCATGTTCGCCGTGCTCGGCGGCTTCGACAAACCCTTCAACCAGGCGCCGTCGCTGCATATTGCGCTGCTGGTCATCATCTGGGACCATTGGCGTCACAGATTGACCGGCATCGCCGGCGTCGCCTGGCATGTCTGGTGTTTCCTGATCGGCGCCTCGGTGCTGACGACGTGGCAGCACCATTTCATCGACATTCCGACCGGCGCGCTGCTCGGCCTTTTCGCCCTATGGCTATTCCCGCGCGCCGACGCCTTGCCTTTCGCCGGCTTCCGCCTGACCGCGGACCCGAAAGCGCGGCTTCTGGCGCTGTTCTATGCGCTTGGCGCAGCCTTTGCGCTGGCCGGCGCTGCTGCCGGCGCATTGGTCTCGGCGCTGTGGCTCATCCTGTTGTGGCCGGCACTGGCGCTGGCCATAGTCGCTTTCGCCTATGCCGGCGCCGGCGCCAAGGTGTTCCAGAAAACAGCCGATGGCCGCGTGTCGCTGGCCAGCCGTCTTCTGGTGTGGCCCTACCGGGTTGCCGCCAAGGTCAATGTGTGGGCGTGGACGCGAAAGCTTCCGGCGCAGATCGTCATCGCCGACGGTGTTTCCCTTGGCCGTTTTCCGACCGCCGCCGAGGCCGACGCCTTCGGCACGGTGATCGACCTTGCCGGCGAATTGGAAAGGCCGCGTGGCGCCTCGATCCGCTGGTTGAGCCTGTCTATGGTCGACCTTTTGCCACCGTCTCGCGAGGCGCGTGCGCAAGCGGTGGCGGCGATCGAGACGGCGCGGGGCCAGGGCACCGTGCTGGTCTGCTGTGCGCTCGGCTTCCAGCGCAGCGCCGCCGTCGTCGCCGAATGGCTGGTCGCCAGCGGCCGGGCCGCCACGCCGGATCAGGCGCGAGGCCAGCTCGCCGCCGCGGGCCGGCCTGTGCATCTTGGCATGGACGCGGCGACATGACCGCCTATCGTGACAAGGCCGAAGCGTTCGCCGCCGGGCTGATTGTGCAGGTGGCATGGCCGCTGCTGTTGATTGCTGCTGCCTTGCTGGCGGCGCCGGTCATCGGCCTGGCGGCTGCGCCGCAAACATCGTCGCTGTCCGCGGCGGCCTGGCTGATCGCCGCCGCGGGTGCCATAGCCACAATTATTCTCTCGGCCCTTGCTTTATTCGACGCGCTGCTGTTCCGGCTGATGGCCAGCCACGCCAGCGAAGCAGGCGGCGGTGCGGCGATCGACGACGTGCTGGCGCGCATGCGGCTGAAACCCACGGCGGCCGGTGGCCGCTCGCTCGACCAGCGGATGGCCGGCACGCGCCGTCTGCTCGCCAAGCAGCGTATCGCATTTGGCCTGTTCGCGGCGGCCTCGGTCGTCGCGGCATTCTTTTGAGCCCGTCCATGACAAAGCTTCGCGTCAGCACCTATACCCTGCTGCAGACGGTGACCTCGGTCGGCCTGTCGGCACTGGCCTGGGTGGTCACCGGTGTGCGGCCGATCTGGAACGGCAGCCAGCCATCGGACCGGCAGCGCATCTACTTCGCCAACCATGCCAGCCACGGCGATTTCATCCTGCTGTCGGCCTGCCTTAGCGAGAAGGAACGCGCCCGTACCCATGCGGTGGCGGCCGCCGATTATTGGAGCAAGACGCGGCTGCGCCGTTTCATTGCCGAGGACATGCTGTCTTCCGTGCTGATCCACCGGCAGTGGACGGATGAAACGCAGCACCCGATCTCGATCATGCTGTCGGTGCTCGACCAAGGCCATTCGCTGATCCTGTTTCCCGAAGGCACGCGCAACATGACCGACGAACCGCTGCTGCCGTTTCGCTCCGGCCTCTACAATCTGTCGATGGCGCGGCCCGATGTCGAACTCATCCCGTGCTGGATCGAGAACATGTCGCGGGTGCTGCCCAAGGGCCAATTCGTGCCGGTGCCGCTGCTTTGCCGTGTCGTCTTCGGCGCGCCGATCGCCATTCAACCGGGTGAGGAACGCCGCGCCTTTCTCGATCGCGCCCGCGAAACGCTGCTGGCGCTCAACCCCCGGCCGCAGCGAGACGATTGAGGACCAAGGCAAAATGCTGCCGATGATGCACGAAACCCTCATTCTGATTGTCGGCCTGCTGGCGGTGCTGATCAGTGCCAGCGTCGTCGCCGGCGTCTTGTCATGGCGCGCGCCAAAGCCGTTGTCGCCGACGCTGGTCAACCTCACCCAGCGCATCAATGCCTGGTGGGTGATGGTGGTGGCGATCACCGTCGCCTTCTTCTTCGGCCGCCCCGGCATGACCATCCTGTTCGCGCTGATTTCCTTCGCCGCCCTGCGCGAATTCGTGACGCTGACGCACAGCCGCCGCAGCGACCACTGGGTGCTGCTCGGCATGTTCGGCATCGTCATCCCGTTCCAGTACTGGTTGGTGTGGACCGCCTGGTACGGCCTGTTCACCATCTTCATCCCGGTCTACTGCTTCCTGCTGATGCCGGCGATCACCGCGCTGCACGGCGACACCGAGCGCTTTCTCGAGCGCGTCTCGGCGCAGCAATGGGCGGTGATGATTTCGGTCTACTGCGTCAGCCACGTGCCGGCGCTGCTGACGCTCGAGGTGCCAGGCTTCGAAGGCCGCAACCTGTTGCTGATCGCTTTCCTGATCATCACCGTGCAAGGCAGCGACGTGCTGCAATATATTTTCGGCAAGCTGTTCGGCCGGCATCTCCTGGCGCCGACGGTCTCGCCGTCGAAGACTTGGGAGGGGCTGGTCGGCGGGCTGGCGGCATCGAGCCTGCTCGGCGCGCTGCTGTCGTTCCTGACGCCGTTCTCGCCGCTGCAGGCAGCCGGCGTCGCCTTCATCGCCTGCCTGATGGGCTTCCTTGGCGGGCTGGTCGCCTCCGCCATCAAGCGCGATCAAGGCGTCAAGGACTGGGGCCATCTGATCGAAGGCCATGGCGGCATGATGGACCGTGCCGACAGCCTGGTCTTCGCCGCCCCGGTCTTCTTCCATACGGTGCGCTATTTCTGGACTCTATGAAGGTTGGCGCCGTTTGCCGCGGCGGACGGTTCAGCGCGACCTTGCGAAGACAACCTGATCCGTTTCGTTATTGCCACTTTCGCGAAAGCGGTAATAACCCGACCTGCCGCGGTCTTCGCCGCGCTCATTTTGCCGCGGCGAGCGGCTCTTTCTTGCGCGCCGGCGTCAGGCGGCGCATGCGGCGTTTGGCGGTGGTCTTCAGCGCCACCGGCGGAGCGCTGGACAACGCACCGAGCACCGCGCCTACCATGCCATGTGCGACGAAATCGGCGTTGATCTCGTTGGCCAATCTGGCATCTGCCTCCTGGTTGTCGCTGTCGGCTTCCGACCACAACACGATGCCCACTCGCAACCTTGGTTTGGCTCGTTTCAGCCGACGGACCAGGAACCGCCCGTGCTTGACGGAATCCCGGTTCAAAAATCCGATGGCGACACTATCGACGGCGTCGAGCTCAAGGCGGCGAATGCTCCCCGGTTCGATCTCGGCGAAGCTCGCTCTCAACACCGTGGCGCCCTGGACTTCGAGCACCTGGGCCAGCATGGCGGCCGCCGCGTCGTCGAGTTCGCCGCGCCCGCCGGCGCACAGCACCGACATGCCCGTGCCATCCGGCAGTTCGGTGTACTCCTCGCCCTGAACCTCCCCCTGAACGTGCTTGTCCTCGCGTGAGCCGTTGTCTTCGGCCGCGGCCGTGTCGTCCGCTTCCGCCTCCTCCTGCGCGCTGTCGTCGAGGTTCGCCACCATCGTCAGCGCGCTGCCCGCGACCTGCTGTCTTTGCTCATCGCTTAACACGCCACGCACCCGGTCCTGCTCACCGAGCAGAAGTGCGGGAATCGCGACCTTGTCGTAGAACTCGACCAGATATTCTTCCTCCAGCATCTCCTCGGCATGGTCCGTCGCTTCCTCGGGATCCCCGGCCAGCAGCCGCTGGTAAAGCCGGGCGTGCGGTTCGAGCACGGGTTCGTTGCCGAACAGAACGTCGAGGAATTCGAACTGCGGCACATGGCGGCCGAGCACGACGAGGCAGACCGTGAGCGGCGTCGACAGAACCAGGCCCAATGGCCCCCAAAGCCAGGTCCAGAAGATCGCCGCAACGATGATGGCCAATGGCGACAGCCCGGTGCGCGAGCCGTAGAGCCAAGGTTCGATCACGTTGCCGGTGATCAGTTCCACCACGACGAAAAGCCCTGCGGTCCAGAGCACGAGCGACCAGCCGGGCGCCACGGCCAGCGCCAGGAACAGAGGCAACAACGTCGCGATGACCGGGCCGATATAGGGAACGAAGCGCAGCGCCAGCGCCAGCAAGCCCCACAGCAATGGATTGGGTATGCCCAGCAGCCAAAGTCCGATTGCAATTGGGACGGCATAGACGATGTTCACGACCAGTTGCATGAGCAGATAGCGGCCGACGCGCTTGCCGGCATCCTGCAGCGCCTCGGTGGTTCGATGCAGATCGCCATAGCCGACGAGGCGTATGAAGCGATCGCGCAGGTCCTCCCGCTCGAGCAGCATGAATATGACGACCACGACGATCAGTCCGGCCGATGCCAGCGGGCTCAGCAGCGGGCCGATCAGATTCTGGAGAACCTCGAGCGGTCGTTCGCGCGCGACGATTTCGACCGGGATCGGTTCCCGCGGAGGCTGATCGGCGGCGGGTTGTGCGGGCTCGGGTCTGTCGAGCTCCTGGCCGACACGTTCGATCACCCGGCTCAATCTGGAAACGATGCCGCCGCCGACGCCGGTTTCCTTGAGCGACCGGACCTTGGTCAGGATATTCGCCTGGTAAAGCGGAATGTTCTGCGCCAGTTCACTGACCTGCGTGGCGACGATGAAGGAGAACAGAGCCAGCACCGTGAATGCGCCGAGCACACTGGCGATCACGGCAGGAAGACGCGGAATGCCGGCTCGCTTGAGTGCCGACACCATGGGCACGAGCGCAAAGGTAAGCAGCAGCGCGATTGCGATCGGCAGAAAGACCTCGCGCCCGAAATAGAGCGCCGCGACGGCCGTCACGACCGACGCTACGCTGGGCAACGATGTGCGCGGAAGCGCCCTGGCCGCGGAAACAATGCCCGCCCGCCGGGGCTCCGACAGGTGCGCGTCGTTTCGACGATTTGCCGCCACTGATACCTCCGCCCCGCCGTCGCCATGATCGGGCATATTGAGCCGGCGTGCAACTTCGCAGCGTCTCACCCAGCTGGACGCCGGTTGCCCTGGTCGGCAGCGCGGCAAATTCAGTCATGGTAGAATTTTTTGCATTAATAACGTCACGGGCAATCCTGTTCCATGTCTGCGCCAGAACGTGGAACTTTTGGGTCAAAACACCGTTCCTTCGTAGATCGCTGATGGACAACCTCAAAGCAGCAGCTCAGGAGGAATGATCATGAACATCAAGACGCTTTGCATGGGCGCGATGGCGCTTTCGATGATGACCGGCGCTGCGCTTGCCGCCGGTGCCACTGGCACTTCGGCGCTCGACGATCCGCAGAAAATGAACCCCTTCTTCACCGACGCCGGCATGAAGACCATGAAGTCGGAAGCCGAATTCAAGGCGGCATGGATGGCCATGTCCACGAGCGACCGGGCCATGATGTTGAAGGAATGCAGCGACGCAGGCATTGCCACGATGCATGCCGACTTCTGCAAGATGGCCAACCAGCTCGGTGGCGCCAACAAGTGATCGTTGCCAATTGAAATAACGCACCAAGCGAAAGGGCGGGCAGGTCTGTCACTGCGACCTTCCTGTCCGCACGGGCGGGCGCTCATCTATTTGAACTCGTGCCGGAATATCCGCGTAAAAGGCCACGACTTCGATTGCCGTGGCGCCATTGGCATGGCTTGGCCGGAGCGCATGTCGCGAAGCGGCAATGCCACTACCGCCCAGGGGGTCCCAGTCTGCTCACAATCCGGGTTTTCCGGTCGGCCGTCCGCCTGGCATTAGCGGTCGGCACGCTTGGTTACCGGCACGCTGCCCCCGGCACGCTTGACCTCGCCGCCAACCGTGGGATAGGCCGGGTAATGAGCCAACCACCTCCGCACCGGAGTCCCACGAAAGACCTGCCATGACCGACGCGATCATAAGAGACAGCAATGGCACGGCGCTGCACGAGGGCGACTCCGTGACCCTGATCAAGGATCTCAAGGTCAAAGGCACGTCGGAGACGATCAAGCGCGGCACGCTGGTGAAGAATATTCGCCTCACCGGCAATCCCGGCGAGATCGAATGCAGCACCAGGCAGGTGAAGGGCCTGGTGCTGAAGACCGAGTTTTTGAAAAAGGCGTGATCGCCTCGGCACCCTTCGCTTCGCTTCCATATCAGTCGCTCTCGAATCGCTCATGTGAGTGAATCGCCCACGCGAGGAACTGGAGGAGCCGCGCCCTCCCCCTATGTTGCACTGCGTTAGATTTGTTGCATTGCAATATCGTCGCATCGGGTCGAGCCTCTGCGAGGTGGGCATTCCTTGCATGAGGTGATTGTGTCGGCATCATTTCGGCCTGACATCGAAGGGCTGCGCGCGCTGGCGGTGGCGGGTGTCATCGCCTTCCATTTTGGTCTGTCCGGCCTGCCCGGCGGCTTTGCCGGCGTCGACATCTTCTTCGTCATCTCCGGCTATCTGATCACCCGTCACCTGGTTACGGAAATCACCGAGACCGGGCGGCTGAACCTCTGGCGCTTCTACGCCCGGCGCGCCCGGCGCCTGTTGCCGGCGGCACTGTTCGTCATCCTCGCCACGCTGTTCACGGGTTACTTCATCCTGTCGCCGGAGGAACAGGCGCTTTATTCGAAAGGCGCCATGTTCGCCTCCGCCTACATGATCAACCTTTGGCTGATCCGCTGGTCGTTCGACTATTTCGCCGCCGACGCCACCAACAACCCGTTCATCCACTTCTGGTCGCTCTCGGTCGAGGAACAGTTCTATTTGGCATGGCCGGCGCTGCTTCTTGCCGCCGCTTGGCTGCGTCCCGGCAAGCGCGCCGCTATAATCGTCATCGGCGTCGCCGGCGCGGCCTCCTTCGCCGCCTGCGCCTGGCTGACGGAAGTGTCGCAGCCCTGGGCGTTCTATTTCTCGCCGCTCAGGGCCTGGGAATTCGCCGCCGGCGGCCTCGCGACCATGGCGCCGGCAAAGATCTGGCGCGACCGGCCGCTGCTGGCCACGCTCCAGGCATGCCTCGGTCTGGCGCTGATCGCCTGGGCCTATCTGATGCTGGACGAAGACTCGCCGTTTCCCGGGGTGAATGCGCTGGCGCCTGTTGCCGGCACCGTGCTGCTGCTGCTCAGCGGCAGCGGCGGCCGCAATCTGCCGAGCGCCGTGCTGGCGCTGCCGCCCATGCAATGGTTGGGCCGGCTGTCCTATTCGCTCTATCTCTGGCACTGGCCGGTCATCGTCTATGCGGCGATGGTGGTTCCCAGCCTGTCCATCCTGGACCGCCTTGCCTGCGCGGCGCTGACGCTGCTTCTATCGATGTTCACCTATCATTTCATCGAGAACCCGATCCGCCGCAACGGCTGGCTGATGGCCGGAGCAGCGCGGGCGCTGGTGCCCGCCGTCGCGCTGACCGGCGCCGGCGTGGTCGCGGCCTATGGCAATGCGCGCTTTGCCGAGCACAATCTCAGCCCCGAACAGCACGTCATCGCCGACAGCGCCGCCCAGCTCTCCACCGTGCGCGCGACCAATGGCGGCTGCGTGCTCGATTTCGAGACCGTCAAGCCGAAGCCCTGCATGTTCGGCCGCAAGGATGCCCAGCGCTCGGTCGTGCTGTTCGGCGACTCGCATGCCGACCATTGGTCGACGCCGCTGATCAAGGCGGCCGAGAAGAACAATTTTCGCGTCGTCACCTTTCTCAAATCCTCCTGCCGGGCTTCGCGGGTGACGACCTGGAACTGGCGGCTGAAGCGCGACTACACCGAATGCGATCAATGGCGCGAGCAGTCGGTCAAGGACATCATCGCGCTCCACCCGCAACTGGTGGTGATCTCGGAGTTCTCGATCGGCAATGTGATGAAAGAATCGCCCGAGGAGTTGAAGCACGCCGATTGGCTAGCGCAGTGGCGGACGGGCCTCACCTGGACGCTTCAAGCCTTCAGCCAGGCCGGCATCAAGGTCGCGGTCATCAGGGACGTTCCCTACAATGCAAGCTACGCCGACAAATGCGTGGCGCGGGCGCTGTGGCGGGGCCAGACGCCCGCGACATGCGACACGCCGAGGATCATGGCGGCAAACGACGACATCGCCACCATCGAGCGCGATATCGTGCGCTCGACACCGAACGCTGCTTACATCGACATGACCGACCGCTTTTGCGACCAGACCACCTGCCATGTCTTCATCGACGGCAAACTAGCCTTCCGCGACCGCCACCACCTGGCGACGCCCTTCGCCGAAACGCTGGAGCCGGCGGTGGAACGGGCGCTATTTTCGGATGTGATGGCGGCGGCTGTGAAGTAACAATGCCGGATCTTGTCGGATCCGGCCCACCGGCCCCCGGCCAGCAACCATGCGGGGCTCAGCTGAGGATGAGACCCGCCAGGAAAACCGTAAGGATAAGCGACAGCGGAACTGCAAGAAGGCAGCACAGCTCGAAAGTATTGGCTGGCCAAGAAGTCATTGGGCGCTTTTCCATGTTGGCCTCCTCCCTCAACGGCCAGACCGAGACGGCAGTTCCGCTTAGATAGTGCTCATCCCCACCACTCATCATGCAATTGGCGCAGTTCGTTCCGCTTCCTGGTCATCCATCGTGCACGCGCCAGATGTGTCGCCCACGCCCGGAAAGCCCTCTCCGGCTCCCGCTCCGGATCCATATGCAGAACGATGCGGGCGACCTCGCGCCAATCGGTTCCTTCCGCCGAAGCGTCGAGCAGCCGGATATAAGTAAGCATGCGATCTTCGTCATAACCGGTCGGCACCGAAGACGTCGGCGCTGCGTTCGCGATATGAAGGTTTGGCGGCTTTAGCATTGCGATCTACCCACTGGCGCATCGTAGCAGCCTATGAAGAAGCCCGCGCCCTTTGATCGGAGGATGCGGATCGAGGATTCGCCTCGACAGTCGACAAATGCGGGCCTCGGGCGGGAGTTCCCCCAGCTGGGCTCACGCCTCACCCATCGCGATCGGGTCCGAGGTAATCTATGTATTTTAGTGGAACCTAATTTAGTCGACGCAATTATGCGTGCGTGAGAAAGCGTGAAATCCAGACAGTCACTGAAAGCCGGCTATCGCGGGATCAGTTGGCCGATGACCCAGTGATTGCGGTCGATTTGACGGAACGGATATTACAGGCGGCCGACAACGACAGGATCGTCTGCCTCGTCGTGGCAACCGAGCAGCTGGAAGCCGACCGCGTCGAGAAAGGTGAGCCCAAGGAGACCAAGATCGCCGCAAGCTTCGTCCGGGACTTTGAGGTGATGCTGCTTGTTCTTTATGCAGCCTACGCCCTCGCTGTGCTGGGTGCGACCGCGTTCGTTTTGCTGGAACTGGGCCATGTTCTGTAGGCAGACGTCGGCAAAAGACGGGACTGACGCGCGATTGCCGCTGTTTGATGAGAGGAGCGGCCACGCTGCGTCGGCGATCCGACCCCGCCGCAGCCAGCGGCATTTTCGCGCCAGCAGGCGCTAAACTTCGGGCCCGTCCGTTCGTTACATCTTGCCAATCTATGGAACGAGGCTGCCCCTCGGGGGTTTTTCTATTAGAGGGACGTTAAAGAAGGAGGTAGCTATGAAGAAGCTCCTGCTTGCCTCGGTGATCGCCATCGCATCGGCGGCTTCCGTGATCGGCCCGGCGAATGCCGGCGGCAGCGTCACGATCGGCATCGGCAACGGCTATGACGACGACTATTATTATCGCCACCATCGGTATTCCGATTACGACGATGAGTACGTCCCCCGTTACCGCTATGATGTCTACGACGAGGACTACAGGCCGCGCTACCGGTACCACCGGCGCTGCCACACCGAAGTCATCAGGCACTGGCGTCATCACCACCGGATTATCGAAAGAATCCGTGTCTGCCGTCGTTGACGGATCGATCCGGCCGGTTTTGCCGGCCGGATCGGCGGGGCTTCTCACCTCGGCTTGCGCATCAGCATCATGCCGTAATGCACGGCCAATATGTCGAGCCCGATCTTGAGTAGTTTCACCACCACGTCGCGCGGCTCGCCGGCCTGTTCGGCCAGGCTCTTGACCGTTGCGTCGGCACAGCAGACCTTTTGCACGATGCCGGCGATCTCCCAATGGACAAGCGCCCTGGTGGCCTCGGCATGGTCGCGGCCGGCGGACAGGATGTGTTCGGCGACGCCGCTGCCGGTGCGGCCGCCGTCGACGCGCTCGGCCCAGGCCATCGGCTTGGCGGTTGCCTCGGACGAGTTGCGGAAATCCTGGCGGTAGCGCATGCCCGCCTCGCGCTGCTGGCGCGACAGCGAGGTGAGGCCGCTCAGCGGGTCGACGTTGCGCACCCGCACGATGCCGCCGGTCGCTGTGTGGCCGTCATTGGAGACCTCATAGAGGCGCGCTCCCTCCTGCGTCCCCTTCGCCAGCCGCTTGCGGCCGAACCGGTCGTCCTTCAGTGCGAAATCATGGCCGATCTCCTTGCGGATGCGCACCTGCTCGGCCTCGCCTTTCGGCAATCTCGGTGGCCTGGCTTTGGCCTTTTGGGCGGTTTTGGTGCTCATCGGCTCGGTCCTCCTGGGTTTTGGTCATCGGGCTCTGGCGAACTTCCAGCCTCATTGCAGCGAGCTCAAATCGCTTCGGCCGGCAGCGTGCGCAGGAAGCGCGCAGCGTGATAGGCGCAGTAGCTTTTCGATGGGTTCGTGCGCATTCCGCAGCACAGCATGTCCAAACCTGGCCGGCTGCCGGGGGCGTCGTTTTCCGCATCCTCCTGCAGCGTCGTATCGAGCGGCGCGCGGCAGCGCTCGAACAGGCAATCGATGAAGCGCATGGCGGCGAAATGCGGCTGGCGACCGCCGGCGGCGATCGGGCGCGGCGCCGGCATTTCGAGCGGCGCGCCATCGGTCCCGGTGATCCGAGCCGGACCCGGCTGCCAGGCCGGCGGCGCCAGCCTGGCCGACAGCCTTGCCGGGCGGCAGCGTGGCTCGGCCTTCGGGGCCGACTCCGCTTGATCAGCAGTGCTTGATGGCTCAGGCGCCGAATTTCCGAGCCGGCCGCCACACCAGCCCTTGGATTTGGCAAGGCCGATGGCGCGCAGACGGGCGGTGCGGTGGACGATGCCGATGATGGCCGCGCGCGAGGCCGGGCGGCCGCGCAGCGCGGTCAACCGGGTGGCGATCTTCGCGGCCGACAGCCCGCTCATCAGCCAGTTCTCGATTTGTTCCAGTTCCGAGGCGGAATAGCGGGCGGCCATGATGTTTCATTCCCTGCAAAAATGGTTGTGTGCGGCGCCGGCTTCGCCGGCCTCAGGCTCGAAAGCCGGTCAGCCTTCGCGTGGTCTGCTGCGATCGAGCTTCATCTCGGCCGCCTGCCTTGTTGCGCCGGACACTGCCTTGCCCGTCCGCTCGTCGAAGGCGATGACCGTGCCGTCTTCGGTGCGGGTGCAGGAAACCGCGGCATCCACATTGCCGGCCGGCAGGTAATTCGTGGCCGGAGCCGTGAGGGGAACGGCTCCGGCCGTTCCGGCCGCTTGCGCTGCCGGATCCGAGGCGCGAGCCCCGGGCATCGTCCCGGCCGGGGAGGAGGACAGCCGCGACGAAGGGGACAGGGTTGGCACATGCATGGCCCCGGCGATCGGTTGCGGTACCACCTCCAGGCGAGCGCTGCCGGCGCGCTGAACGGCGGATTCAAGGACCGAAAGCTGGCGAAGCGACTTGTGCATGCCTACATAAGAGCATAACTCAAATCATAATGCAAGCGATTCTTGCATAGACGAAACCGAATCTTATGCCACAGATGGAGCCATGGCGAAAACTGCACTGTCGATCAAGGTCGGAGCGGCGATCCGCCGGGCGCGCAAGCAGCGCGGCCTGGTGATGCGTCACATTGCCGAGCACAACGACACCGACGTCGCTGCCGTCGGCAATTGGGAGACCGGGCGCAACCTGCCCAAGACCGAGAACCTTTTGAAGACCGCCGCTTTCCTGCGCGTCGACCCGGTGGCACTCGGCAAGGGCGAGGTCGTTTTCCTCGATGATGCCGGACCGGTCGCCGATGCCGAGATCGTCACCGATCCCGGCCCCCTGCCCGCCGGGCCGATGGACATCCAGCTTCTCGGTACCGCCGTCGGCGGCGACGATGGCGACTTTACCTTCAACGGCCAGCCGGCCGGCTATGTCCAGCGGCCGCCGGGGATCCGGCATCTGCGCAATGTGTTTGCGCTGCACGTGCTGAGCGATTCGATGGTGCCGCGCTACGAGCCCGGCGAGATGATCTATTGCGGCGGCCGCGAAGCGTTGCCCGGCGACCATGTGGTGATCGAGACCCTGCCCGAGGAGAACGAGCAAAACGGCAAGGCCTTCATCAAGAAGCTGGTCAAGCGCACCGCCGCCGAGCTGATCGTCGAGCAGTACAACCCGCCCAAGACGCTGTCCTTCAACCGCTACGCCATCAAGAACGTCTTCCGCGTCATCCCGCTCAAGGAACTGCTGGGGTATTGAGGGCCTGTTGCCTTCTCCCCTTAGGGGAGAAGGTGGATCGGCGCACAGCGCCGAGCCGGATGAGGGGTGCTGGAAGGAATGCGGCGGAGGAAATGTAGAAGCGATTTTTAAGCACTTACGCCATCAAGGTAGCGATCCGTCCAACACCCCTCATCCGACCGAGCTTCGCTCGGCCACCTTCTCCCACAAGGGGAGAAGGGAAGAGCAGCACGCCCGCCCCCTCAAGCCCGCCTCGACTGCAGCTCTCGACCGTTGAGCAGGCGCGCCTCGGCGCGGGTCCGTTGCCGGTCGTCGATGAAGGCGGCCTGGATCGAGACGGCGGCGCCCGGCAGGCCGTCAGCCCGGCAGGCCTTGCAGATCAGGCGCCCCGAAAGTGCGGCCAGCGGTGTCTCCGGCATCACCCCATGCCGCTTGAGCTCGGCCGGTTTCCACCACCTGTTGCGGCCGCAATCGATGCATTCGACGGCAATCGAGACAACATCGGCGATCGTCGCTTCCTTGCCTGCCAATGCCATAGCCATCCCCATCATTGTTCCTGCTTTGTTCACATCATTATCGGTTTTTGGAGCGGAGTCGAGTCGGTTCCGCTTGCACCAACGTGAAAGTTTCACTTGTTCGATTATTTGAGTTATGCTTATACATGGTGCGGACTGGAATCGGCGCGAGCCACAGAACCGCGCCCGCTCCGTCCGCCGGCAGCAAGGGAGTGACGATGGACCCAGCCCAGTTCGCCCATGCCTGCGGCTATAGCGGCGACAGCCCGGCCATGTTTGCCGCTTTCGCGGCCATCCGCCAGGACGGCATCCGCAAGGCACGCCAGGGTCATCGCCAGCGCAAGGCGGCGATCGACCGGATGAAGCCGAGCCGCGCTTTGTTCCTGGCGGCGATCCGCCCGGCGCAGTCAGCCGAGGAGGCACTCGAGGATGCCGCCCGCTTCCTGTCGATGTTCCGCAACATGCCGCACTGGCGACAGGAAAGGCGCGCCGCCGACCTCACCCGCGCCAGGCAGCAGCGCCTCTTCGCCCGCTTCTTCCGCCGCTACGGCCACCGCCTCTGGGCGCTCGAGGCGGCGTAAGCCCGAGCGGAGCGCCCAGCCAGCCGATCAAAGCTGCTGGCTGCGAGCGAAAATGCGGCCGTAGCTGGCATCGTCGATCTCTGCGAAGTGGTGGGAGCGCAGGAAATGCTGCAGCCGGGGATTCGGTGTGGCGCAGGTGGCGGCATGAACATTCCAACGGATCAGCTTGAATTGCCGATCGATGGCATAGGCCCGGACAAGCCTCCACAAGACGAGCAGGACGCCTTCGCCACCGCCGTCGATATGGGCAAAATTGACCAGAAGCGTGCCGCCATTGCGATTGAATTCGGCCAGGACGGTGGCGCTGCTGCCCATGGCGAAGGAGATCGGCCGGCCGAAGGCCAGCAACGCATCCTGGTCCGCGCGCGACAGCGCCCTCAACGTCTCCAGGGAGACACCCTCGATTTCGATCCGCATTGAAGGGTTGACCCTCGCTAAGTTGCTCGCCTCGCCCATTGCCCTAGTCTGCTTGCCAGAAAGACAGCTGATAATCCTCCAGGTCTCTGGAGTCTGAAGCGAAAAAATCGACGACAAACCTTCGGTCCGCAAACTGCCATTGCAGTTTTGCCTCATAAATCTCCTTGAGAACCGAGCCGAGAAACACGAGCTTGTCGCGAGAGATGTCGGCGGCGCCGAAGGCGTGAATGTCGGCAATGTGCAGGTGGTTCATAACCGCTTCCACGGACTGTCGTGTGGCGTTGGGGTCTCGTTCAAAGCTTCGCAGGCCTTCCTCGCTAAACCCTTCCATCAAAACGTAGCGTTCGAACGTCACGAATTTCGGCCAGAAAATGGTGCTGTATCCCACAGCAAGCGCAAATCGGCCCTCGCACCCGACCCAGCTTTGTAGATCGATGCCGGACCCATTGTTCCAGGCTGCCAATTCAGCCTTCATGCTGGCTGGAACATCCATATCGTAGCCTCCCGATCTCGCCTGTCATAGGTCTTTCAACGGCTGCTTTCCAGTAGACCGGCAAAGTTGCATCCCTTCACGCTTGTAGTCCCCAAATCCGCGCCGTATGTCTCCACGCGATGAGCGAGATCAAGTTCCGTCGCGCGCAAGCGCCCGACCTGCCGGCAATTGTTGCAATGCTTGCCGACGACGTGCTCGGCGCGAACCGGGAAGACCCGTCCACGCCGCTTGCGCCATCCTATCTCGATGCCTTCAGCGCAATCGATACCGATCCCAACCAGTTGCTGGCCGTCGCCGTCAACGCCGGGCAAGTGGTCGGAACGCTGCAGCTCAGCTTCCTTCCAGGCATTTCGAGAAAAGGCGCCTGGCGCGGCCAGATCGAAGGCGTTCGCGTCGCCCAGCAATGGCGCTCTCGCGGCGTCGGCAAGCTGATGATCGAATGGGCGATTGAAACCTGCCGTTCGCGCAATTGCAGCTTCGTCCAGCTCACCACGGACAAAGGTCGACGGGAGGCGCACGCTTTTTACGAGCGCCTCGGCTTCACCGCCAGCCATCTCGGCTACAAGATGGCGCTGTAGGTCGCGGCGGTAGCCTTCGCGCTGCTTGACAATTCGTCAGCAATGTTCTCTTTATGTTCCATTAAAACCACTCTAGAAATGATGCGGCGTTCGAACCGCCGCGGGCGAACGGGCCGGATGGAAGCCAACATCCTCCACGCGGATCTGGATGCCTTCTATGCCTCGGTCGAACAGTTGCTCGACCCGGCCTTGCGCGGCAAGCCGATTGCCGTCGGCGGCGGGGTAGTGCTTGCCGCATCCTATGAAGCCAAGGCGTTCGGCGTGCGCGGCGGTATGCCGGGACGGCGGGCGCGGGAACTCTGCCCGCAACTCATCTTCGTCGGCGGCCATTTCAAGGACTATCAGCGGCTGGGCGATGCGGCAATCAAGGTGCTCGGCGATTTCACGCCGGTGGTCGAGCGGATTTCGATCGACGAGGCCTTTGCCGACGTCGCCGGCTGCACCCATTTGTTCGGCTCGCCGGCCGAGATCGCCGGCAAGATCCGCCGCCGCGTGCGGGCCGAGCTCGGCCTGCCGATCTCGGTCGGCGTAGCCCGCACCAAGCATCTGGCCAAGATCGCCTCACAGGTCGCAAAACCGGACGGGCTGGTGGTGGTCGATCCGCGCCACGAGCTGGAGTTCCTGCACCACCTGCCGGTCGAGCTGATGTGGGGCGTCGGCCCGGTCACCAGGCAGCGGCTGGCCGGCATCGGCGTCAACACCATCGGCGAGCTGGCGAAGACCAATGGTGCGGCGCTTGAGCGCCTGCTCGGGCCGGCGGCGGGAGAAAAACTCAACGCGCTGGCGTGGAACCGCGATCCGCGCAAGCTCGAGACGCAGCGCCGGGCGCGCTCGGCGGGTGCGCAGTCGGCGCTTGGCCGAAAACCGGCCGAGGAGCAGGTCTTCGTGCCCGCTTTGCTGCATCTGGCCGACAGGGTCGCCACAAGATTGCGGGCGAAATCCCGGCCCGGCCGCACGGTGACGGTTCGCGTCCGCTTTGCCGATTTGCGCTCGGTGACGCGCTCGATCACGCTCGACCAGCCGATATCGGCAACCGCCATGCTGGCCGAGATCGCCGAGGCGCTGGTGCGCAAGGTGCTCATCGACCATCCGCACGAAAAGACAATCTCGCTGCTGGCGATCGCCGTATCGCATCTGGAGCAGCATGCCGGGCTGCAACTGGAACTGCCGCTCGGGCTCGACGACGATCGCCGTCGCCCCGGCACCAGGCAGGGCGCGGCGCGCTGGACCGCCGACCGCGCCGTCGACAAGATCCGCGACCGCTTCGGCTGGGAGGCGGTCGGCTACGCCTCGGTCGCGCTCGGGCTACAGCGGTCGGTTCCCGACGCCTTTCGCGAACTGGCCGAAAAGGAATTGTGAGCCTCGATTACACTTTGGTTGCCAAGTCGCCGGAATGACGTTGAAGGCTGCGGACTTGTGAATTTATCTTCGGTCCAGTTGGTCGTGCACCGGTTTGGGCATCAGCCAGACAGGGTAGCACCCGCCCGCAAATCCTTCCGCACCTTCATTTCGAACGACAGGAGATCGGCATGGGACAGAACGCCGGATATTTCGCACTCATCGTTGCCGGACTGGTGACCAATGCAACGACGCTGGCCAAGCCGCTCAACCCGGACCGGGCGATTCCATCCCTGGGCGATATCAACTCGCCGCTGGCCAGCCCGCTATTCAAGCAGGTCAAGGCCGGGCCGCTGGAGATAAAGCTTGAGGAAACCACGCTTGCCGATGTCGAAAAAGCCTTCGGCGGAGCGATGCACGATGAAGGTGACGCCGGAGATTCACGCCACTGGCTTTGCTATGCCGGCCCCGACGCCGGCGGATCACCGTCGATCTTCTGGTTCGTATCCGGCGAGATGGGCGGCTCCGACCACGGTGTCCTGTCCGTCGCCCTGCAGCCGAACCCGGAAGGCAAGGTGCCGGAAGGATGCGCCAGCGCGCCTGCCAGCCTGACAGCTATTGAACTCGATACGCCCGGCGTCGGAGCGCCGCTGAGCGACGTGGCCGCGAAATTTGGCGCCGCCAAGCCCGATCGTTACGGCCATTTCGGCTTCGCCGCCTCTTATCCTCCTTCGTCTCCCGACCAGAAGGACGCCACGGTCACGCAGACACTCACCTACACAGCCGAGAACGGCAGGATAACCGGCGTGGCGGTGACGCAAGTCACCACCAATTAAGGTGTCCCCGCTCGGTTGGCGAATGGTTCACGTGTGAATGATCTGCCGCGCCCGAGCCAGGCGGCCTGGTTGCTGGCCACCTCGTTATGCAGATTGGTTCTGATGTGCCGCCCGGGCCCGCCCTCCACCTGCAAATGCGACATTCGAGGCGGCCCTGGTCGTCAGACCAAAAGCGTTGCGCCGCCCCAAGCGATCAGGGCGGTGCCGGCCGCCCGGCCAACCCACGGGCCGGCAGGAAACACCGGTTCGACGAGAACCCGCGAAGGTCCGGAAATGACCCAGAAGCGGGCGGTCGGCAGCGATCCGAGCAGCAACGATTTTGGCAGGACCGGAAATCGGCATGGAATGCTGCAATCATCATCATGTCCCGCCCAAGTTGTGGACAGTTCCTTCTCAAAGGCGCACTCTTAGCATGCGAAACGCGAGCTAGCGTTTCGTGCAACGCTTCACATGCTTGACTTGCGTCGGTGATTATCTGACCTACCCGGATACTTCCGGGTGGGCAGACCTCACATTGTGTCGCCTATCCGTGATCAGGCTACGGCCTAAGGCACGTTGCAGCCCGTTCCGGATCAACTGGGAGGTAAACAACATGCCTGATTTTCAGCGCAGAGAACTTCTTGTTCAAGGAAGCGCGGCTCTTGCCGCAATTGCTGCTCTCTATACCTCGCGCCGGGCTTACGCTTTTCCAACACGGCCGAACGAGGAAGTTATTCCATGGCTGGATCAGCCGACCGAAAATCCCGATCCGGCGGGTATCCAGAAGCAGCTTGTCTGGGAGGATTTGGATAGCTGGATAACGCCAAACGACAAATTCTTCAGCATCTCGCATTTCAACCGACCAACGATCGACGAGAAGACATGGTCGATGGAGATCGGAGGCCTGGTTAAAAAGCCCCTGGAGTTAACGCTCGCCGACATCAGGGCGCGACCGCGGCAGGAGGTCGTTTTCACAGTGGAATGCTCGGGCAACCACGGGTTTCCCTTTTTCACCGGCGGCATCGGCAATGCTCGCTGGGCAGGGACGCCGCTCGCCCCGATCCTCGAGGAAGCCGGCGTTCTGGAGAAGGGCATCGAGGTCGTCTTTTTCGGTACCGACACAGGCGAGATCCCGATACGCGACGTCAAGATGCAGCAGAACTTCGCTCGTAGCATGTCGCTCGCCGACGCGATGAACCCCGACAATCTCCTCTGCTATGAAATGAACGGGGCCGCCTTGCCGGCGCCCAATGGCTTCCCGGTACGGCTCATTGCGCCAGGCTGGTACGGGATCGCCAACGTCAAGTGGCTAAAGCGCATCGAGGTTCGCGATACGCGGTTCATGAGCCTTCTGATGGCCCGTGACTATGTCACCATCCGGGAGGAGGACCACAACGGCGAGACCGTATGGGCCGAGACGTCAGTCGGGCGAGCGCTGATAAAGTCCGCGCCCGCGAAGGTTACCCGGAAAGACTCAGATTACTCCATCATTGGAGCAGCCTGGGGGGCGCCGATCGACCGGGTCGAAGTGCAAATCGATCAAGGGCCTTGGGCACCAGCGACCATTGACCACAGTGAGGAGGCCGAACACGCTTGGAAAATATGGTCCCTGGCTTGGGCAAATCCCTCTCCTGGAGAACACACGGTGACCTCGCGCGCGGTCAGCACCACGGGACAAATTCAACCGGCGATGGACGATCCCTTGATAGCCAAGAAACACACATACTGGGAGAGCAATGGCCAGGTGACGCGCCGCGTGCGTATCGGCTAGAGGATTTTGCCGCCAAATGGAGTCATTTGGCGTCCGCATAAATGCGGCAAAACAGATAGTTAGAGCGAGTTACCGGTTCCAAGAGAACCGGAACCGCTCTAAGAACTTGCTGCCATGTGGCAATTGCGTTTGGGTCACCCAGGAGGAGGCTGCCTGATCGCCATTTCGCACTATTTCCAGCGCTCTCCTCACCCCTCCACGGCCCTGATCTCCGCGTCGACCAGGCACCACGGCGCGTAGCGGAAGTCGCGGATCTGGATGACCTGATCGTCCCGCCATTCGACCAGCATGAAGCCACGCACGGCGCCGTCGGCCGCTTGCGGGTGGCGGATCAGGATCGCCGGCCTGCCGTCGACGAAGCCGAGCGACAATGTCCAGTCGCTGATACGGTCGTAATTGCCGAAATAGGTCGACACCTCGGCCTTGCCGCGCAGGCGGACGCGGTTGACGACATCGAGCCGGACGTCCTCGGCGATCAGTGCCCTGACCGCGTCGAAGTCGCGCGCGTTGAACAGGTCGACATAGCGCCGTAGCCGGCGCTCGTCATCGGCGTCGAGCCTCGGCGCAAGCGCCTGTTCGGGCTGCAGCGCCAGCAGCTTGAGCTGCGCCCGCCCGCGATGCAGCGCGGCCTTGGTGGCGGCAAGCGTCGTGCCGGTCACCTCGCAGGTCTCATGCAGGCTGAGGCCGAGCACGTCGACCAGGATCACAGCGCTGCGCTGCGGCACCGAAAGCTGCATGAAGGAGCGCAGGCTAGTCTGGGCGGCGAGCCGGCTGTCGGCGCTGCCGGAGGGATCCTCGATGACGCTCATGTCGGCCTCGGTCATGCGCGACCTTTCCCGATTGCGCCGCCGCAGATGATCCTGCGCGGCATTGTGGGCGATGCGAAACAGCCATTGCTCCGGCCGTTCGACCATCGCACCGCCGTCGATCGCCTGCAGCGCCTTGATCAGCACCTCCTGGACGATGTCCTCGCCATCGATCACCGAGCCGGCCATGCGTGCGCAGTAGCGATGCAGCCTTGGCCGCAACCCGACGAGCATCACCTCCAAAGTCGCCCTGTTCATTTTCGGCGTAGCGTCCCATTTCTGCGCGAGCGGCATGGCAGGCGCTACCCGGCTTTCTGATCCGCCAGCATACGGTAATTGCCGATGACTTTGACAGCCGATCGCATTGCCGGGGTCGAACGGCGCTCGGCGTGGTTTTCCGTAAACGCCTTGAAAGCCGCAAGCCCGGTCAGCGCCGACGAATCACCGTCCTGGCCGACGATGTGGACGAACGAGCCGTCGTCCAGCTCGAGCACGAGATAACGCACCGTCGGCGGTGCCGCCTCGCCCAGCGCTTCGAACACTTTTTCGACCAGCGCGCGGTTATCTTCCAGGTCGGCTTGGTTCACACCGTATCGAATGAGCGCGTAGTTCATCGTCGTCTCCTGACTGGTTGGTATGAACGAAGGACGACCGGCTGCGCTGAAAAGATTCTCCTTGCCGAAGAATCTTTTCGGTTGCCCGCATCGTCTTTCCCGCGTGGGCGGCTGCGCGGCAGCCATCAAGCAGGAGAGACGATCATGCATATCCAGTTTGCCGAGCTTCCGGTGTTCGAGCAGGACCGCGCCAAGGCGTTCTACACCAGGCATCTCGCCTGCCAGGTCATGGCCGACCAGAAGATGGGTGATGGCGGCTGGCGCTGGATCGAGCTGGCATTTCCGCATGCCGTGACGAACCTGCATTTTGTCAGGCGCGCCGACGACGCACCCGGCGCGGAGCCGGTATTGGTGCTGGTCGACGAAAATGTCGGGGCAATGATCGCGGCCATGAAAGCGGGCGGCGTCGAGATCATCACCGAAGCGCATGAGGCGCCGTGGCAGCCGGGGCGCACGGTGGCGGAGTTTCGCGACAGCGAAGGCAACCGCATGGTCCTCGCCAGCCGATAAGGCACCGGAGCCCTCTGTCCGGCGGGGCGTCATACCTAAGTCCTACCTCCGGCCCGACCATCGGCCGTACTTCCTTCGTATTATTATTTCGTGACCTCTGCGCGCCGGAACCTTCCCTTGCATCGGGCGTTCGGGCGCTGTATCGCGATGCCTCATATTTAGGCAGGCGGAGGAAATACGAATAAGGGCGGGTGGCAAAACAAACATGGGCCGGGGAGGAGCATCTTACCATGTCGAACCGTAAAATCGGAATGTCCCACAGTTTGGGGCTGCGCGTCGCTGACCTCAAATCCAGAATGCAAAGTGCCCAGATTACCGAGCATGAGATCAAGACGTTTCAAAAGGTTGCCGCCATTATGGGCGGCGCCAAAGGCTCCCTGCGCCTCGATGCGGACGATCTGATCGCCGCGTCTTTCCTTGTCGATCCCTTGGAAGATCTCCCGCTCTCCAGTTGAAGGCGCCGAACGCAGGTCGAAATCCTATCGGGTTTGAACCTGCGATTGCCGCCGGCGGAGCATCCGCCAGCCCAAGCCGCATGCGAGGATGACGTTGGCCAGCGCCAAGCCGGAAAGCGCGGCCAACGTCCCGTGCGGGCCGAAGCGCTCCAGCAGCAATGCTCCGGCCGAGGGTGCCGCCGCCTGGGCGACCAGGCTCGGCATGGCGAGGCGGCCCATCAGCTTCGCATAGCCGTTCGAGCCGAACAGCGCGAGCGGCAACGTCCCCCGCGCGATGGATTCCAGGCCGATCCCTGCGCCGTAGAAGCCCAGCGCCAGCGGGATGATTGGCATGCCGGCCCAGAGCGTCGAAACGCCGATCGCCACAAACGTAACCGAGGCAAACTTGGTGAAAATCGGATGGTGGTAGCGCGCGATCATCATCTCGATCGCGCGGGCCGCCACCTGTGATGGACCAACCAGCACGCCGAGCCCGACGGCTGCGGCAAGCGCCATGCCGCTGCCTTGCAGGATTGTGAGCAGATGCACCGATAGTGTCGACGAGATCACCGCTGCGAGTGTCAGGGTCGCGGCCAGAACGATCACGATCGACGGATCGGCTTGGTTGTCGAGAATGGGTGCCGCCTTCTTCACTCCCGGTTTGACTGCCGGTTGCGGCGCCTCCCGGGGCAGGATCACCAGATAGAGCGGAAGCGCAATCACCAGCTGAAAGGCGGCGTAAACCAGGCAGGTGCCGCGCCAGCCGACCTCCCCCAGCAGCAAGGCTGAGATCGGCCAGCAGATGGTGCTCGCAAGGCCGCCGAACAGCGTCAGCATGGTGATGGCGGAGCGCGCGCCGTGGCCGTAGTGGCGGCCAAGCGTTGCGAAAGCGGCATCGTAGAGCCCCGCCCCCATGCCCAGGCCGATGACCAGCCAAGCCGCGATATAGGCCGCAAGATTAGGGGCAAGAGCCAGCCCGATCTGGCCGAGCCCGATGCATCCGGCGCTGAACGCCAGGACATTGCGGCCGCCATGCCGCTCGATCGACGACCCGACGCGCGGAGAGATCAATCCGGCCACAAGCAAGCCAAGAGACAGGCCGCCGACAACCCATGCCAGCGGCCAGCCGGTATCGGAGGAGACTGCCGGCGCGATGACCGCGGGAAGATAGTAGGAAGAACCCCACGCCATGATCTGCGTCAGGCCAAGCGCGGTGATGATCGCGCCGCGGCTGCGCAGGATGGCCGGCGAAGGCGGCGAAAGACTCATGCCGCGACGCTGCAGCCACAGCCGCCTTTGCCGACCGCCTTCGCCTTGGCGTCGGCGACACAGCACGCATCCACCGCTGCCGGCGCCGGACCGCCGCAGCACCCCTTGTCGGCCACGCCGATCCGCGGCACCGTGCAGACGCCGGTCTCGGGCAGCACGAGCTGGACATTGTCGGCCGCCACCATGTCTCCGGCGATCGCCGCCGCGACCGAGCGGACCTGCTCATAACCGGTCAGCAGCAGGAAGGTCGGCGCGCGGCCATAGCTCTTGATGCCGACTGTGTAGAACCCTTCCTCTGGATGGCTGAGCTCACGGTGGCCGTGCGGCGGCACGTCGCCGCAGGAGTGCTCGTTGGGATCGATGAGCGGTCCCAGTGCCTTGACGCTTTCCAGCCATGGATCAAGCTCGAGCCGAAGCTCGCGGGTCAGCGACAGATCGGGGCGCTGTCCGGTCGCGGCGATGATGCGGTCGACCGGACCCAGCGCCTGCAAACCGTCCCTGGTCTGGCCTTCGACGACCAGCCGGCCGTTGGCATCGCGGATCGAAACAGCCGCAAAGCCCGTCACCAGTCTGACGCCGCCGCTCTCGGCGAGTTCGCGCACTTCGGCGCCGAGTTCGCCGCGTGCCGGCAATTGGTCGGCATCACCGCCACCGTAGATGCGCACCAGGTCGGTGCCGCGCGTTGTCCAGATGAAAGCGGTGCCGGCCTCCACATTTGCTAGGCTGGCGAGATCCAGCACCGCATTGGCGGCCGAATGGCCGGAGCCGGCGACCAGCGTCGTCTTCCCCGCATAAAGGCTGCGGTCGCGGCCGAGAATATCGGGGATGCCGTAGGCGATGCGGTCGGCAAATTCGGCCTCGCCTTCTGCAGGAATTCCGCCGGCGCCGAGCGGGTTCGGCATCTGCCAGGTTCCCGAAGCATCGATGACGGCACGTGCGCTGTCGCGTCTTGTACCATCGGCAGTCTCGACCGCCAGCATGAACGGCCGGTTCTCGCGTCCCTTGCTCAGCACCTTGTCGGCGCCCCAGCGCGAAATGCCGACGACCCGGGCGCCGCTTTCGATCGACGGCGACAATTGCGGAAGCTTTGCAAGCGGCTCGAGATAATCCGCGACGAGGTCGTCCGCGGTTGGGAATGCCTCGGGCTCAGGCATCCGCCAGCCATGCGCCTCGAGCAGGTTTCTGGCCGCCTGATCGACGCAATAGCGCCAGGGCGTGAACACACGGACATGGCCCCAATCCCTGAGATTGGATGCAACCGCATTGCCGGCTTCGTAGACTTTGACAGGAATGCCCCGCGCGATCAGGTGGACCGCTGCCGCCAGGCCGACCGGCCCGGCGCCGATCACCGCAACGGGGAGTTTTTCAATCATCTCCATGTCTTCCATCCTTCCGGTAATTTCGAATTATAATGGCAAAAAAATCATGCCGCCGTTTTGGCGGCCGCTTCCGCCGATGCCGGCGCACAGGTGGCGTCGGCGCAGCATTCGTCCGCGAGGTATCCGATGAGCCCGTTCATGGCGGGATAGTTGGCCCGGCAGATTAGCGTCGTCGCCTGGCGCTCCTGTGTCACCAGGCCGGTGTCGACCAGCCGCTTGAGGTGATGCGATAGCGTCGAGGCAGCGATGCCCAATCTGTCCTGGATACGCCCGACCGGCAGCCCCTCATCGCCCGCCCGCACCAGCGTCCGATAGAGCTGCAACCGCGTCGGGCTGCCGAGGGCTTCAAGTTGCGAGGCTGCTTTTTCGAGTTTCATGGAAATAAGCTATTTCCAGAATCGCTGCACGTCAAGAGAATTTCGACAAAGATCGAAATAAGACGATATCTAGCCGACGCGCTTGCCGCTGGCGTCGATGACCATCTCGCCGTCCTCCTTGGTGAACGGGCCGATATCCGGATTGGGCAGGATATCGAGCACCGCTTCGGATGGTCGGGCGAGCATGGTGCCGAGCGGCGTCACCACGATCGGCCGGTTGATCAGGATCGAATGCGCCAGCATGAAATCGAGGATCTCGTCATCGCTCCACTTCGGATCGCCCAGGCCGAGTTCGGCATAGGGCGTGCCCTTTTCGCGCAGCAATTGGCGCGGCGTCATGCCCATCGCTGCGATCAGCTCGACGAGCTTTTCGCGCGACGGCGGATTTTTCAGATATTCGATCACCTCCGGCTCCTCGCCGGACTGCCTGATGATGGCCAGCGCGTTTCGCGAAGTGCCGCAATTGGGGTTGTGGTAGATGGTGACGGTCATTGCGCAGCTTTCATCTGTCCGGCTGGTTTCGGTTGGGCGAGCAGCCACCCTGCCAATGTCATGGCGAGCAACGCGCCCAAAAGTTCGGCGCCGATGAAGCCCGGCAGATCGGCGGGGCGGATCCCGGCAAAAGTGTTGGAGAACGCACGGGCGATGGCGACGGCCGGATTGGCGAAGGATGTCGATGCGGTGAACCAGTAGGCGGCGGTGATATAGAGCCCGACCAGCCCGGGGATCGAATCCGGACGGGAACGCAGGCCGGCGAGGATGGTGAAGACCAGCCCGAAGGCGGCGACCAGCTCCGCAATCCATTGCCCGCTTCCGGTCCGCACCGTCGCCGACACTTGCAGGATCGGCAATTCGAACATTGCATGCGCCAGGAATGTTCCAGCGATGCCGCCGGCAATCTGGGCGGCGACGTAAGCCATCGCTGCGTTCGTTTCGATCTCGCGTCGAAGCGCGAATACCAGCGTCACCGCCGGGTTGAAGTGCGCTCCGGATATCGGCCCGAATATCGTGATGAGCACGACCAGGATCGCCCCGGTCGGCAAGGTGTTGCCGAGCAGGGAGACGGCGACATCATTGCTCAGCCTGTCAGCCATGATGCCGGAACCGACCACGGTGGCGACCAGCAGAGCCGTGCCGAGGGCTTCGGCAACAAGGCGGCGGGGAAGATTGCCGGAGCTCATCTGGCTAGCAGTTGCAGGTCACAGCCTGGATGACAGGCTGGCAAAGCTCCGGCGCGCCATTGCAGCAATCCTCCATGAGGTAGGCGAGCAGATCGCGAAAGCCGGTCATGTCGGCGAAGTAGCGCACGCTGCGGCCTTCCCGTCCGGTCCGCACCAGGCCAGCATGCGACAGGATCTTGAGATGCGCCGATATCGTATTCGGAAATGCGGCGAGCCGCGTGGCGATCTCGCCCGCCGGCACGCCGTCGGCGCCGGCCCGCACCAAAAGGCGAAAAACGTCCAGCCGGGTCTCCTGGCCGAGCGCGGCAAGTGCCGAAAGGGCGAGCGTCTTGTCCATATTTCCAGATTTCCAGAAATGGGGAATAGAGTCAACGCGCGAAGACTGTGTTGAGCAACGAAATCTCACCGAAGGCGGGGAAGTCCGTAGCGGCGGCGGCTAAGGCGACAGCTCGCGCAGGGCTGCGTTGGCGGCAACAAATTCGTAGGAGTTATTGGGGCAATCGCTGGCGGCGAGCCGATAGAGCCGCAAAGCTTCATCGCTGTGCCCCTGCAGTCGGCTCAGCTCGGCGCTGAACATATTTGTCTCGCACAGGTTTCCGCGTTTCTTTATCGCATCAGGGTCGTCGGCTTCTGCAATTGTCGCGGCGAGAGTCTGCTCGCCAAGCAGCATTCGAACAGCCGGCGCTGGCCATCGCGTCATGTCGAGCTTCTTGGTCGCTTCCTGCAAATGCCCTGCTGCGCCATTGCGACGCTCGGCAAAATCGAGCCAGATCGCAACATACGCATCCTCTGGTTTGACTGTGGCGGCTTGCGCGAAATCGGCTTGGGCTTTCTCCATCGCACCGGAGTAGAAATGGACGATACCCCGGCCCAAATAGGCGTAGACAATCGTCGGATCGAGGCTGATTGCCTGGTCGTAATCTGCCGTTGCACGTACGTATTCGCCTTTTATTGACCAGACGAGACCTCTGCTGAGATAAGCATGGGCATATTTCGGATCGAGCCCAATTGCTTTGCCATAGTCCTCGAGGGCGCGGTCGTATTCGCCATTCTTGTCCCATATCCAGCCGCGCTTCCTGTAGGCACTGGCGTGTTTCGGGTCGAGCAGGATTGCCTGATCGAAGTCGGCAATCGCGCGGTCGTCATCGCCTTTGTGTGCCCAAGCCGTACCTCGATCGTCGTAAGCATTGGGGTCTTTCGAATCGAGGCCGATCGCCTGGTCAAAGTCGGCGATGGCGCGGTCATAGTCGCCTTTGTCAGCCCAAACGTTGCCTCTGTTGTAGAAGGCACTGGCGCGTTCCGGATCGAGACTGATCGCCTGGTCGGCGTCGGCGATGGCGCGATCGTAGTCGCCCTTATATTTCCAGGCCCGGCTTCGATTGCCATAGGCACTGGCGTCTTTCGGGTCGAGGCTTATCGCTTGGTTGTAGTCGGCGATCGCACGATTGTAATCGCCTTTGATTGTCCAAGTCAGGCCTCTATCGAGGTAGGCACGGGCGTTCTTCGGATTGAGGCTGATTTCCTGATCGTAGTCGGCAATGGCGTAATCAGAATCGCCTCTGAGTGACCAGGCCATGCCTCGATGATGATGGACTCCGGTGACATTCGGATCGAGGCTGATCGCCTGTCCGAAATCGGAAATGGCATGGTCATAGTCGCCCTTGAGTAGCCAGGCCATGCCCCGATTGTCGTAGGCGCTGGCTTCCTTCGGATCGAGGCTGATCGCCTGGTCATAATCGGCGATGGCACGGTCGTAGTCCCGCTTCCTTTTCCACACGAGACCTCGGTTGTTATAAGTTCGGCCATCGCGGGGATCGAGGCTGATCGCTTGGCCGAAATCGGCGATAGCGCGGTCGTTGTCGCCCTTGCGTGCCCAAGCCAGGCCCCGGTCGCCATAAGTTCCGGCATTCCGGGGCTCGAGGCTGATGGCCTGATCGTAGTCGACAATAGCTCGGTCGTTGTCGCCTTTGTCGAGCCAGGCAGAGCCTCGGATGCGGTATGCATCGCTCTTCGGGTCGAGGCTGATCGCCTGGTCGAAATCGGCGATAGCGCGATCAGCGTCGCTCTTGAGTGCCCAGGTGATGCCTCGGTAGTAATAAGCACTGGCATCTTCCGGATCGAGGCTGATCGCCTTATCGAAATCGGCAATGGCGCGATCATAATCATTCTGCCTCGCCCAGGCGACGCCGCGCTTGAAATAGGCCGTCAAACGGCTGCTGGCGGGCTCCGTCACATCCTCTATCATGAGTGTACAAGCGGCAATTCGCCGAGCCGTATCGGCCTCGTCGTCCCCGACACAATCGCTGCTGGCAGCCAAAGCTGGGCCGCTCAGGGCAAACAAGACCACGAGCCCACGCAGCAGCGACCGACAAAAAGACCTATGCCATTTTCGAATCATCGGCTCACGGATCATGTCGTTTATTTGCATCGCAGTGCGCTTGATCAAGAAGGCCTTGATCTTTGCAACCCAACACTGCAACCATTCTTGGGTCAAGGTGAGACTTGATTTTTTTGACCTTTGCCAAACCGACACCCGCCCGTGACATTCGGCGGAGACAGCGGCGGCTCGCCTGGTCCAAATCAGCCAGGCACTGTGGCGGCGACCGCATCAGCGCGACCAAGGCCGGCAACCGCATTTCTGACCCGCTGCAGATGCGCCTGGCGTCCGGCGGCCGAGACGCTGTCCATCCGGTAGAGCGCCAGGAATTTGGTCCGGCACAGCGGATGGCAGACGGAGCGGAAGCCGCGCAGCAGGGTCCGCCGGCCGGGCTGTCCCATGATCCACGACATCAGCGGCGTGGCGCCACATGTGGTCATTGCCATCACCCGGCGTATGTGCCGCAATTTGGGCCGCGGGCCGTGTCGTGCCGTCGGCATCTCGAAAGCGAAGCCCGGCACCAGCACGCGCTCCAGCCAGCCTTTCAGCATCGCCGGCAGGCCATACCACCACGTCGGATAGATGAAGACGACCGCCTCCGCCCAGAGCAGCTCCTGCGCATGTTCGTGCACCGGTTGCAGGTTCGCCGCCTTGTCGTGGTAACCGCGCCATTCCCGCGTGCGCATGACTGGATCGAAGCCGGTCGCATAGAGGTCGAGCAGGTGGACCTGATGGCCGCTTTCGGCAAGCGTCTCCAGCACCGTGTCGCGCACGGCGCCGTTGAAGCTGTCGGTGCAGGGATGGCAATAGACGACGAGGACCTTCATCTTGCGCTCGGTCGCGAGAGTGCATGCAAGCGCGTCGCATGCAAACAAGCCACCCGCAGACGTAGTCGATCAGCTGTTTTCATGCGAAGCCGCGCTGCCCCCGTATCAAGACGCAACAGCTCCAGTCACGTCAAGGCCCGCTCGTCAGCTCAAAGGAAATTGCGCGCACATGGGCTTGCCGGAGGGCACTGTCCCGCATGCCTTGCGGTACTCTGCGGGAAACGGGCGCTGCCGCGTATTGCGCCCAGGAACTCCAACAGTGGATTCGGTTTTCGATCAGCATTGTTGCCCGAAAGCCTGCGCCCTAGCTTCACGGCGTGTCCAAAGCGTCAGGAGAGAAAACATGCACACAGGAAAACTGAGCGGCAAGATCGCCTTGGTGACGGGCGCCTCTTCCGGCATCGGCGAGGCCACCGCCTTGGCGCTGGCGGCCGAGGGCGCCACGCTGGTGATTGCCGCGCGGCGCGCCGAGCGCCTGGACGACCTGGCGAGGCGGATCCGTGAGACCGGCAGCGCGGCACTGCCGATTGCCGTCGACGTCACCGACGAAACGCAAGCCACGGCGATGGTCGAGCGGGTCCGGCAGGAGTACGGCCGGCTCGACATGCTGCTTGCGGTTGCCGGCGTCGGCGTCGCCGCGCCGTTCCGCAACACGACGCCGGAAGAATACCGCCGGATGGTCGACGTCAACATCCTGGGCCTGCTTTATCCGATCCATGCGGCACTGCCGTCGATGCAGCGGCAAGGCGCCGGCCACATCGTCGTGGTCTCGTCCGGCACCGGCCGTTACATCCACCCTTCGGTGGTCTATTCCGGCACCAAGCACGCGGTGAGCGCGATGGCGGAATCGCTGCGTCGCGAGATCGGCAAAGACGGCATCCGCGTCACCTGCATCGAGCCTGGCGCCGTCAAGACCGAGTTCACCCAGAATATGCGCGCCGATGTGCGCCAGGCGGTCGAGCAAAGGCTGGGCGACATGGAGCAACTGGAAAGCGAGGACATCGCCGCCGCCATCCTTTATGCGGTGACGCAGCCGCCAAGGGTCAACGTCAACATCCTGACGCTCTATCCGACCGAGCAGGCGTGAGGGCCGCAAAGGTGGTACCCTGCGCCGCCCCCGCAGCCCTGCAGCATCATCCGCCTATCATCAGCGTGAACACAAGCTGCCGCAACTTGCCGCCCGGGCCGAATTCGACCCGGTCGAAATCGCGGCTCGCCTGCCGTTGTGCCTGCGAGATTCCGGCGAGCCGTCTCGTCACTTCGGTCCTGATCTTGCTGCAGCCGCGGTCATCGGCGACGGTCAGGCCGATGGTGGCCGCCTCGATCTTGTGCACCATGTCGACGATGCTGGCGCCATGCACCTTCTCGTGGGCGGCGAGGCCGGCTGCGAAAACCTCCCAGTTCTTCTGGATTGCGCCCGGCAGCCGCGCGGCCGGCTTCGGCAAGGTGTAGGTGATGATCAGCTTCGGCCGCGCCGACACCAGCACGCAGGCGTCGCCTTGCGGCTGGTAGTCCCTCACCCAGGTCAGCTTGAAATTGGTATGCGCGATGACGCGGCGTTCGCCGAGCAGCGGCCCGCGCCCGCCGATCGAGGCGTAGAGCTCCGGCCCGGATTGCCCTGAGATGGCATAGGTCTCGACCTTCTCGACCGCCTGCCAGCCGGCATGCGCCGGCGATGTCGGCAGGAAGGCGAGCAGCAGGCAAAGGCGAATGGCTGTTTTCATGCAAGTCCTCGCAGCCGTTGCGCACGACGCAAACGATATGCAGTTCCCTTCCGTGGACATAGCCGGCGGCCGGCTATAGTGGGATGCTCGTATACAAGAATCCACAGGCAACATCATGTCGCCGCGACCGAACATTGCCCGGCAACGCCCTGCCCCCGGGGCCCAGCCTCCCGGCGTCAGCCTCTGTCGCGCGCTGTCGAAGCTTGGCCTGTGCTCGCGCAAGCAGGCCGAGCTTCTGGTTGCCGAGGGGCGCGTGCGGGTCGCCGGCAAGATCGTGCGCAACGGCTCGATGCGCGTCGATCCAGGCCGCGATCGCATCGAGGTCGACGGCCGCCGCGTCGCCGCTGAGCGCAAGGTCTATCTGATGCTCAACAAGCCGCGCGGGCTGGTCACCACTCGCGACGACCCGCAGGACCGCGGCACCGTCTATGATTGCCTGGCAGGCCTCGACCTGCCTTTCCTCTCGCCGGTCGGCCGCCTCGACAAGGCCAGCGAAGGCCTGCTGTTGATGACCAACGACACGCGCTTCGCGCAGCGCCTGCTCGATCCCGCCTCGCATGTCGCCAAGACCTATCACGTGCAGATCGGCGCGCTGCCCGACGAGGCCATGCTGGCGCGGTTGCGCGCCGGCACGACCGTCGACGGCGAATTGCTGGCGGCCCGCTCGATCGAGCTGCTGCGCGGCGGCACAAGCACCGCCTGGCTGGAAATCGTGCTCGACGAGGGCCGCAACCGCCATATCCGCCGGCTGCTCGCCGCCCACGATATCGAGGTGCTGCGCCTGGTGCGGGTCGCGATCGGATCTCTGCAACTCGGCGACCTTGCCAAAGGCAAGGCACGCCATCTGAGCGCGGAAGAGCTGGCGATGCTTCAGGCCTAGCCGGCTGGCGGCGACTCGATAGTCAGGCAGCTGCCAGTCGAAGCCCACGTGACGCAGCAAGCAGCGCGGGCGGACAAGGGTCGCTTTCGACTCCTGGCGGATATTCCTGACCGACCGCTCACACGGGTTCGACCGATATCAATGTCTGTCGGTATTACATTCCGTCAGCACACCACAGATCGCAGCCGGCGGCGTTGATTTCCTGCATAAAAATCTTGAGCGATTCTTGGGCAGGCATGGGAAGCTGGCCAACCAACGGGACAAACAAATCGATCAGGGCCTGGCGATGGTCTGGAGAGATGCTCTGCGCGAGATAGGGACCATCTGCTCTCAGCGATTCAACAAGAACTATCTTGTTTCCCTCCTTCAGAGCCGGGTCAGCCAGAAAAATCGAGGCGCCAGCCAAAGCTGTTCCCTGTCGGATACAGCATCAATTGCCCGCAAGAGAACCGACACCGCGGTGTCCAGGCTGCTTTCCTCGGCCTCCAGTTCGACAAGCCCTGTCCAGGAATCGAGGTTAGCGGGATCACGCTCTATCTTCGCAACCAACGTCTCGCGCGATTCAAATTGAAATGTAAGGGGTTCATCAGTTGTCATTGTCGGAAGAAGCCTTGGCTTTGCCGCACTGGGCCAGCACCTTGCCGATGGCGGCGGATGAGCCGGCAAGCGGAAAGCTGTTCTCGCCATATTTGCCCGAGGCGACCGTGACCTCGCCCTTGGAGCGCAGCAGGGCCAACAGCGGGTCGGTGCTGCTCAATTCCACGGTGAAGGTGTTGTACATTTCTTCGAGTTGAAGCGTCTTGGTCACCGCCTTGCCGCCGGCCTTGAACGCGAACGAAGCGATGCCGGGTTCCAGTTGCGGACCGCTGTCGCCCAAATCATAGCTCAGCGTCGGCTTGCCGAAACAGGCCAGCGTCAGCTGGGCGCCGCCATTCGATCCGCCGCAGACCGACGCCATCAGCACTTTGCCGCCCTCCTCTTCCTCCAGTTTCGCCGTCCAGCCGCACGGCGCGGCAAACGCCGGCTGCGCCGCTTGCAGGACGACCTGAGCGGCGACGCAACCCGCCACGACGAATTTCGCCAATCCGCTTCGCATGATCTTCCCTTCCCAAGTCATCGAACCATCGTCGGCCACGTGGCATCAAGGACTATACAAAACAAATTGTCCCGTGGCATTACCGGCGACACCAGGGCGCTGTAGCAATTCAGGCGATTGATTTTCGATCGAGTGGAAGCGGCACCAGCACCGCCTGGCTGGAGATCGTGCTCGACGAGGGCCGCAACCGCCACATCCGCCGGCTGCTTGGCGCCTACGATATCGAGGTGCTGCGCCTGGTGCGGGTGGCGATCGGCCAATTGCAGCTCGGCGAGCTTGCCAAAGGCAAGGCACGCCATCTGAGCGCGGAAGAGCTGGCGCTACTTCAGGCCTGAAGTGCTGGCTCCAGGGGCCTTCGCACCGAACGGGTGATTGACATTAACATTCCTGTTTCATATTTTCCTTTTATGAAACCGAAATGCGACAGCGCAATTGAAGGGCTGGTCCGACGCGAAGTGGCTCGGCAGCCGGAGAGAAAAGCATGAGCACGGCGTTGCGGGCGGTCCCCAGGTTCCTGGACGAATTGGGTACGTTTGGCGGCCTCAAGGGAACCGATATTGCAAACATCACCGACGTGTCCAAGGCCACGGTTTCGAGGTGGAAGGCCGGCGACATCAAGCCCCAGCCGCGCAGCGAGCTCATTCTGTCGGACCTGCACTATATCGTCGGCCGACTGCAGGAATTCTACGAGCCAAGCGATATCCGCACCTGGCTTTACGCTCGCCACCCGCAATTGAACGGTGAAAGGGCGATAGATCTCATTCACGACGACCGCGCCCTCGACGTGCTCAAAGTCATCGACCGCCTTGAGAACGAGGTCTTTCTGTAATTGGCGATCGCCAGGCGGATGAGACGAGACAGTCGGCTCATCGATGCTATCGAGGAAATGGTTCCGGTCGAATACTCCGGGACGGTTTGGCGTGTGGTGCGCCAGGGCCGCAGCCCGATCCAGTGCTCGAGCTCCGGCGGCCGTTGGGACGATGGAACGTTCGACGTGCTCTACACCTCGCAAGAGCGCGAAGGTGCCTTGAGCGAGATGAGATTCCACCTGACGCGGGGGCAGCCAGTGATCCCTTCGCGCGTCAGATACAATCTCTTCGAGATCGATCTTGCTTTGGACCGGACGCTCAGACTGCTCGACCTGGCAGCCTTGCAGACCCTTGGCCTCGACACCGCGCGCTACGGGCAGCTTTCGTGTCAGGAAAAGCACGCCGAATATCCGAGGTCGCAAGACATCGGCGAGGCCGCGCATTTCCTCGATTATGACGGTCTGATCGCGCCCAGCGCGCGATATGATTGCCTGAACGTCGTCGCGTTTTGTGATCGGCTGCCGGCCGGAGCGATGACGATCAGAACCGATCACGGGGAAATTGCCTGGGCAGCGGCGGCCCCGCTGCCATCCATCCCCCGCACGGGTGATGCGGCCAACGGAAGTGGCGCGCTAACATTGCCTCCAAGTGCAGAGGTCTAACGCGCAAGGGAGGATCCATGCGTATGCTCCGACTGATACCGACGCTGCTGGCGCTGCTGGCCGTCTTGCCATTGAACGCTGAAGCGACCACGAAGAAGTACCCTAAGGGCCACGGCACGAATTGCGCCGAGAAGGACCAGGCGTGCCAGAAGAAATGCCAGGCTGTGCCGATCGACTACAACAGCGTCAAATCCATCCAGGGGCGCAACGAATGTCTGAATAATTGCACCATCGGCTACGATCAGTGTCTCGGGGCACCCGCCCGAATCCAGGAACAGACAATCCAGGAGGACGCCGCGCAATAGAAGCCCGCCAGAGATGGCTCCAATGCGCAAAACATAGGTGTGATCGAATGACGGCGACAGCCCGCCGGTCGCCTTCATGTGCGGCCGCCGACTTCGTCGGCATGTCGTCGGAATCTTCATAGACGCGAAACGCGCCCGATTGGCGGAGCTCCTCGGTGCCGTAGCCGCCGCTGAGCAGGCCGACATTCAGCAGGACCGTGCGATGCGTCACCCGCCGCGCGCCGCGTCATGGATTTCGGCAAAATCCAGCCCATATTCCTAGATGTGGAGCTTTGAGCGTGAAACTCGCGCGTGCGGTCCTGCTTGCCGCGGCTTTCGTGGCTGTTGCGGCCGTTTGTCCCTCTTCCGCAACCGGAGAGGCGGACGGCCGGGAGAAAATTGTGCTGCGCGTCGAGATAGACGGCGCCATCGGTCCGGCGAGTGCCAGGCAGCTCGAGGAAGCGCTGGCGGTGGCCGCGGACCGAAATGCCCAGGCTCTCATCCTGCAGATGGACACGCCCGGCGGGCTGGTCACCAGCATGCGCGAGATGGTCGCCGGCATTCTCGCCTCGCCGGTTCCCGTCATCGGCTATGTCGCACCCGCCGGCGGGCATGCGGCGAGCGCCGGAACCTATATCCTCTACGCCACCCATGTAGCGGCGATGGCGCCCGGCACCAATCTGGGCGCGGCAACGCCGATCGAGATGGGCGGGCCGCTGCCATCGTTTCCCGACGGCGGCAAGAACGATGGCCCCGAGGCGGACAAGGACAAGAAGAACGCACCCGCGGGCGATGCGATGATCGCCAAGGCGACGAACGACGCCGTTGCCCTGATCCGCAGCCTGGCTGAATTGCGCGGGCGCAATGCCGAATGGGGAGAAAAGGCCGTGCGCGAGGCGGCCAGCCTGTCGGCCGGCGCGGCGCTGCAGCAGCATGTCATCGACTTCGTCGCCCGCGACACCACCGAACTGCTTCAACTGGCCGACGGCCGGACCGTCGAGATCGCCGGCAAAAAAGAGGCAATGGCGACGAAAGGACTGCCGGTCGAAACGCTCGAGCCAGGCTGGCTCATCCGGCTTCTCGCCGTGATCACGGATCCGAACATCGCCGTCATCCTGATGCTGGTCGGCGTCTATGGCCTCGTCTTCGAATTCACGAGCCCGGGCGCTGTCGCGCCCGGCGTGATCGGCACGATTTGCCTACTGCTCGGACTCTATGCGCTCAATCTCCTGCCGATCAGCTATGCCGGCCTTGCCTTGATGCTGCTTGGCATCATCTTCCTGGTCGTCGAAGCCTTGAACCCGACTGTGGTCCTTGGGCTGGGAGGCGTGGCTGCGTTTCTGCTGGGCGCAGCCATGCTGCTCAGGATCGAGGGGCCCGGCTTCGAGATGTCGTGGGCCGTTATCGGCACCGCCGCCGCCCTGACGCTCGGCCTGGCGCTGCTGACCGGCAGCTATCTGTGGGCGGTCCGCAAGAACGTTCCGCGTGTTGGCGCACAGGCCATGCAGGGGCTGCCGGCGGAGGTCCTCGACTGGCACGGCAGCGAGGGCCACGTGCTCGCCCGGGGCGAGCGCTGGCGGGCAAAAGCCGACGAACCGCTTGCAGTGGGCGACAGCGTCGAGGTGGCCGATGTCAGGGATCTTGTGCTGACGATACGGCGCCGCAATGTGAGAAGCGATGGAGCAAGGCAATGATCATCGGTTATGTGGCCTATCTGGCAGCAGCGCTCGTCGTGGTCATGTTCCTATCCGCGGCCATTCGCATCCTGCGGGAATATGAGCGCGGCGTGGTCTTCACCCTCGGCCGCTTCACCGGGGTCAAGGGCCCCGGCCTTATCATCCTCATCCCCTTCGTGCAGCAGATGGTGAAGGTCGACCTGCGAGTGGTGGTCCAGGACGTCCCGCCGCAGGACGTGATCTCGCGCGACAACGTCTCGGTGAAGGTCAACGCGGTGCTGTATTTTCGTATCGTCGACGCCGAGCGGGCGGTGATCCAGGTTGAAGACTTCATGACCGCCACCAACCAGCTGGCACAGACCACGTTGCGCTCGGTGCTCGGCAAGCATGAGCTCGATGAAATGCTGGCCGAACGTGACAAGCTCAACAGCGATATCCAGGAGATTCTCGACCAGCGCACCGATGCCTGGGGCATCAAGGTCTCCGATGTCGAGATCAAGCACGTCGACCTCAACGAGAACATGGTCCGCGCCATCGCCAAGCAGGCCGAGGCGGAACGGCTGCGGCGTGCGAAAGTGATCAATGCCGACGGCGAACAGCAGGCGGCGGCAAAGCTCGTCGAGGCCGGCAAGATGCTGGCCGAAGCACCGCAGGCCATGCAGCTACGCTATTTCGAGGCTCTCCATGACATCGCCGGTGAGCGCTCGTCGACGGTCGTGTTTCCGGTGCCGATGGATCTGCTCGGTCATTTTATCAAGCAGGGTGGTGGAGGCGGAGGCGGCTGAGCGCGTGATCTCCCCCCTCGAGGGGCCCTCGAGGGGGAGATCAGCACCCTCACCTCCGCCACGGCGGGACCGGCGCAAAGCGTTTGCCGATCCAGTCGGCGAAGGCACGTGTCTTGGCGGCTTGCCCCTTGGCCGAAGGCATGACGACATAGACGGCGCCCTCATCGGCGAGTGTCCAGTCCTCCAGCACTGGCACCAGCCGGCCGTCGGCGAGCTCGCGTCCGACCAGCCAATCCGTGCTCATCATCAGTCCGGCGCCTTGCACGGCGGCTTCGACCAGCACCTCGGCGTCGTCAGTGACCAGCGGCCCGGAGACCTCGATACTGACGCGGCGACCCGTGCTGTCGGTCATCTCCCAGGCCGGAAAGGTCTGGAAACCCGAGAAGCCCAGGCAACTGTGTTCCAGCAGTGCCTCCGGCGCAGTCGGCGTGCCCCGGCGGGCGAGGTAGGACGGCGCGGCGCACAGCAGCCGCCGCCGTGTCGCGACCTTGCGCGCCACCAGCCGCGAATCCTCCAGCGCGCCGAGACGCACGGCGACATCGAAATTCTCGGCGACGAGATCGACGAAGCGGTTGGAGAACTCGGCCTCGATACGAACGTCGGGAAATTCGGCGAGAAACTGGGGCAGCAGCGGGCCGATCCACATGCGCCCGAACGAGCCGGGCAGCGCCAGCCGCAGCACGCCGCGCGGCCCGCCGCCGGCATGCGCCGACGCGGCAGCCTCGGCCTCGTCGACCGCAGCCAGGATGGCGCGGACGCGGACGAGAAATTCCGAACCCGCCTCGGTCAGCGACACGCTTCGCGTCGTCCGGTGCAGCAGGCGCACGCCCAACCGCTCTTCCAGCGAGGCAAGGCGCCGCGACAGGATCGTCGCGTCGCGGCCGATGCGAGCAGCCGCCTTGGTGAAGGAGCGTGCTTCGGCGATTGCCGCGAAGGCGGCCATTTCGACCAATGCTGCCGGTTCGTGCGATTGCTGCATCAGGCGCAGAGCTCAAATGTAAAAGCCAAGGATTATATACCAATAGCGCAGCAGCTAGTTTCACTCAATCCCGGCCCGTCAATCGGCCATCAACCGGAGTGAGACATGAAAGCGATCGAACTGACTGCCCCGAGACTGGACGCGTTTCGCGCGGCCACCGTTCCCACGCCTGAACCGCAGCGCGGCGAAGTGCTGATCCGCCTGCGCGCCGCAAGCCTCAATTTTGTCGATGTCGCAATAGCGAGCGGCAACTATCCAGGTCCGAGCTTTCCGCTCATTCCCGTCGTCGACGGCGCCGGCGAGATCGTCGGCATCGGCGAGGGCGTGTCGAGGCTCGCCATCAACGACCGCGTCATCGCCCATGCAAAACCGCGCTGGATCGGCGGCCGTCCGCGGCCTTATGAGACCAGAGAGATGCGCGGGCTGACGCTGCCCGGCTCGCTCGCCGAATACGTCGCGCTGCCGGCCAATGCCGTTGTGCCGATGCCGGCGCATCTGTCCTTCGAAGCGGCAGCGACGCTGCCGATCGCCGGCACCACCGCGTGGAATGCGCTTCGCGCCGCCGATGCCGGGCCGGGGTCGGTCGTCGTCCTGCTCGGTACCGGCGGTGTCTCGATCCTGACCCTGCAGCTGGCCAAGGCAGCCGGCGCCACGGTCATCATCACCTCGTCGTCGGACGAAAAGCTGGCCCGCGCCAAGGCTTTGGGTGCCGATCACCTCATCAACTACCGCGAAACAACGGACTGGGACGCCAAGGTGCTCGAATTGACCGACGGGCTCGGCGCCGACCTGATCGTCGAAACCGGCGGCGCGGCGACCTTCGCCCGCTCTATCAATGCCGCGGCGCCCGGCGGCACGGTGTTCGCCATCGGCTTCGTCACCGGCGCCGAGGCCACCACGAACCTGCTGCCGATCATCATCAAGGCACTCAAGGTTGTGGGCAACAACACCGGTTCGGTATCCGACCTGCGCGACGCGGCGCGCGCCATCGGCGCCGCCCGTATCGATCCGGTCATCGACACGGTCTACGGCCAGCACCAGGCGACCGAGGCCTACGCCCATATGGCAGCCGGCGGCCGGCATTTCGGCAAGCTTGCGTTCAGTCTGTCGTGGTGAGCCTGAAAAAGGCAGAGCGTTGAAGCTGCCGATCTCCCCTCTCGTGGGGAGATCGGTCGTCACCTCGGCTTTCGCCAATCGCCAACGCGCGGACAGTCCCAACCTCCGCCTAAATCAGCTTCTCCAGCGTGATCGGCAGATCCCGCACCCGTTTCCCGGTGGCGTGGAATACCGCGTTGGCGATCGCCGGCGCCACGCCGACGATGCCCAGCTCGCCGACCCCCTTGCCGCCCAGCACCGAGGAATGCGGATCGGGAATACCGACCGAGATCACCTCGATGTCGGGAATGTCCGCATTGGTGGCGATGAGATAGTCGGCGAGGTTGTTGTTGACGATGCGCCCATGCCGGCGGTCGACGATGCCTTCCTCGAGCAGCGCCTGGCCGATGCCCATGATGATGCCGCCCTTCCACTGGCTTTCGGCGAGCTTGGGGTTGTAGAGCCGGCCCGAATCCAGCGCCGACACCACACGCGACACACGAACCGTGCCAAAGTCCTCGTCGACGCGGACTTCGATGAAATGCGCGCACCAGCTGTGGCGGGAATAGTCGCCCTCGGTGTGTGGCAGCGCCATGGCTATGGTGGTGTAGTTCTTGTAGCGGTCCTCGACCGTCGAATTGGCCGGCATGGTGTCGCCCTTCGCCTCGATATGCTCGCGCCCGACGCTGCTGAGCAGTTCGGCGATGGAAACTTCAGGGCCGTTGCCGCGCGGTGAAGCGATGCGGCCATTGGCGACGACGAGCGTGTTGGCCTGCAGTGCATGGAACGGCGAAGCCGGATCGCTGATGGCGAGCCCGATCAGTTGGTCGAGCGCGGCACTCGCCGCCTTGTGGACGGCACCGGTCATCACCCCGGCCAGCCGCGAACCGCCGGTGACGCCGGCACGGGCATAGCGGGAATCGCCAAGCTTGACGACGACGTTTTCCGCCGGCACGCCCACCACCTCGGCGGCGGTCTGCGCCAGGATCGTGTAGGTGCCCTGCCCCATGTCGATCGATGAGCTTTCGACCTCGACCGAGCCGTCGGCGAGAATGCGCACGACCGCCTCGCCATAGGCGCGCCGCACCGGGTAGGTGCCTGCCGCGACACCCCAGCCGATCAGCTGGTTGCCGTCGCGCATCGAACGCGGCCGGGGGTTCCGCTTCGACCAGCCAAAGGCTTCGGCGCCGGCCGCGAAGGCCTCACGCAGCTGCCGTGTCGACCACGGCTTCTTCGCATGCGGGTCCTGCTCGGCATAGTTCCTGAGCCGGATTTCCAGCGGATCGATACCGACCTCATAGGCGAGCTCGTCGATGGCGCTTTCGATGCCGAAGGCGCTCGGGTTCTCGCCCGGCGCGCGCAATGCCCCCGGCACCACCGTGTTGACCCGCACGACGTTCTGCCGCGACGAGAAATTCGGCGTCGCGTACATGACCGAGGTGACCGAGCCGAGCGGCTCGACCCACATGCCGTCGACCGAGGTCTCGTTGACGCCGCGATGCACGATCGACTGGATCTGACCCTCAGCGTTGGCGCCGAGCGCCACGGTCTGGCGCGTCGCCGCCCGTCCGCCATAGGCGGTGAAGGTCTGCGGCCTGGTGACCGCCAGCTTCACCGGCCGTCCCAGCATTTTCGCGGCGACTGCCGCTACAGCGCCGTAGCCATAGGCAAACGCCTTGGAGCCGAAGCCGCCGCCAATATAGGGCGAGACCAGTCGTACATTCTCGAACGGCACGCCGAACCATTCGGCATAGGTCCGCGCCATGCCGTCGAGCCATTGGCTCGGCTCCCAGACCGTCAGCTGGTCGCCCTGCCACTTTGCGATCAGGCCATGCGGCTCCATCGGCGCCTGGTATTCGCGCGGCGTGTTGTAGGCGTTGCAGATCCTGACCGGAGCCGAGGCGAACGCTGTGTCCGCCTCGCCCCATTCCTTGGTCATCGCATCGACCGGGATGCCGTCGCCGGCCTTTGGATCGCTGAGGTCGACGATCGCCGGCGCCTCGTCATAGGCGATCTTGACCAGCCTCGCGGCGGCGACCGCCTGCTCGAATCTCTCTGCCACCACCGCCGCGACATGCTGGCCGCTGAAGGTGATGTCGCGCGCCAGCGGGCAATAGGCGACGTCCGGCGGCGGCGTGCCCAGCCAGTCCGTTGCGGTTCTCAGCGGCAGGATGTTGTCGGGCGTCAGCACCAGCAGCACGCCGGGCGACGCCTTGGCCGCGGTCGTGTCGATCGAACGCACCCGGCCGGCGGCAATGGTGCTCTCGACCAGCACCGCATGGGTAAGCCCCTCGAGCTGCTGCTCGACGGCGTATTTGGCGGCACCGGTGATCTTGGCCGGGCCGTCGACGCGCGACAGCCGGCCGCCGACCTGATCGGCGAGGACGGCACCGTCCGAAGCGTCGCCGCGTTTGGCATCGCCGGGTCTTGTTCTCAACTCGTGAACGGTCATGCCGTTTCTCCCATTTTGAGGATGGCGCGGGCGACGACGCGCGGCGCCAGTTCGATCTTGTAATGGTTGGCGCCATGGTCGACGGCGCCCTCGACGGCGAGCAGGCTGGCTTGCCTGACGACCTCCGGCTCGAGCACTTTGCCGTTCAGCGCCTCTTCGACGGCACGGGCGCGCCATGGCTTGGTGGCGACGCCGCCAAGCGCGACGCGCAGATCGCGAATTGTCCTTCCGTCGGCTTCGAATTCAATGCCGACCGCAGCACTTGCCGCGGCGAATTCATAGGACTGGCGGTCGCGGACCTTGAGATAGGTCGAGCGGCGGGCGGCGGCCGAAGCGGGAATGCTGATCGCGGTGATCATCTCGCCGGGCTCGATCGCATGTTCCCTTTCGGGCGTGCTGCCAGGCAACAGGAAAAAATCATCGACGGCGACCTGACGGTCGCCGAGATGGACAATCGCGTCGAAGGCGACGAGTGCAACCGCCAGGTCGCCGGGATAGGTGGCGATGCAGGCCTCGCTGGTGCCGAGCACGGCATGGCCGCGGGTGACGCCGCCGATCGCCGAGCAGCCGCTGCCGGGCGAGCGCTTGTTGCAAGCGGGAAAATTCGCCGGATCGCGGAAATAGGGGCAGCGCGTACGCTGCATCAGATTGCCGCCGATCGTCGCCATGTTGCGCAGCTGAGCCGACGCCGCCTGCCACAATGCTTCCGAGACTGCGGGGAACCGACTCTTGATATCGGCATGGTCGGCGACGCGGCTCATCCTGGCCAGCGCGCCGATCGTGGCGCCCCGCTCATCAACGGCAATCGTGTCCAGTCCCTTGAGATGGGTGATGTCGACCACGGTCTCGGGTTCGGCAACGCCGCATTTCGCGAGATCGACAAGCGTCGTGCCGCCGGCCAAAAGCATGGCACCGGGAAGTGCTGCTGCCTCACGGGCTGCATCGACGGAGCCGGCGCGGAGATACGAAAAGTCCCTCATGACGCGGCCTCCACGGCCGCCTGGCGCACGGCGGCGATGATATGCGGATAGGCGCCGCAGCGGCAGAGATTGCCGGCCATGTATTCGCGGATCTCCTCATCCGAGCCGGCATGGCCTTCGCGAATGCAGGCGACCGCCGACATGATCTGGCCCGGCGTGCAATAGCCGCACTGGAAGGCATCCTGTTCGAGGAAGGCGGCCTGCACCGCATGCAGCGTGCCATCCTCCCCGGCAAGCCCTTCGATGGTGGTGATGTCCCTGCTTTCAGCCTGAGTGGCAAGCGTCAGGCAGGCCAGCACGCGCTGGCCGTCGATATGAACGGTGCAGGCGCCGCACTGGCCCTGGTCGCAGCCCTTCTTGGTGCCGGTCAGGCCGAGATGGTCGCGCAAGGCGTCGAGCAGGGTAACGCGCGGTTCGACCTCCAGCTCATGTCGATGTCCGTTGATTCGAAGTTGGATTGGAGTTCGGGTTTTGCTTGTCATGGGGCGTCTGGCTCCAGTTGCTTGACGCGGGAGGGGATGATCTGGTGCCCGGCCGGCGAGCGGCAAGGTCAGCTTATGGCTAGGTGAAGGCTATCTACCCCTTGGGGGAAATGCCCGGCAGGGCAGAGGGGGTCTGCCTGACTTGGTGCGACCTCAGGGAGGGCTGCGGCTTGCGAGGTCGAAAGACGTGACATACCCGATCCCGTGATTACATGAGAAAGGCGCTCCACAATCGGAGGCGCCTCCGTTTATTACCTAAGGGCCTGCCCTGCCCTGTTCAAGCCCCGGATCGAAATTGATCGAAATTGGAGAAAATTGGCAGGGCAGCCAGCCGTCATGCCTGGAGACAAAAAAGCACCACCGGCCCAAGCCGGTGGTGCTCTCTGAACTGTCTGTAGGGGCAGGACAGTCCAATGATCCTGAGGGGATCGTGCTCAACGTGGGCTCATTTTTGCCCCACGGCATCGGCCGAACAGATGAGGAGTGCCGGCCGCGAGGAAATATCCTCCGTCGTCATCCACCGGCCGTGCACCGGAGGCGGGCAAGATGCCTCGCCTGCCGGAACGCCGGCCCAGACTCGATCCTGTGATTATATTTACTTGCGATTATATTTGTCGGAGACGTAACGAAGGTGGAAGCGTCTGCGTTCTTGAAACGGGGCCTGCCTATCCGGGTATGCTTCGGATCAGCACTGGAGAAAAAATTGGCCGCGGAGCCGCCCGTCATTTCTGGAGACAAAACCGAAGCCGCCGTTGCAAAACCGCTGCGCGCCGACGCGCAGCGCAACCGCGATGCGCTGGTCGAGGTCGCGGCAAAAGCCTTTGCCGCGCAAGGCGTCGATGCCTCGCTGGAGGAGATTGCGCGCCAGGCCGGCGTCGGCATCGGCACGCTCTACCGGCATTTCCCAACCCGCGAGCACCTGGTCGAGGTGGTTTATCGGCGCGAAGTGGAAGGACTGTGCCAGGCGGCCGACGAACTCGCCCGCGATCATGCGCCCGACATGGCGCTCGAACAATGGATGCAGCGCTTCGTCGACTACATCGCCACCAAGCGCGGGCTGTCGACAAGCCTGCGCATCCTGCTCACGACCAACTCAACCTTGTTCTCCGATGTTTCCGGCAGGGTGACGCTCGCCTTGCGGCGGCTGATAGATGCCGCGGTCGCCGACGGCTCGATCCGCGGCGATGTCGATGCCTCCGACGTGCTGCATGCGCTGGGCGGCATCTATTCGGCCCCGGACACCAAGGACTGGCGCGACCGCTCGCGCCGATTGGTGTCGCTGCTGATGGATGGGCTGCGGTTTGGAGCGGCCAAATCCGACCCATCCAAGGAATAACGAATGCAGTGACTGTCCTTATTTCAGCGAGATGCTCATACCGCTGAGATCGGCATTGACTTGCAGGCCTACCTGCCTGCCCGTGAGTTCGAGTTGGGCGCCCTTGTCATTGGTCATGACGATCACCTGGGCTCCTTTGCCGAGCGCGCCGCCACCGCCCGCTGCACCGTACACCCCCGTCACATCCCGGGCGCGGCGTATGTGGCGCACGGTACCTTTGAAATAGGTCTTGGAGGCGCCGAAGGCGAGGCCGCCCGAGATGCCGCCGACCGAGATGGGATATCGGCGACCATGGAAGGTCAGTGTGCCCTCGCCTCCGGAGCCGCCGATGAAAAAGGCCGCCTTGTAGACGGCGAAGCGGATCGTACCGCTGTCGGCATGCGCGACGCTGGCAAAGCTAACTGCCGCCGCAGCGATGACGGCAACTGCGACTGAACGAAATCTGGACGAAATCTTCATGATGAGAACTCCTCAAGATCGCCGCATGCCCAGCCGGCCGGGCACGTCGGCGTCGTATCAAAGTCATAGCTGAACAGTCTCGCCCGTCATTGGTTCCAAGCACGCGGCCTGAATCCGGCTGCGAGAAGACCGCCACGAAACGAGGCGGATGGCGAGCGTAGTCCTGGCTGTAAGAACAGTGGCCGAATGGTGGGGATGATCGTAGGTGTTGAGGCGGAATGGTATTAGTCTGCGCTGTCTGGGGTTTCGGGAGCGCGGCAAAGGAATGGACTTCAACTCACGCCATGGCTACCTGCTGATCGGCGGCCTGATCCTGGTCGGCGCCGGGCTCCTGGTCGTTTCGCTGATCGTCAATCTTCGCGTGGCGCACAGTGTGCGTGACGACGTACGCCATCGTGAAAAGCTGCTGGAATATTATCGCAATATCTTTTCGCAGCTGGGCGTGATCCTGATCGGGATTGGCGTGTCCCTGTTCATCTTCTTTTTCCAGCAGAACTATCAGGACCAGCGCAAACGCGAAACGGAGCTCCAGCAGGTTCTCGCCAAACTGGCGGCGCGTGTTGCCCGCGACAGCGCTGTCGTGGAGGCCCTCGGCGAATTCGATGAGCTGCTGGATGATGGCGGCGCCTATGTCAGTCCGGAACTCGGTGGAAACAATGCCGCCGTCAGCGCCCACGGAACGGCGCTCGCCAAGCAGGTTTCGCAGATCCTTCTGGTCGAGCGCGACGTCGATGTTCAGGGGTTCGATATCCTGAATCTGTCGCGCGATTTCGAAGCATCGTTCGTCGTCAACGAGCTCAACCCAATGCTTTGGTTCAACATCGTCCGGGACGAGAGCGACATCAAATATGCCACTACCCAGATCGCCCTGGATTACAAGGACCTGCAGGATGCGATCGGCGGCGAGCCGATCGAGGTTGCGATTGCCAATCCCGAAAAGGAGCGGAAGATCAAGCAGGAGGTGCTCGACGTCTTTTATGATGCCGATCTGCTGCGCCAGCGCAGCAGGCGGTTTCTTGGCCGCGCGTGCTGGCTTTTCAGCAAGGGGCGCGACTTCGTCAAGCTTGCACCGGCCAATGAGATCGAACCCGATGCCAGATCGCACCAGGAATGGCTCGACCGGTCGAAACCCTTCCTGACGCAGTTGAAGTCGGGAAGCGACAATTGCTTCAAATTGCTTCAGTTCGGCCCGGCATAGGCTCCCTCACCGCCGGTGGCTAATCCCCCACGCGCTGCAGCGTACCGAGATGATTGTCGTTGAGAAAATCAACGGTCATGGCCGACGCCTTGCCGTCGGGGCCGAGGGCAAAGCTGACAGCCGAAGGCCTGTCCGGCATCTCGGCATCGGGGAAGGTCACGAAGAGGTCGCGGTTGAAATGCTTCAGTGGATAAGACCGCGCACCGGCAGGCCCGACCTTAAGGACAAGAGCGTCTCCTTCGCCCGACACAATAGCTTCGCCGAAGAAGTCGTTGAAGTAACGGCCTGCATAGGCACTGGCCGGCTCGGCCGGACTTGCTGGAGAAGGCGGCGCGGCATAGGTGGCCTTGGCCGCCGCAATCACCGGGCCGAACATGCTCGCATAGATATCATTCCATGCCTTTATCTTATCCTTGCCCAGCGTTCCGTCGAAGACGAGATCGGCGAAGCTGTCGGACAGCCCGTCCGGCACGCCTGTCGGAAAGGCGTTGGCGATGACGACGATGCCAAGCTTCTCCTCGGGGAAGAGCATCACCAGACTGCGTGCGCCGGTGCTGAAGGCGCCCGCATGACCCCAGATCAGCCCGTGCCGGCCGAATTCGATATTCCAGCCGAGGCCGTAGAAGGCCTCGCCTCCGGAGACGGGGTTCTTGCCGCGAACCATCAAGGGAATATGTGTCTGTTCCAGCGCATCGGCGGCAATGAGTCTCTTGCCGGCATAGACCCCGTTGCCGAGCACAAGGCGCATCCATTGCGAGAGGTCGCGTGCGGTGGAGCTGACGCCGCCTGCTGGCGCCTGCGCATCCGGATAGCGCTGGACCTTCGCGGTCCAGGCGCCATCGATTTTGGCGTGGAGCTCGGCGCGGTTGGCGTGCTTGATGAAGCCCGAATGACGGGAGCTGGTCGAGGCCATTCCAAGCGGACGGTAGAGCTTCTCTTCGGCGACCTCTTCCCACGATTTGCCCGTCGGCTTCGCGGCCGCGACGGCACCCTCGGTCAGTCCGAAATTGCTGTAGGAATAGCCCGCACGAAAGCTCGATGACGGCGACACGAACCGCAGCCGGCGCAGGATCTCCGCGCGGTCATAGCCGATGTCCTCGAGGTCGTCGCCGGCGGTGCCGGGAAGCCCGCTGCGGTGCGCAAACAGGTCGCGGACCGTGAGTTCGCTGGTCGGATAGGGCTGGGCGAGCCGGAAAGCCGGATCGAGGTCGGCGATCTTCGAATCCCACGAAGCGATCCCCCCGCTGACCAGCGCCGCCACGACCGTGGCGGAGACAGGCTTGGAGAGCGAGGCGATCTGGAACACCGTGTCGGCGTCGACGGCCTCCGGCTTGCCGGCCTCGCGATGCCCAAAACCCTTGAGGAAGATCACCTCGTCGCCGTGCACGACACCGATGGCGAGACCAGGTACGCTACCATCCGCGACGACGCCTTCGGCCAGTAATTCGAGCTTCGCAATGGCCGCGGCGATCCTGTCGGGTGTAATGGTGTCGGCCGACGCCGCTTCGGCGAAAGCGTAATGACGGCGATGAAGGCCAACATCCTCCACCGGAGGTGATTCCGGTTTGTGAATAGCCGCATGCTCAGCCCCCTCCGCCTCACCGGCGTGCACTATTGCAGCCTGACGCAGGGGAGGCCAGCCCCAAGGATCGCTTCCATCGACGGATGTTCGCTTCGCACCAGTCGAAATTCAGACAGCCGCGCCTGAGCTACGAAGCAGCGCGCAGGCGAAGGCGCCGCCTGCTGGCGCGGGCCTTCTCCGCCACCGCGGCGGTGATCTCGACCACGCCGTCTTCACGCGGTCTGGCGTTGGTGGCCTTGTGGAGCCGCTCATAGGGCAACAGTTCCTTGACCCGGGCTTGAAGCGACGCGACTTCGGCTCGCAGATCCTCGCATTCCTGCCTCTGGACGTCGAATTGTATCTGTTCGGAAGCCTGCTGCAGGGAAAGCTGCGAAAAATTCGCGCTGATTGCGGAAAGGTTCATCTTGTCGCTTTCGCTCTCTTTCATGAGAGCAGACAATTTTTGCTCGACAATTTGCTTTTCGGCCACCGCGTCGCTCGCTTGAGCCTTGAGCCTGGCGATCTCGCTGGCGGCTTCGCTGTTGTGGTTGGAGGCGGCTTCCAGCCGCGATCGAAGGTCCTCGATTTCAGAACGCAAGCCGGTCATCTCCGCAATACTGCGTGCAAGCTCGGCTTCCCGGTCACCGTCCCTGAGGCGGGCCGCTTCCGTTATTTCCGATAGCTTTGCCTGCGCCATATCGAGCGATTTCTGCAGCCGCATCTCCTCTTTCTCGCTCTTGCCAAGCGCGGCCAGCAGTTCCGAAACCTGCGCGGCATCATTGGCATGGACAGTCGAGAGTTCGTCCAGCCTGTGCCGGGCCTCGGCCTCCCGTTTCAGCGCCTTGTCGAGGTCGATCGACAGGCTGACATGTTTCTCCCGCAGCATCTCGTTCTCGCGTGAGCGTCTGTTGGCCTCGACCGCTCTGGCCGAGAGCGTTTTGACAAGCTCGCCGAACTCGGCCTCGCGTTTTGCGCTTGCATTGCCTGCAACGACGAGTTCCAGCCTTGCCGCAGCCAGCGCGCCGCGAAGTGCTTCCTTGTCCTCGACAAGGCTCGCCTCGTGCTGCTGCAGGGCCTCGATAGCGCTGTCGCGCTCGCGCTGCTTTCTGGTCGCTTCGTGGAGCTGTTCGGACAGCACTCTTTGCTGCGCGGTCAGGCCGGTATTTGCCAGCTCCAATTCGTTGGCGCGAAGAATGTCGCCGTGGAGGAGTTTCAGGAATTCGCCTGTCAGATGATGCGAGGTCGCGATCTCCGACAGTTTCGCATTGATCTCCCCCAGATACTCCTGCGCGTCGTGAAAGAGCCCATCGACCGCACTTAAGGCAGCCAGCCGGGTTTGCGTATGGGGGGACAGCCGTCGTGCGGTCTCGAAGGCGTCCGCATTGGCCTCGAGCTGCGAGCTGTCATCCGTTGCCGGGAGATTCTCATCCGACACAGTCTCATCCGGAACAGTGACGTCGTTCAATGGCGACTGATCGTCCACGTTGAGACATTCGCTAAACGCATCCGCCAAATCGGTTTCGAGCTCCTTGAACGCTCTCTCCACAGTCTCGGCACGCTTGATCAAACCTTTGAAATTCATGACCGAATATCCCTCTCGTGCAGCGCCGTTAAGGAGCGGACTTTCAACACTTGACCCTCGCCTCCCCCGAATGCGGGTTCATCTCCTGACGTGCGCTCTGGCCGACGCACGCTAGGGACAGGCTTGGCCACTGTCCTCGTGTGTTTGAATGACGTGTTCTGCCGCGCTCCATCCCCGAGGCGTTGGCACCGCTCGAAAAATGCCCACTCATTTCACCCGAAACGGATATGAAGCGGCGCAAGCATGAGGATCGCCTGGTGACTGTTGTAAGGATCGGCCGAGCGCCTCGGTGCTCTGCAGCAGCTACAAGTCACACTCGGACGAGGCGCGTTACGGCCGGAAGGCCTGACCTAATAAATTATTGTGTTGAATACGTTTCGCTGATTAGCTGCTGTGCATTGACCAGGGACAAGACCGATAAATGTTGTCCCGGGAGGACCGCGATGCCGGTGCTTGAGGTTTGCCACGTCTCCAAGAATTTCGGGGCTATCCAGGCCCTGACTGACGTCAGCTTCCAGGTGGAGCGAGGCGAAGTCGTTGGTCTGATGGGGGACAACGGGGCCGGCAAGTCGACGATAGTCAAGACTGTGGCCGGGAATTTTCCTCCGAGCGACGGCGAAATTGTAGTCGAGGGCGAGGTGTGCCACTTCCACCAGCCCGTGCAGGCCCGCGCCAAGGGGATCGAAGTTGTTTATCAGGACCTGGCGCTCGCCGATAATCTGACGGCCGCGCAGAACGTCTTTCTGGGGCGCGAGATCAAGAAAGGCTTCTGGCCGATCAGGATTCTTGACAAGCAGGCGATGATCGATCGCTCGGCAGCGCTGTTCAAGGAACTCAAATCGGAAACCCGGCCGCGCGACCTCGTCAGGAAGATGTCGGGTGGGCAGCGCCAGGCGGTCGCCATCGCGCGGACCCGGCTTTCAAATGCCAAGCTGGTGCTGATGGACGAACCAACGGCCGCCATCTCCGTGCGCCAGGTTGCGGAAGTACTCGAACTGATCCGACGCCTCAAAGCACAAGGAGTCGGCGTCATGCTGATCAGTCACCGAATGCCTGACGTGTTCGCCGTGGCAGATCGCATTATCGTCCTCAGGCGGGGCTCGAAAGTTGCCGACAAGCCGGCCGACAAAACATCGCCCGAGGAAATCACTGGACTGATAACGGGGGCCATCCGTGGCGAATAGTGTTCAGGAGTCAGTTGGCGTTCAGGGCTCAGTCGAAGAACATGGCCGGCCGGCCATGTCGGATTTCGTCCCGACCAAGGAAAAAACAGTTCTCCAACGTGTGATTTCAAGTCAGCCCTTCTGGGTGACGATCGCGCTCATCGCGCTCGTCATGTTGATGACTGCGATGGAGCCGAGCTTCGGCACCTCTGAAAACGTCGCCAATGTGACGCGCAACTTCGCACCTTTCGGCATCATGGCACTTGGCATGACGATCGTCATCATCACCGGCGGTATCGATCTGTCGGTCGGCTCCGTCATGGGTCTCGTGGTCATCGTCGCCGGCCTGTTCCTCACCTGGCATTATCCCTGGTACGTCGCCTTCGCCATGGGCCTTTTCTCCGGTCTGGCCTGTGGCGCGGTCAACGGATTCTTTGTCGCCTATGTCGGGATGCCGTCCTTTGTGGTCACCCTCGGTATGCTGTCCGTCGCGCGCTCGCTGGCGGTCGTATTCTCGGCCAACCAGATGCTCTACCAGTTCGGGCCCGATGCTCCGATCGTGAAGGCAATCGGTCAGTGGAAATGGCCGCGGCATGGTCCGAACGACTGGGCACCGCATTGGATACCAGAACTGTCGTCACAATTCTGGACCATGGTGATCTTGGCCCTGATTGTCGGCTTCGTATTCAACTTCACAGCCTGGGCCCGGCATCTCTTCGCCATCGGCGGCAATGAGGAGGCGGCACGGCTCACCGGCGTTCCGGTCAATTGGATTAAATTCCAGGCCTATCTCTTCTCGGCTTTCACCGCCGCGCTCGCCTCGCTCCTGCTCCTCGGCTACAACGGCTCGGCCATCAATGCCATGGGCCAGGGCTACGAGCTGCGCGTTATCGCCGCGACAGTCATTGGCGGCGCCAGCCTCATGGGCGGCGCCGGCACGGCCTTCGGTGCGATCATCGGTTCGGCCTTCCTCGAGGTGATCAGGAATGCGCTGCTGATGGCCGGTATCGATTCAAATTGGCAGGGTGCCTTCGTCGGCGCCTTCATCGTTCTTGCGGTTCTTTTGGGCATGCAAACCGGCGGCAAATCGATTCTCGCCGCGTCGCTGGCAGTCTTGATGCCCAAAAAACGCCGCTAGAAACCCGCCGGCGGGAGGCTTGCGGGATCACACCCAGGAGGAGAACGTCACATGAAAAAACATCTGCTGACGGCCGCCGTGGCGCTTGGCGCAATGGTGCTCGCCGTTTCCGGCGCCCAGGCGAAATACACCTTCGCCCTGGTGCCGAAGAACATGAACAATCCTTTCTTCGACCAGGCACGCGACGGCTGCAAGAAGGCCGAAGCCGAATCCAATGGCGCCGTGGAGTGCATGTATATTGGCCCCGGCGAGCATGGCGGCGGCGACGAGCAGGTACAGATCGTACAGGATCTCGTGGCCAAGAAGGTGGACGGCATCGCCGTGTCGCCATCGAACGCCGCGGCGATGGCGGTTGCGCTGCAGGCCGCCAAGGAAGCCGGCATCCCGGTCCTCACCTGGGATTCCGATCTCCTGCCCGAAAACAAGGATCTGCGCGTTGCCTATATCGGCACGCACAATTATGAGATCGGCGAGAACCTCGCCAAGCTTGTCATGCAGATCAAGCCCAAAGGCGGCACGATCTGCATCCAGTCCGGCGGCGCCGCGGCGGCCAACCACAACGAGCGCATGCAGGGCATTCGCGATACACTTTCGGGCACCAAATCGGCGGCCTCGCCCGGGGATCGGCTGACGGGCCAGAACGGCTGGACCGAAATCGAAGGCTGTCCGCTCTACACCAACGATGATTTCCCGCTTTCGGTGCAACAGTTCGAGGATATCATGGCGAAAAACCCGAACCTCGACGCATTCGTCCCAACCGGTGGCTTCCCGCAGTTCATTCCCGATGCCAACCGCGCCGCGGTCGCACCGTACAAGGACAAGATCGCCTCGAAAGCCCTGGCCCTTGTCGTTGCCGACACGCTTCCGGTACAGATCGACCAGATGAAGGAAGGTTTCTCCCTTGGCCAGGTCGGCCAGCGGCCGTTCGAGATGGGCTACAAGACGATGATGGCGCTGAAGGAAATGAAGGAGGGCAAGGCTCCGCCGGCCGACCCGACCTACACGGGCCTCGATGTCTGCACTCCGGAGACAGCCGACACTTGCGTCGCCAAATAGTGCTTTTGGGCGGGAGGAAACTCCCGCCCTTTTCACAGGGGATCTCAATGCCGGAATTGTTCTCGCTCAAGGGCCGTGTCGCATTGGTCACGGGTGCCTCGCGTGGTCTTGGTTTTGCCATGGCCAAGGCACTTGCGGAAAACGGCGCGACGGTGATCGTCAATGCGCGCGACATGGCCGCCCTTTCCGCGGCCGCCGAAAGGATCGGTGCAGAAGCCCTGCCGTTCGATGTCACCGACGCGGCGATCTCAAGGGCGTCGCTCGAAGGAATCGTCGAACGCCACGGCCGCCTCGATATTCTGGTCAACAACGCCGGCATCCAGCATCGGAAACCGCTGGTCGAATGGCAGGACGAGGATTTCAACCATGTGGTTGCCGTCAATCTGTCGGCTTGCTTCCGCATGATGCGCGACGCGGTGCGCCTGATGCTGCCAAACAAGTTCGGGCGCATAATAAACACCGGATCGGTCGCAGCGATCCTTGGCCGTCCCACCATTCACGCCTATGTGGCGGCAAAGGCGGGGCTGCACGGGCTGACACGCTCCACTGCCGCTGAGCTGGGCCGTCACGGCATCACCGTCAACGCGATCGCCCCCGGCTATTTCGCCACCGAGCTCAACACCGCACTTATGCGCGACGAGGCCTTCACCAAATGGGTCGAGGCACGAACCCCCGCGGGCCGCTGGGCCCAGCCTGAGGAGCTCGGCGGAGCCGTGGTGTTTCTCGCCTCCGACGCTGCCGCTTACGTCAACGGGCACGTGCTCGCGGTTGACGGCGGGCTATCGGTTTCCCTGTGATTTCAACCGGTGACACCGTGCCGGCAGGGCGTGCCTGCTAGCCGCCTGAAATGACGACTTGCTGCATCCGCTGCTGGCCCGGTCCCCTGCACGGACGCCGACTCCAGACGATTGGATGACGCGCCGTATTGCAGCCGCCGACTTTCGATTCGCAACGGGTTATTTCGACGTCCGGCGGCATCGATGCTTGATGCCGCCAATATTTCATTCCACACACCGGTCACGATGAGAGACGACACACGGGATCAGCGCCGGGTATTCGGGTGGGCCTTGCCTGCCTCCGCGGTCGTGCATTTGCTCGCCGCCGCGCTTCTTTTGTCCGCACTGCCGCTGTCGCCCCCGCAGCCGCAGAAGGAGCAGCCCATCGCAGTGGATATCGTGCCGCCGCCTAAACCGCCGGAAAAAACCAAACCTCCGTCCCCCGCTGAACCGCCCAAGCCGGAAAAGCAGCCGGAAGCCAAGATCGAGACCCCGGCGAGCCGTGAGGTCGCCGCGCAGAGACCTGTCTTCCAATTCGGTGAGAAGGACGCCGGTCCTCGCAAGTCTCTGGACGGCAACAGTGCGGAGGATGGTTCGGAACAACCGCCAGCGCCGCAAGTTCCCAGTAACCAGGATCTTGCACAGCCACCTGCCGTGACAGCGGTCGAGGGGAAAGACCAGGCTCCGTCGCCTGGCGCATCCGCGCCGCCTAAGCCCAAGCCAGCGAACGTCGCCAAGGAGCAAAAACCCTTGAAGCTTCAGCAAGCCAAGACGTTGTTCTCGGAGGCAGCAACCGGTGATCCGATAGCGACAAGCGCAATGGGCAATATACCCCGCCCCGTGCGGATCGGTCAGCTCTGCCTCACGGAATTGCGCGAACAGTTGCGCCGCGCCTCGCCCCCCTATTTTCCCGACCTCTTGCGTTCATTCAGGCTGAAGGAAGGCACTATCATGCAAGTTCCCAGGACCGCCTTCCGTGCCAACGGGCAGTGGTACGATCTGAGCTTTCGCTGCGAGGTCGATCCGGACGCGACGAGAGTCGTGTCGTTTGCCTTTCGTGTTGGAAATCCGGTGCCGCGCAGCGAATGGAAGCGCCGCGGGTTGCCCGCCGAATAGGTGGTCGAGGCCACGGAGGCTGGCTGGCCGGCGCCATCAAATCCGGCCGGCGATGTCTTCGCGCGCTCCGGGCTGCCGAACCAACACGCGCCAAAAGTGGCTTTCGTCAGCGGCCGCCGAAGTCTAGCATACGGCTTTGGGAGGAGGCTTCGATGACTTCAAGTTTCAACGTTCATCATGCTGCCGGCTATGAGCAGCTCATGGGCCGCTGGAGCCAAAGACTCGCGCCGCTGTTCATCGACTTCGTGGGGCTTGCCGACGGCGAAAACATCCTCGACGTCGGTTGCGGTACCGGCAGCCTGACCTTCGCACTCGTCAAGGCCGCTGACCTCGGCGAGGTCGCGGCGATCGACTTTTCGGCCGTTTTCGTCGAGGAGGCAATCCGGCGCAACACCGATCCGCGGATAAAAATCCGTCAGGCGGATGCCTGCGCCCTGCCCTTTGAGGATGGCGCGTTCGACCGTGCCCTAGCCCTGCTCGTGCTCCATTTCGTGCCCGAAGCCGGCAAGGCAGTCGCCGAGATGCGCCGCGTCGTGCGGCCGGGCGGCGTCGTCGCGGCGACGGTATGGGACCATCTCGGCGGCATGCCGGGGATGCGCATGATGATCGACACCGTGGCGGTGCTCAGTGAAGGCGGACGCCAGCTGCGTGCCCGCTATTGCACGCAGCCGATGATGCAGCCGGGTGAAATGAAACGGACCTTTGTCGAACAGGGTCTCCGCGACGTTACGGAAACCCAGTTGATGATCCGCATGGACTACCAAAATTTCGATGATTACTGGGCGCCGATTGCCGCCGGCGAAGGGCCGCTCGGTAAGTATGTGGCCACGCTCGACCCGGAAGAGCGGGCGCGCACCGACGCCGCCATGCGCGACGCCTATGAGGCCGGCCGGCCCGACGGCCCGAGGTCCTTTGCCAATGTCGCCTGGGCCTGCCGCGGCGTCGTTGCCTGACCTTGGCGCTAATGCATGCCGCGCAAAAAGCGCATCGCATGAGGCCGATCGAACGCGACGCGCTTTAGCCGATCCCGTAGACCAGCCCAACGCGGCCGTCCGAAAGCTGTTCGACCTTGCGCAGTTCGAGCCCACGACGATTTTTCGCCGTCCCAAACAGCGCCTTTCCGTCACCGGCGAGCAGCGGATAGACGATCAGCCTGAGTCCATCGACCAGCCCGGCATCGATAAGGCTCGCGGTTATTCGGGCGCCGCCCATAAGGTAGATGTCCTTGCCGGGCTGCTGTTTCAGCGCAGCGATATCCTCGAAATTCCGCACGAAGCGCGTCTTTGGCCAGGCCGCCGAAGTCATTGTGTTCGACAGCACATAATGCGGCGTCTGCGCGGCGAAGCTGGCCCATTCGAGCTCGGCCGGCTTCGGTAACTTGCCGGTCATCGGCAGCGGCTTGTCGGGCTCGTTCTGGATGGCGCTCCAGTAGCGCTCGTAGCCGGCATACATGACGCTGCCAAGCAGGCAGGCATCGATTTGCGGCGTCAGGCCGTATTCGTCCGACCACGCATCGACCCAATCGGCGTAACCCTCGGGTCCCTCCATCTTGCCGTCGACGGAAATCTTCATTCCAGCGATCAATTTGCGCATGACTTCCTCCACCAGGCTTGCGGGATGCAAGCACGTTTCATCGGTTCATCGTTGCTTCGTGTTGCTGGCGGCGACCTCAGGGATGGCCGCCGCGAGTTACATCAGACCGGCAGGCGGCGGTCGTATTCTTCCCGCAGGCGGCTCCAGCCGTCCCAGAACGAGGTCGGCGTCTTGCCCGCCAGGCGGGCGGCCAGCAGGTCGAGGTGTATGTGCCAGCCGGCCGTGATGTTGAGCTGGATTGCACGTTCCGGCAGGCGGCGATGAACGACGGTGAGCAGCACATCGCTACCCTTCGCCTCCAGCAAGAAGGAGACGCCGCCGGTGTTTCCCCAGGTGATGGAAAGCTTGCGCGGCGGATCGAGTTCGGTGATCCGGCCCTCCATCCGATGCTCTTCGGGAAAGCCCGCGGGTCGCTGGCCAGGCGGGTCCGTCAGCTCGTCGTTACGCCAGACCAATTCGAACGAGCTGCCGGCCTTCATTTCCATCTGGCCCGCGGCCATCCATTGCCGGCGCAAGTCACTCTCGGTGAGATAGGCCCAGACGCGCTCGATGGGGCCGGGCAAGAGGCGCTGGATGGTGAACGTGGCGGGCTCGCTCAGCGCGCCATAGGCGTCGATGCTTCTCATCTGGTTCATTGCTCGTCTCCTTCTTTCGGATTGGGCGATTTCCTGGACTCATCCTGGGCTTTGCGTGCGTCCTCTTCGCGAAGAAGGCGTTCGAGAACATCGAGACGACCGGTCCAGAAGCGCTCGTAGAAGCTGAGCCACTGATGGGCGCTGGCCAGCGGTCCAGGGGCTAGTCGGCACAGATGCGTGCGGCCCCTCACCTCTCGACGAATAAGCCCTGCGTTCTCCAGCGCCTTGATGTGCTTGGAGGCCGCCGCGAGCGACATCGCGAAGGGTTCCGCCAGCTGGCTTACCGTTTTCTCGCCATCGGCGAGATCGCGAAGCATGTGCCGCCGGGTGGCGTCGCCAAGGGCGTGAAAAACCGCGTCCATCTGGGGTGTCTCTAATTCAACCATGTAGTTGAATATAGACACACGCTTTGAGATAATCAACTGTTTGGTTGAATAATTTTTGTGAAGCGCCGCGGGGCCGTTTGCGCCATCGAGCGTGTCGACGTCACGGGAGATACGGACGCGCCCCGCGACAGTAAGGGCGAGGCCCTTATTTGCCGTTGAAGAAACTGTGGATCGCGGCTTCCAGCTTTTCGATAAGCTGAGGGTTGTGGCAGCTGCCAGCCCAGATCAGGGCGTTTAGCCTCATCCCTTTGTTGATAAAGCTCACTTTCCCAGAATCCAGCAGGTATTCCGCGATCTCGTAGTGCCGCCCCTTGATAGCCTCGATGAGCGCGTTGTTTCTCCCCGTCTTGTCGGTCAGATTTACTTCCGCGCCATTCTCCACGAGCAACTTGACGACTTCGAGATGCCCGTTCTTCGCCGCCTCGATAAGAGCCGTTCTGCCGTAGTAGTCAGCTCGCGCGTTGATCTCTATTTGGGGGTGTCTCACGAGGACTGCGATACACGCGTAATGTCCCTTGGCCGACGCAAGGCTCAAGGGCGTGCTCTTCCACTTGTTTCTGGCATTCACGTCGATTTCCGGGTCTTCGATCAGCGCCTCCACCACAGCTGTGCGGCCATTGAGGGCTGAAAGGTGAAGTGCAGACCAGCCGCCGTCGTCCGACTGATTGATGTCGGCGCCAGCCGCCAATTCCGATCGAACCGCCTCCGCATCGCCTTGTTCTGCCGCGACCAGCAGGGGCGACCAGTCTCTTGCGCCTTCGGCTTCCAAGCTGTTGGTCAACGCAGTCGCCTCCTCGGATCGTCCACAGAATACCACAGAATCCGCGATAGTGGGGTCGTCCTGTATAGAGTTCCCTGGAGTCCGTGGGTCGCAGAGAGCTGTCGGCCCGAAGCGGAGGATCAGCGCTTCACGTCCGTCTCCTCACATTCTCCTGATATCGACTGGCTTTAGCGGCCATTCAGACTAGATAGAGCCTGCGCCGGGCGGAACGATGCAGAAGGACCTGAACATGCCTGAACAGATTACCCTGAATAGACCTGAACAAATCAGATTGAACGACGGCTCCGCCATTCCGCAGATCGGCCTCGGCGTGTGGCAGGTCGATCCAGCCATCACCGCCAAGGTGGTGCGCTGGGGAATCGAGGCCGGCTACAGGCTGATCGACACCGCCGAAGGCTATCAGAACGAGGAAGGTGTCGGGCAGGCGATCCGCTCGGCCGGCGTGCCGAGAAGCGAGTTGTTCATCACCTCGAAACTGCGCAACGGCGCGCATCAGCGCGACGCCGCCTTGCGCGCCTTCGACGAGACGATGAGCAAGCTCGGCATCGAACAGATCAACCTGTTCCTGATCCATTGGCCGGTGCCCAGCCAGGACAGATATGTCGAGGCCTGGAAGACGCTGATCGAACTCAGGCAATCAGGCCGGATCAAGTCGATCGGCGTTTCGAACTTCAACCAGGACCACCTCGAACGGATCATCGGCGAGACCGGCGTCACGCCGACCGTCAACCAGATCGAGCTCCACCCCCGCTTCCAGCAGCGTGACAAACGTGAATTCCACGACAGGCACAACATCCGCATCGAGAGCTGGAGCCCGCTGGGCAGCGGCCGGCTGTTGAGCGATCCGACGCTTGAAAGCATCGCCAGGAAACACGGCAAGTCGGTGGCGCAGACGATCGTCAGGTGGCATCTTCAGGAAGGGCTGATCGTCATTCCAAAGTCGATCCACCAGGACCGCATCGCCGCCAATTTCGATGTCTTCGATTTCGAGCTGGAAGCGAAGGACCTCGAGCTTATCCGGGGCATGGATTCGCCCGACGGCCGCACCGGCCCGAACCCCGCCACGGCCGCATTCCTGTTCTAACGAGGCGGGCCAACCGGGACGTTGGCATTCCTTCACACCCCCCTCTGTCCTGCCGGACATCTCCCCTTCAAGGGGGGAGATCGGCAGCTTCAATAGCCGCGCCCTTCTTGCAGCGTCGGAGATTAGCGAAGGCCGCGATGAGGGCCAATCTCCCCCCTTGTGGGGGAGATGTCCGGCAGGACAGAGGGGGGCGCTGTCCCGGCAGCGATCAAAACTACCCTTCCCGCTAGCTCATATCCCGGAGCCATCCACCAGCGGCACATCTTCCCCTTCCCAGGGGCTAGGCATCGATCCCTTGCTGAGATTGGCCGACGGCAGCGGCATCCAGCACTTCAGTTCGGGTTCGGCATATTCGACGATGCGTCCTGGAGACGAGTCGGAGGCGCGCCAGCCTTCGCTGCCGAACTGATCGGCGCGGGCCCAGTAAGCCATATCGACCTCGGCCGGACCCTGTTCGGACGGCCGAACCGTGACAAGGATTCTGCTGCCGTCCCTTGGCGCGCTCGACATGTGGCGCCACTGACCGGGCTCGTCCATTGCATTTCCTCCTGCGATCTTCGCGTCGAACGGATAGTCGCTTCGCGTTCGGAAGCGGTCAACCCGAACTTTTTTGCCTGAGACAAAACCCCTGTCCCGTCGTCGCGGAACAAGTCATGGCACGCCGGGTTTGGGCAAGTTGTTGAAGGAAGCACAATGAGACCAGCGCCGCGACCGATCCTTACCATTATTGCATGGCAGGCCGCGTCTTTCGTTCGCAACCCGGTCCGGTCGCAATGAGGCAGGCCGGTTCCGATCATTCCATCCCACCGAAGGAGGGCAAAGACGGCATAGGACGAGCACTCGGCCTTGGCCTGATAACAGGGGCGGCCGACGACGATTGTTCTGCGATAGGGACCTACGCCAGCGCCGGCGCCCGCTTCGGACCCGACTTGCTCTGGACGGCCCCGGTGACGTTGCCGATGATGTACGCGGTCGTCTACCTGTCGTCGAAGCTCGGCCAGGTGTCGGGGCGCGGATTGTTCCACGTCATCAAGGACTTCTATCCGCGGTGGCTGCTCTGGTCGGTGCTGTTGGGTGTGCTCGTCGGCAACACGATCGAGGCAGCGGCAGACCTTGGTGGAATGGCCGCGGCGATCAATATATTCGTGCCGCTTCCCATTCCGGTGATCGTGCTGTTCGTCGCCGGCCTCATCTTCGCCCTCCAGGTCTTCGGCTCCTACACTTTGATCCGCAACATCTTTCGCTGGCTGGCGCTGGCGCTGCTCGCCTATGTCGGTGCCGCCATTCTGGCCAAGCCGGAGGCCGCGGCGGTGCTGCGCGGAACGCTGCTTCCCAGGATCGAATTCAACCGGGAGTTCCTGTCGATCCTGGTCGCCATCATCGGCACGACGCTGTCCGCCTATCTCTATACGTGGCAGTCCAATGAGGAGGTCGAGGAGGAGATTGCCCAGGGGCGAACGACGCTCAGGCAAAGGAAGGGCGCCACCGCCGGCGAACTCCGCCGCTCGCGCCGGGACATCCTCATCGGCATGACGTTTTCAAATCTCATCATGTATTTCATCATCCTGTCGACGGGTGCTACGCTCTACAAGGCGGGCCACCACGATATCGACACGGCAGCGCAAGCCGCGGAGGCGCTGCGCCCGCTAGCCGGCCAGGCCGCAAGCGTCCTGTTCGCCGCAGGCGTGATCGGCGTCGGTTTCCTCGCAGTTCCTGTCATGACCGCCGGCGCTGCCTATGATGTGGCGCAAGCCATCGGCTGGAAAAACAGCCTGCACGCCCGGGCGCGAGAGGCACCCAAATTTTATCTCGCCATCGGATTTTTTACGGCGATCGCCGCCGGCCTCAACTTTCTCGGCTTCAATCCGATGAAGGCGCTGGTCTGGTCCGGCATCGTTCAGGGCTTCTCGACGCCGCCCTTGCTGCTGCTCATCATGCTGATGACGAACAGCCGCAGGATCATGGGGGAGCAGGTGAACAGCCGCAGCACCAACATACTCGGTTGGGCAACGACCGCCGCTATCTTCTCGGCGACGATCGGCCTGGTGGCCACCTGGTTCATGTAAATCCGGCAGGACAAGGGACGCCGCCAGTTGGATTACCCGTTCCCGCTTGCCGATTGCCCCAGCTTTGCCGGCCTTGGAAACTCCACAACATCTCCCACCGGCCGCTTGTATTGCGCTGCGACAATTGCATCGATCAAGAGATCCAGAGCCGCACGAGCCGTGCGGCTTGTCTCGTCCTCGCCGCTCAAATAGTGGCAGGCTCGTTCAAGGTGCAGGTGTGCGGCGGCAAAGTCGCTTGTCATAGGCATCTCCCTGTTGCCCGCCCGCCGGCAAGATGACCGCCTCGATTTAGCCAAAAGCAAATATCCACAGCCGGATTTGAATCAAATTGACCTGACTCACTGCATGCCGCGGAGCCACTCCAGCGCCGTGGCCTGTGCCTCGCTTGCATCCTCCCCGAGGACCGCTAGGCCGTCGAGGATTGTACCACAAGCACATGGTTCCCCGACGTCGCGCCGGGAGCGTCCGAGGGCGACTTGCCTTATATGTCCAGCCGGCTTGTCCGACGCGCTGCGCCATCGCGGCTGAAGGCGCTGTGGCGGGTTTTCAGCGCGCTGCGCCGCATTGAATGAACCAATTGCGGGCGATGTGCCGCAAACTCAATTCGCTCATCGCCCTGCTTTTGAAATTTTCTCGCTCTTTTAATTCTACAAACTCTCTAGATTTAACATAGATCGCTAGACCCAAGATCTTAAAATAGAGCGCTTGAGAGGGAGCCAGGAATGTCGAAAAAGCTCGTGGTGGGGCTGTCGGGCAATTTGACCCGGCCCTCGAAGACCAAGGCGTTCGTCAGCCACATTGTCGGGCAGGCCGCCGAAAGCATCGGCGCGGCCTCGGCCGTCTTCGATATCGAGGATCTCGGCGCTTCCCTGCCGCAGGCAAGGCGCCTCGGCGACCTCGACCCGGCGGCGCGCAACATCGTCGAACGGCTGCTGGGCGCCGACATCCTGGTGGCCGGCTCGCCGACTTTCAAAGGCAGCTATACCGGACTTTTCAAGCATTTCTTCGACCTGCTCGATCCGTCGTCGCTGAGGGGCAAGCCCGTCATCCTCGCCGCGACCGGCGGCGGCGAGCGCCATTCGCTGATCGTCGAGCACCAGTTGCGGCCGCTGTTCGGCTTCTTCGAGGCGCTGACCGTACCGACCGCGATCTACGCCTCCGACAAGGATTTTGCCAATGGCGTGCTGGTGTCGGAAGCCATCCACGCCCGCGCCCGGCAGGCGGTCGCCGAGGCATGCCGTGTAACCGGGGTGCCCTACGGCGTCGGCCTTGCCGCCTGAACGCACCACTGACCCGAGATCCCCTTTCCGATTCGTCCAGGAGCACGCCGCGATGACCAGATCCACCAAATCCAGGCAAATCAAACTGGGCGCTTTCCTGCCCGGCGGCGGACAACATATCGCCGCCTGGCGCCACCCCGAGGCGCCGGCCGACGGCGCCACCAATTTCGAGTTCCACAAGCAGCTCGCCCTGACCGCCGAGCGCGGCCTGTTCGATGCCTATTTCCTCGCCGACAATCTGACGGTCGGGCTCGGCGCCCGCGAAGGCGGCAATGCCAAGATCGCCGGCTTCGAGCCAGTGACGCTGTTTGCAGCGCTGGCGCCGCTCACCACGCATCTCGGCTTCATCGCTACCGCCTCGACCACCTACGAGGAGCCCTACACGCTCGCCCGCAAATTCGCCTCGCTCGATCATCTGTCGAATGGCCGCGCCGGCTGGAACGTCGTCACCTCGGCCGGCGACGAAACCGCGCGCAACTTCAATCGCGAGACGCAGCCTGCCCACGCCGAGCGCTATGCCCGCGCGCATGAGCATGTCGAGACGGTCAAGGCGCTGTGGGACAGCTGGGAGGACGATGCCTTCATCCGCGACAAGAAATCGGGGCGCTTCTACGACAAGGACAAGCTCCACGACATCGACCACAAGGGCGCGCATTTCAGCGTGAAAGGGCCGCTCAACGTGCCGCGCCCGGTGCAGGGGTACCCGGTCGTGGTGCAGGCGGGGCAATCGGAAGACGGTCGCAAGCTCGCCGCCCACTCGGCGGAAGTCATCTTCACCGCCCATCAGAACCTGGCGTCGGCGCAGGAATTCTATCGCGATATCAAGGCGCGCGTGACGGCCGCCGGCCGCAATCCCGAGCAGGTGCTGATCATGCCGGGCGTGGCACCCTTCGTCGGCCGCACCGAAGAAGAAGCGCGCGCCAAGTACCAGCAACTGAACGATCTCATCCTGCCCGAAGACGGCGTCGCCCTGCTCAACGGGCTGGCCGGCCAGACGCTCGACATCACCGGCTATCCGCTCGATGGACCGCTGCCGCCGAGCAAGGAGACCGAAGGCATGAAGAGCCGCCAGGCGCTGATCCGCCAGATTGCCGACGAGCACAACTTCACCATCCGACAGCTCTACCAATGGGTGGCAACGGCCCGCGGCCATTATACCGTCATCGGCAGCGCCACGCAGGTCGCCGATCAGCTGGAGGAATGGTTCGGCAACGAAGCCGCCGACGGCTTCAACATCCTGCCGCCCTGGCTGCCCGGCGGGCTCGACGACTTCGTCGAGCTCGTGATCCCCGAACTGCAGCGCCGCGGCCTGTTCCGCACCGCCTATGAAGGCAGGACACTGCGCGAGAACCTCGGCCTCAGGCGGCCGGAAAACCCCTGGACCGCCGCGCGCTCGGCGGTGCTGGCCGCCGAATAATCCCGAGAAGCCCGATATTTTCCAAGCAGGAGGCAAGACGATGACCTTGCAGCACATCGAACAGGCCGCCAGCCTCGGCACGCCTGACAGCACGACAAGCCTCGGCACGGACCTCCTGCGCCTCGGTGGCCAGGCGGGCATCCGCTTCCTGTCGCGCTACGGCGTCCTCATCGCTTTCCTCGCAATCTGGCAAGTGTCGAGCAGCGCGGGCTGGGTCAACGCGGCCGTGCTGCCGCCGATCGACATGATTGTCGCAGCACTTTGGAAGGGGCTGGCCGGCGGCACTCTGCTCGGCGACATCGCCATCAGCCTGCAGCGCGCCGGTCTCGCTTTCGCGGCCGCCGTGCTGGTCGCCATCCCACTTGGCCTGTTCATGGGTCAGGTGCGCACAGTCGAAACCGCGCTCGATCCCATCCTGCAGGTTTTCCGCCAGACCTCGGCGCTGGCGCTCTATCCCGTATTTATCCTGCTGCTTGGGCTCGGCGAGGCGTCCAAGGTATTCGTCATCTTCTGGGCGACGCTGTTCCCGCTGCTGCTCAACACCATCGGCGGCGTCAAGCAGGTCGATCCGAAACTGCTGGAGATGGCCCGCGTCTATGGTGCCAGGCAGCTCACCGTCTTCCGCCGCGTCGTGCTGCCCGGCGCTGTGCCCTCGATCTTCGTCGGACTGAGGCTCAGCGCCACCACGGCGCTGCTCCTGTTGATCGCCTCCGAAATGATCGGCGCCAACAAGGGCATCGGCTTTCAGGTGATGAACGCGCAGTACAACTTCCAGATCCCGCTGATGTTTGCGGCAATCGTCATCCTCGCCGGCCTCGGCCTGATCGCCAACCAGGCGCTGGTCAGCCTGCAGCGCCGGCTCTGCCGCTGGAGCAATGCCGTCGACTGACCACCCGCCCTTACCAATCTCAACCAGGCCAGAACTCAAATCAGGAAAGACCCGGACCATGAAAATCACCCGCCGTTCCCTGCTTGCCGGCGCGCCCTTCGCCGCCGGCCTTCTCGCCGCCGGCCTGCCGCGCTTCGCCTTTGCCGAAGCCGCACCCGTCAAGTTCCGCTCCCTCGCCAGCCGTGGCAGCATGTCTCCGCATGAGCTGGCCGGCGAGCTCGGCTATTTCAAAGGCCTCGGTATCGAGGTGGAGAATGTCGGCTATTCCGGCGGCGGCCCGGAATCATTGTTCGCGCTCGCCTCCGGCAGCGTCGATATCGGATCGGCCGCAACCGCCGCCGTGATCAATTCGATCTCCGGCGGCAACGACTTCGTCGCCGTCTATCCGAGCAACGGCATCAACAGCAAGGTGCGCAGCGTCTTCTACGTGCTCGACGACAGCCCGATCAAATCGATCGCCGACATTGCCGGCAAGACCATCGCCGTCAACACGCTCGGCGCCCATCTCGACTACACCGTGCGCGAGGCGCTGCACAGCGTCGGCCTGCCGCCGGATGCCGCCAATCTCGTCGTCGTGCCCGGACCGCAGCTCGAACAGACCTTGCGCTCCCGTCAGGTCGACATCGCGGCGCTCGGCTACTGGCAGGCGACGTTTGCCGGCGCCCTCGTGGACAACGGCGGCGTGCGTGGCGTGTTCAACGACACCGACGTGCTGGGCGAGCTGGCCGGCGGCTTCGTCGTGCTCAGGCGCGACTTCATCGCCGCGCATCCCGACGCCGCCCGCAACTTCGTCGAACAATCGGCGCGCGCCTCCGACTGGTCGCTGCAGAACCCCGACGAAGCGCGCAAGGTGCTCGCCACAATCCTCGACAAGCGCGGCGAAAACGGCGAGCTGGCGCGTTACTGGACCGGCTTCGGCCTGCGCCAGGGCGCCAAGGCGACGGACCGCGACATCGACTTCTGGGTCAGCGTGCTCGAGCGCGACGGCCGTCTGCCAAAGGGTAAGCTGAAGGCAGCGGACATCCTCTACCGGCCGGGCGAAACCAAGACCAACTGACAAAAGCAACCGACCAACCAGTTGGGAGACGAGCGCGATGAGCAGCACAAGCGGCGGTCAGGTCAGCATACGCGACCTGTCCAAATCGTTCAGCATCAGTGGGCGCTCGCTTGCCGTGCTGAGGACCCTCAACCTCGACATCCGCTCGGGTGAATGCCTTGTCATCGTCGGCGCCAGCGGATCGGGCAAGACCACGCTGCTGCGCATCCTAGCCGGGCTGGAGGCCGCCGACAGCGGCGGCGTCGCCATCGACGGCATGCCGGTGCACGGCGTCGGTGCCGAGCGCGCGGTGATCTTCCAGGAACCGCGCCTGCTGCCCTGGTTGACCGTGCTCGGCAATGTCGCCTTCGGTCTCGAAGTGCGCGGCGTGCCCAAGGCCGAGGCCGAGGAAAGGGCGCGCTTCTATATCGCGCTCGTCGGCCTCGCCGAATTCAGCGATGCGTTTCCCCGGCAGCTATCGGGCGGCATGGCGCAGCGCGTCGGCATCGCCCGCGCCTTGACCGTGCAGCCCGAAATCCTGCTGCTTGACGAGCCGCTGGGCGCGCTCGACGCCATGACCAAGATCGGCATGCAGGAGGAACTGGCGCGCATCTGGAGCGAGGAGAACGTCACCATGGTGATGGTGACACACGACCTCGAGGAAGCGATCTACCTTGCCGACCGGGTGCTGATCCTGCCCAAGGAGAAAGGCGGCGCGGCGCGGCTGATCGACATCGACCTGCCCCGCCCGCGCGAGCGCAGCGAAAGCCGTTTCGTACGCTACCGCGAGGAACTGCTGCGCGAATTCGGCCTGCACTGAAAGCCGCCTAAGAGGCCTTGGTTCCTCGCCCCGCAAAGCGGGAGGGGTGTCTCGGCGAAGCCGAGACGGAGAGAGGGGTCCTCCTTTAAGTGCCCTGCCCCGCGCTTTCCTGGAACCGGATTCCCCGCCCCCGCATTTCCTTAACCGGGAGGCGAAGGAGCGCGGCATGAAAGCTTTGTTCGCAATCTTTGGCGGCTTCGTGCTGACGCTTGCCGTATTCGCCAGCGGCCTCGCCTTCGCCACGTGGCTTCTAATAGCCAAGCCGGTACGGCCGGCCGCCCCAGTCTCCAGCGTCGCCGAACTGTGGGCCAAGGACCCGCGACCGGTGAACCCGGCCTCGCAGCGCCTCGAGCGCCTCCCGGCCCGCCCGGTCCCCGTTCGCATCTCGGAAGTCGATCGCACTTCGAAACCCGCCGACACCGCCGCAGCTTCGACACCCGACACCACCGTGACGGGCTCCATCCAGCCGCCAGCGGAAGAGCAGCAGGCTCTGCCCGCTGCCCACGTGGAATGGTGCGCCAGCCGCTACCGCTCCTACAGGCCGGACGACAACCGCTACACATCCTACAGCGGACAACAGCGCCCCTGCATCTCGCCCTATCTCGACGCCGGCGCCGCCGATGACGGCAGCTATTTCGAGGCGAGCGATACGTCGTCGATGGAGGGCTACCCGCCATCGGATGAACCCGGCGCCGCCGAGCTCTCATTCGACCACGTGCAATACTGCTTCAGCCGCTACCGGTCATATCGACCAGAGGACAACAGCTATCAGCCGTATTCGGGCGGGCCGCGCAGGCAGTGCGAGTAGGCAGGCCGTGGGGTGGCTGGCGGCCGCAGTGCATGGCGCCTTGTGCGACCCCACCCAACGATCACGCAGATTTCTTGGATCGTTCGGGTTGGCGCGGCGTTCATCCGATACCCAAAGGAGAAATCAACATGGGCGACGACCGGGAAGACAAGATTCGTGAGCGCGCATACCAGATCTGGGAACGCGAAGGCGGGATCCATGGCGATCCCGAGCGGCACTGGCACCGGGCCGAGGCCGAGATCGATAGGGAGGCAGCCCTGCCACTGACGGCAGGCGATGCCCTGCCGGAAACCCGCGAGGTCGCGAGCTCCGACGTTTTGACGGTGGAGGCCCTGGCGGTGCGCACCGGCATATCGGGCGAACAGGCGCAGGAGCTGATCGACAGGCTGGGAAACGACAGGGCGGCTATCGAACAAGCCGCACGCAACCTTAAGGGGAAGCAGCGGCTCGGGGAGTAACAGATGATCAGAAAACTCAAAGACGGAAAATACCGCCTCTATTCGCGCAAGAAGGACGAAAAGACCGGCAAGCGCCGCAATCTCGGCACCTTCGATACCCGCGAGGCCGCCGAAAAGCACGAACGCGAGGTGCAGTATTTCAAGAGGCATTGACGGGCGTGCTGTCGCTTCCCAGGCAGCCGCGCCGGAGGGCAGCCTCCTGGCGGCGTCCAGCGTCACGATGTGGTCCTTGGCGGTGCCTCCAGCGTTCCTGTTGAAATTGAACAAAACGGGAACAAAAATGTCAAGAGCGAATTGACTCTGCGAGGAATGCCTTCCTATTTGTCAGTAGGCGGGGCGGTGCTCACAAATCGAGGAGAGCCGCGATGGGCAGACGAAAAAGCCGGTTTGACAGGCTGTCGGCGAGGGATGCGGAGGCGATCATCAGGGACACTTTGAGCCTGCGCAAGACGGTGCTGTCGTCGCAGCTGCATTTGAAGGCGCATGGCGAGCTGTTCTGGCAGCTTTGCGGGCTTGTCGAGAAATTGCACGAGGTGCTGGCCAGCGTCGCGGAGAAGGAGCCCGATTACCGGATGGCGGAGCTTGGCCTGCTTCCCCTCCCCGAGGATTACTCGACCCGGAAATGAGCCATGGCCGGGCCGATGGACAGCGTTGGGCGTGCCGCCAAGGCCAACATGCTGCTCATCGTGGAGTGCGGCCATTGCTACCATGTCGGACGCTTCAGGGCGAATGACGTGGCCCAGGTGGTGGGCTGGAACAAGCCGCTGGAAGCGATCAGGTTCAGGTGCAAACGATGCAGCCGCAAGGACACGACGGTGAAGACGCAGTTCATCGACCAGGATCATCCGCCCAAGGGCTACATCTGGGTGCTGCAGAAGTTCAAGCGCTAAAACAACGAGCCTTGCACCGGCGCCTGCTGCGGAAACTTGATCTGCGTCGCCGGCTTGTCGACGATCACCAGCGCATCATCGGGCGCCGTGCGCTGCAGGTGCCTTGCCTCGGACCATGGCGCCGTCAGCCAGGTCTCGGTTTCTTCCGGCGTGGTCAGGATCACCGGCATTGCCTTTTCGTGGATCGGCGCGATCAGCGCGTTGGGCTGGGTCGTCATGAAGCCATAGACTTGGTGATCGGCAGGGCCGTCCTTGACTTTGCGAATACCCTGCCAGCGCGTCCACAGGCCGGCAAAGAAGAACAGCGGGCGGTCCTCGCCGAGTGCAAACCAGTAGTTGCGCTGAATGCCGGTCTCGGGGTCCTTGTCGCCGGGCGTCGGGCTGGGCTCGGCGAAGCTGGTGACAGGCACCACGCAGCGGTTCTCGATGCCGAGATATTGCTGCCAGTGGCCGTATTGCGGATTGCGGATATTGGTGGTGCCATAGTCGGCCTTGCCCTTGACCCGCTCCAGTGGCGTCGGCATGCCCCACAGCAGATTGGCCAATTCGCGTTCGCCGTCCGGCGTGTTGCGCACCACAGGGCCTGGCTGGTTGGGATAGATGTCGATGGAGGGTTCGAGATTGCCGAGGATGTCGCGCAAGGCGCGGGTCCACTGGCGGATGGCCTCCTGGCTGGTCGTGATATTGTAAAGATTGCACATTTCAGGCCGTTCCCGGATGCTCAGGCATCTTGTTGGAAACGGCCTGGAATTTCCAGCGCTGTGCGTCGGGTTGCTGACACGGCAGGCCGTGTCAGCAATGGTTTGTGAGACTTACCGCGCCGATTGTCTCATAGCTTGTGCGGCGACTGCCGCGAGAAAAGCCCTCGCCGCGGCATCGCAGGCCGCTCGAGACGGGCCTTTGGCGAAAAGAAGAAGCTCGGCGGCTCGAATGTTGAGCCCGTGCTTCCTTGCGAATGTGGCTAGATCGTAAGGCTTGTTGTCGTAAGGTTCGTCGTCGTAGTCGATCGTCAGATCGTAGTTTTCTTTCATTTTCTTCCTCCCTTTAGCGATCTCCCCCCTCCTGTCGCTAACGCAAAATTAACGTCGATGGCGGCGGGCGAGTCCACCAATCAGAGATTGTGTAAAAAACGTACGAGCTCGCATGCTCGCCCTCGCAACGGGCCTGCGAGCAATCGCCGCGGACCGGACCTGTCGAAAGAGCCGATTATGATGGCAATATTGGAAAGGCTGCCACGGCCTGGTGCTACGGGGTGTCCGCGACGCCTAGCGTGCCTAAATAGCCGGCATTTTCATCTTCCAGGCTCCGGTCCGCAGCCGGCCTCGTTGGGTCCGGCTAAAGGATAAGTCCGGCTAATAACACCGTAAGGAGCAGCGACAGCGGAACGGCCGCAAGACACCAGATCTCCAACGTGTTGTTTTGCAGCGGGTCCATCATCAGCCTCACTTTTTGGTTTGTCATTGTGACACTAACGGTTGGTCGGAGGTAGCGGTTCCAAGCGACGCCGTTCATAGAGCGCTGCCTGTGCTGCATATTAGCAACAGCTTGACGACCGCTGCGTACCGCTTGGACAACTTCACTGGCGCCGGTGGATGCGTATTCCGCAGGACTGCAAGCGCCCCTCGGCATCAGTCGTGCGGGGATCGATCGCCGCCCATGATCAGCGCCGAGCCGGTCATGCCCCGGAACCCGATGGCTGCATCTATCTCCGGCCGAAGTTTCGCTACCACCGAGCCGATCCGATGTTCACTCCAGCCAGCGATGCGCGTTTACAGGGACCTAAGTCTGACCTGCCTGCGCAATGGTCTTGTGTACGGCCGGCGTCGGGAACAACTGCGCCCGTCTTCAGTTGATGGCGTCACCTCCTCGAGGAGACATCGGCGCAGAATCAGTCCCTTCATGCGCTGATTAGGGTCCGCCTGCCATTGCTGGATTTGGCAGGCGGACCCTTGGTTCTGTACGCTCCAGATGGAAAGCGGGTAAGCTCGGGATCACTCATCATCCCAGAAATCCCGTAGAGACGTATGGCGGAGGTCTTCCTCGCCCCTGAGATGCTTGACCTGGCTTGACATCCGAGACGACCTCCCAGCGCGCGCATGCAGCGGGGTCGCCCTCAGCCTTCCAGCGCCTCGTGCTGGTAAAGCTCGTCCATGCTGAGCGTCGCAAGCGCGGCGAAGGGTGCCTGCTTTTTCACGCGGCCGTGGCTCAGGATCACGACGTCGTCGCAGAACGAGATGGTGCTGCGATGATGGCTGATGACGATGGTGGTGCGACGGCCGGCGCGCGACTTGAGCGTCTCGACGATTGCCGCTTCCGACAGGCCGTCCACCGCATTGGTGGCTTCGTCGAGGATGAGGATATCGGGATCGCGCACCAGGGCCCTGGCCAGCGCGATCCGCTGCCGCTGTCCTGCCGAGAGATTGACGCCACGATAGCCGACGACCGTCCAGTAACCCTGCGGCAGTTGCTCGATGAAGCCATGCGCTTCGGCCAGTTTTGCCGCGCGCTCGGCGTCATCGGCCGAGGCCGCGTCCTGGCCGTAGATGATGTTGTCGAAAATCGTGCCGTCGACCAGCTCCAGCTCCTGGCTGGCGAGCGCGATGTGCTTTCGCCATTGGCTGGGGTCGATGCGGTCCAGAGGCGATCCATCAACGAGAATCCTGCCGCTATCCGGTTCGACGAAGCGGCACAAAAGATTGACGATCGTCGTCTTGCCGGCGCCCGACCGGCCGATCAGCGCGGTCGAGCGGCCGCTGCGGAGGTCGAAGCTCGCCGCATGCAGCACCACCGCGCGCTGTTCCGAACCAGAATAGGTAAAGGTGACGTCCTCGAACTTGATGCCTTGGCTGAGCCCGGGGAACGCTGCGCTGCCTTGCGGCGGCGCGGGCTTGCCGGATGGGTCCAGCATCCACGTCACCTCTTCAAGCGATCCGCTCAGGCCCTGCAGCTGGCTCCAGGCCATTTGCAGCGACCGCATATAGGGCTGCAGCCTGTAGAGCAGGATGACGAAGGCGACGATCAGCGGGAAGGAAACATTGGCGAACCAGGCGCCGATCACCACCGCCAGGAACAGCATGGCGTGCAGAACCTCGGTCAGCGGCGGCAAAGCTCCCTGACGCGTCAAAAGCACGAACGCCGCCCGGCGCACCGCATCCGATGCCTGGTCGAATGCCGCCTTCTCGCGTTGCTCCTGGCCGAAGATGCGGATCAGCCGCCCGGCATGCACCAGATGCAGCATCTGCGATGCGAGCTGGCTGTTGCGGGAGGCGACGCTGCGGCTCGGCGCCTTCAGATTGGCCGACAGCACGGCGTGCGCGACCTGGACCAGCGCCAGGCCCAGCGTCACCAGCAGCGTCATTTGCCACGACAGAAGCAGCAGGAAGGCCAATAGGATGATTGCGGCCGATGCATTGACGATTGCCCCCAACGTGATCTGGATGGCATCCGAGGCCCGCCAGGATTCGTTGGAGATGATGTTGAGCAGCCGTCCCGGGCTTTGCTGCAGGAAGAACGGGTAGCCCACCCGCAGCAGCTGCTCCGACAGCGCGCTGCGGATCGAATGGCTCGCCTTGCCGTAGATGAAGGTGGTCAGCAGCGTGTTGGCGTAGGCGAACAGGTTCTTCAGCACGATCGAGCCGAGAATCGCGACGGATATGACGATCAGGCGGTCGCGCTCGCTCAGGCTCGATCCGACATGCTGGAAGACGGCGGAAAAGCCGGCCATGCCGGTCTGCCCCTGCTGCCCCATGATTATGTTCAGCAACGGGATGATCAGGCCGATGCCGAAGCCTTCAAGCGCGGCGCTGAGCAGCCCGAGCGCCACCACGGCAGGAAGCAGGCGCAACTGCTTTCTTCCGAGCGCGCGGCGCAGCATCGGCAGGCTGGGCGGCATCAATCGCATGGTGGCGGATCACCTCGCCTCGGCATTTGCCTGTTGCTCCTGTCGCATTTGCGCCGGCTGCGGCGATTTCGCCAGCAAAAGCACCGCGAACTTGGCCGCGCCGAGCAAATTCATGCCGACGATCGGCCAGTGCGACAGCTTGAGTTCACGGTCGAACAGAGGGCCTTTCACCAGTTCGCGCATGGCCGCCCTCATCGACCAGTAGCAATGCCGAAGCAGCCACGGCGCGTGGCGGATATGTTTCAGGCAAAGCCCGCCATTGCCCATGCTGTAGTCGCGGTGCAGCTTTTCGATGGCCTTGCGGTCGCGCCGGCCGTGATGGTGATAGATAGTCATATCGGGCACATATTCGACCGGAATCCCAAGTAGCACCGCCCGCACTAGATAGTCCGTATCCTCTGCGGAGCGCAGCGGGCCGCCGGCGCCGAAGCGTTCGTCGAAACGGCCGATGCGGGCGGCAACATCGCGGTGCATCGTCATGTTGCAGCCAAGCACGAAGCCGCCGGGATGGACGTCTGGGGTAAGCCGCGCGCGCACCGGCGACCGCTTGATGGTGAACGGCAGGTCGCGGGGATCGCCGATCTCGACGCGGCCGCCGCGGATGACCCGTTCGCCTGCCGCATAGTGCCGCTGCAGATCGCGCAAATAATCCCGGTGGACCGCGCAATCGTCATCGACGAAAACCAGCACGCGGCCCCGCGCCCGCTCCAGCCCGGCATTGCGCGCGGCCGCCAATCCGGGTCGCGGCTCGCGAATGGCCGTGAACGGAATGTCCGAAAGTTCGGCGATGCCGGCCAGCCGTTTGGCCGTGCTGTCGGTCGAGCCATTGTCGACAACCACCAGTTCGGCAGAGAAGGCAGCGTAGGCGCGGCACGCGGCCTGGATCGACTTTATGCAAGGCTCGAGCACGTTGACGCGGTCGCGTGTGCAGACAATGAAGCTGACCTCCGGTGCCGGCCCGTGCTGCGGCCGGGGCGACATGGCCGCCGGCACCGTCGAGCGGCCGCGCTGCTGGAGGAGCTGATGGGATTTGACGAACATGCGCTGCTAGCTCAACTGGTTCGAAGGCAAAACCGCCGCGGCCGGCACGGACTGCAGATACCGCGACAAGGCATCCACCTGCCTGGTGACCGACATCGAGGCGAGACTGAAGCGCGGCGCGAAGGCACCGGTGCGAAACACGTACTGCTCGCGGCGCCGGATGAGTTTCCATTTCGCCGTCCGCGTCAGGAATTCGTGCATCAGCAGCGGCTGCCTTTCCCCCGATATCAGCTGGTAGAGGAAATAGAACAGGTTCAGCGTGCCGGCCTGATAGCTCGGCCTCGTCTGGGCCGGCAGGGCGGCAATCCTTTCTTCCAGCCCAAGGATCCATTCGGCGGCACGGCGAACCGTGCCCATCGACAGGACGTCACCGATGTCGCGAAGGCATTGCGTCTCTTGTGCGAGCCCCTCGCGCTCGAGGTTCTCGGCGACGATCTTCAAATGCGTCCTGCGCATTTCGCGCTTGTGCCTGTTGGTCACGCTGTCGTCATGGATTCGATAAGCGATCAGGCTTTCGGGGATCATGGCGGCCGGGTAGCGGTCGGTCAGCCGCCTGAACAGGTCGAAATCCTCGGCGTGCTTGTAGCTCGTGTCGTAATATAGAACGTCTTCTTCGATGACCTTTCTGTTGTAGACGACCGTGGAATGCATGAAGATCGTGAAGAACATCGACAGTATTCGCAGGATATTGTCCTGGAATATCGGATCGGGCGAACCCCTGACGATGCGGTTGCCGAGCAAGGTATCGAAACCCGCGCCGCATAGAGCCAGATCAGGCTGCTGGTTGAACAGCGCGACCTGCCGCGACAGGCGCCGGGGATAGGCGATGTCGTCGGCGTCCATCCTGGCGACCAGATCGCCGCGCGCCACGGCCAGGCCTTCGTTCAAAGTTGCGATCAGGCCACGGTTTTCGCGTGAGATGATCGAGATGCGATTGTCGGCCTGGCGGTATTTCTGCAGGATCTGCAGCGAGTTGTCGGTCGAGCCGTCATCGATGGCGATGACCTCCAGACGCTCGTAATCCTGGCGCAGGACGCTGCCCAGCGCAGCGGCGAGATAAGGTCCCGCATTGTAGATCGGCAGCAGAACGGAAACCAAGGGAGCAGCAGCCATGATCAGCTCCGATCGGTTCGCTGCAGCTTGCGCGGCAAGGGTGACGTGCCACCATCAAGCGGCCTGCCCGGATATGCTCCCGCCGCGAGCCATCCGGCATTGCCCACGTCGATGCCTGCCGGAATGGCGCCGCGGCCCTTTCGAGCAACATAGGGGAAGTGGCGTTTGAGGCTGTTGAGCGGCTTCTCGAAAAGCAGCCACGAGACCGAGGCCAGCATGAGCGTCGCAGTTCCCGCGACCAGGAACCGCCCGGGCCCTTGCTCCGAGACGTTGAGCGGGATCCAGGGCTGCGACTTGACAACCAGAGCCAGCACTATGGGATGGTAGAGATAGACGCCGTAGCTGATGCGGCCAAGGCCAAGCAGCGGCGGCAGTTCGAGAAGTTTTCCGACGCGACCGCCAATGCCCGTCGAACAGCTTGCAACGATGACCACCAGCGGTACGAGAGGCAGGATCTGCAACAGCAGCCAGAGACCCCATTCCTGCACCGGATTTGCCGGCGCCGGCGCAAACCACTGCAGAACGAAAAACGCCACCGCGAGCCCCGGCCAGCCAGCTCGAAGCCATTGCGGCAAGCCGGCTGTTCTTGACCGGTAAGCGGCAAGCAGCGCGCCCGACGCCAGTGCATCCATCGACGCCGGCGGCAGCAGGTCGCGCGCCAAACCGAGCGTTCCCGCGATCGGCCAATAAAACCGGTAGGCCAGCGACAGCACGATCACGCCGATGCAGATCGATTCCAGGCGCTGGCGCGGCGCCAGCAGGACGATCAGCGGCCAGGCGATATAGAACTGCTCCTCGATGCTCAGGCTCCAGAAATGGCAGAGCAGCCAGGGCGTCCATTCATTCTGCGCCGCGTACCAGAAATTCGACAGATAGAGGGCATGCCAGGCCAGCGATCCTCTGGACTGCTCCAGGTCCACCAGCCAGACGAAACCCAGCACGGCGAAATAGGCCGGGAATATTCGCAGCGCCCGCCTGATATAGAAGGATTTCAGCGCCGGTCCGGTTTCGAATTCGGCGGCCGAGCGGGCTTCGAGCAGCAGGCGCGTGATCAGAAAGCCGCTCAGCACGAAGAACAGACGCACGCCGATATGGCCCCAGAACGAAGACCCACCGGCCGCGAAGAAGTGGGCGTACAGCACCATCGTCACGGCGATGGCCCTCAGCGCGTCCAATTGGGTGTCGCGCGCATTTGCCATTAGCGGCATACGCCGGCGGGACGGCGAAACTGCCAATCGGTCAACATGGCGGCGTCGTTCACGGCGCATTTCCAATCGAAAGCGCCCCCCTCACGCAGAATAGGGCCACCATTGTGCAACGCAACACAAAAAGTTGACACATTTGAAACAGGAACGTGAGGCGCGACTAATAAAAGCCAAAAAACAGCAGAAACCAGCCCGAATTGTCCATTTTTGACGATTTTCTCGCACTCCCTTGGCCCGCCGATATCGGCGGCAGGGTGCTGCGATGCAGCATGTTCGCCGCCATCACGGGCGCGCAAGATCTGGGTCTGGACACAGATGCCCCCCACAGGACCGGCCGGCAACCGACGCTCGGCGACCTTTTTGCTGCGCTGGCGCGGCTGCTGTTAACGCGACAACAGTGGGAGCAAGCGCAAGCTTCCCGCCTCCGAGTTACGCCTCCTTGCTGGCATTCGCGAGCACCACTGCGCGACGCTCCGGGAGCCCCAATCCGACGAGCGCGCCGGCGAGCGAGAGCAGAGCGGAGACGTCGATTGCCGAGGTGAAGCCATCGCTGAACGCGTCGGTGGACGAGAAGCTTCCAGTGCCGGCGAACACCGCACCGGCGATCGCGATCCCGGATACGCCGCCGAGAAAGCGGAATGTGTTGAACGTGCCGGCAGCCTTGCCGACCTCCGGCCGCGCGACCGCATTGAGAGCCGCGTTCTGCGCGGCAGGCATGGCCATCGACACGCCGGCACCGGTAATGATCAACGGGGCGACTAGCTGGATATAGGGCAGATCAGGTGCGGCGATCTGCGCCAGCCAGGCCATTCCAGCCGCTTGCAGGATCAGTCCGGCCACGACAAGCCAGCGCTCGCCGACGCGGTTGATCAGGCTGCCGGAGATCGGTGCGACCACGAAAAGCGTCGCGGTCCAAGGCAGCAATCCCATGCCGGCGCCGAACGGGTCACGGCTCTGGGCAAACTGCAGAAACTGCGGCAACAGGAATACGAGGCCGTACATGGCGGCGCAAAGCAGGAAGTTCGCCCCTACGCCCGAGGAGAATGCGCGCGCCCGAAAGAACCGCAAAGGCAGCATGGGCTCGCGGGTACGCAGCTGCCAAAGGACGAATGCGATGGCCAGAAGCAACCCGGCCGTCAGCGCCGTCAGCACTTCAGAGCTGCTCCAGCCCACGATGTTGCCGCGCATCAGACCCCAGACCACTCCGAATGCCGCCGCAGTTACCAGCACGACGCCGAGGACATCGATAGCCGTGCCCGGCCCGTGACTCTCCGGAATCCGACGCATCACCAGCGGGATGAGAACGATACCGACCGGGACATTGAGCCAGAATATCCAGTGCCAGGAGAGCCCTTCGGAAATCGCACCGCCCGCCATCGGGCCGATAATCAGGGCCAGGCCGGTGATGCTGCTGAAGATACCCAGCGCCTTGCCTCGCTCCTCCGGGGGAAAAGCGACGCTCAGCAGCGCCATGGCCAGCGGCATGACCATTGCGGCACCTGCGCCCTGGACCGCACGGGCCGCAATCAGCAATCCGGCATTGCCAGCGAGCGCGCAGGCAACCGACGCTGCGACGAACAACGCCAATCCGACAACGAGCGTACGGCGGCGGCCGAACCGGTCACCGAGCGCAGCCCCGGTCATGAGCAGGACGGCAAAACTCAAATTATAGGCGTTCATCGTCCATTGCAGCGTCTCCAGCGAGGCATCGAGCTCGACCCGCATCGTGCTCAATGCGGTCGCGACAACCATCGCATCGAGAACGACCATCAAGGAGCCTATCGACGTGAGAGCGAGAACCCAGACCTTCGTTGATCCCGCACTTTGCTTGCTCATGACTATGGCGCCTCCGGCTTGAACAAAGGGCCCGCCAGGTTACGGGCCCGTGATCCAGAGACGCGTAGGAACCATCAAAGGATTCCAGCCAAAGAAAGTTTTTTCGACCGAATCCTTTTGCCCTCGTCGAGCGTCTATAGGACGCTGCGCCTGATGACGGGCGCCTGCCTGGGAGATACGCATGAAATCGATCCTTGTGCGATGACCGGATCCGCAACCGGCACGCCAGAAGGACGGGAGCCATTTGACCGGCTGCTCGGCGAATTGCGGCCGAAACTGCACCGCTATTGTGCCCGCATGACCGGTTCGGTGATCGATGCCGAGGATGTCGTCCAGGAAGCTACGGTCAAGGCGCTCGAGGCGTTCCCCGGGACCGGGCCGATAGCCAATGTCGAGGGCTGGCTGTTTCGCATCGCGCACAATGCAGCGCTCGACCACCTGCGCCGTCGCGCCAGGGTGGATGCCGCGCATGCCGTCGAGGATATCGACACGATACCTGACCCCGGCATATCGGCCGAGGGTCGGCACACTGCAGCCGCAAGCCTGCAGACCTTCATGCGCCTGCCCGCGGCGCAGCGTAGCAGCGTCATCCTCATGGATGTGCTCGGCTATACGATCGAAGAGATCGGCAACATTATCGACAGCAGCGTTCCGGCGGTGAAAGCCGCACTGCATCGCGGCCGTTTGCGCCTGCGCGAAGTCTCCGGCGAGCCTGACGATCGGCCTGTGCCGGTGTTGGCCGAGCCCGAGCGGGCGCGTCTGGCAGCCTACGTGGAGCGGTTCAACGCCCGCGACTTCGATGCGATCCGCGACATGCTGGCCGAGGACGTCCGGCTTGACCTCGTCAACCGGCTCCGGGCGAGTGGCCGCACGAAAGTGGGCCGGTACTTCCATAATTACGCGGGTATCCACGATTGGCGGCTGCTTCCAGGCCTGGTGGATCGGCACCCAGCCATTCTTGTGATTGATCCGGAGGACTCGGCCGGAGGGCTAAAATACTTTATCCTGCTGGAATGGGCCGGCGACAGATTGGCGAGAATTCGCGATTTCCGCTATGCGCGCTACACGCTTGACGGCGCCGAGGTGGTGTCTCTGCGGGCGTAGCAATTCGCGTTTCATAATGCCGAACAAACACTGCCAGCTATTTTTGGATCGCGGCCGCTTGCCATCCAAGCGGCCGCCCTTTTCCGCCGATCCTGCTTTAAGCCGGTTGCAACTCCCTGCGCGGCAGCGGCGGGAAGGCGATCGCAATCGCCATCGCGCCAAGCCCGACAAGGGCCGAGCCGATGAACAGCCAAGAATAGCTGGCATAGGCATCGAACACCATGCCGCCGGCGAGCGGGCCGAAAGCCATGCCGAGGCTGGACAGCATGGTTACGGCACCGAACACCGTACCGAGGATGCGCTGGCCGAAATATTCGCGCGCCAGCACCGCATAGAGCGGCATGACGCCGCCATAGGTGGCGCCGAAGATGACGGCGAGCGTGTAGAATTGACCAAGCTCGCTGACCGCAAGATAGGCTGCGATGACCACGGCCTGTATGGCCAGCCCGGTGATCAGCACCGGCTTGACGCCCAGCCGATCGGCAAGCACGCCGTAAAGCAGCCGGCCACCCAGCCCTGCCAGGCCCTCGATACTGTAGATGCTGACCGCCGCCATCGGCGCTATGCCGCACAGCATCGCATAGCTCACCATGTGGAAGATCGGCCCGGAATGCGCCGCGCAGCAGGCAAAGAAGGTCAGTCCCAACACGATGAATTGCGGCGAGCGCAGCGCCTGCGGAACCGTCATGCCGGCACCCTCGGCGGCAACGCTTGGGGCAGCGCCGTCGGCAGCGGGCTTGGGCGGCTGGCGCACCAGAAGCGCGGCCGGCAGTAGCAGCACCCACGCGGTTATGCCGATGTCGAACATCGCGGTGCGCCAGTCGTAGGCCGAAATCAGCCAGCGGGCGAAGGGCGAGATGGTCATTGGCGCCACGCCCATGCCGGCCGAGACCAGCGAGACGGCGAGGCTGCGGTTCGTGTCGAACCAGGCGGAGGTGAGCGCGATCATCGGCGCGAAGAAGGCGCTTGCCGCGAGGCCGACGAGCACGCCATAGGCCAACTGGAAAACGAGCAGCGAACCGGTGCGGCTGGCCAGGACCAGCGCCAGGCCAAGCAGCACGGCGCCGGTCATGACGACGATGCGGGCGCCAAAGCGGTCGTAAATGGCGCCCCAGGCGAAGCCGCCGAGGCCCATTACCAGGAAGTTCAGCGTCATCGCACTCGATATGCCGGCGCGCGACCATTGTGTGTCGAGCGCCATCGGTTCGAGAAAGATCGCCAGCGAGAACATCGCCCCGAGGGCGACACAGGTCATCAGCGCGCCAGCCGCGACGATAACCCAACGATAGGGAAGGCTCATTTCACTTTTCTCCCATGCCGGAAGCGTTGGTACAGCACGACTTTTTCGAGCTTCGCCGAGCCGCTTGCGTCCGAAGGACGTCGGACATGTCTTGAATCCGACAATCCGGTTGCATTTTTTATCCAGTCGGCGCGATGGCGCCATTCCACGGCTTTCTGGATTGACCGCGCACCATTCGAAGCTAGATTTCCAACCGGCGATCAGGAGCTGTCAAGCATGGCAAATCAGGAACTTCATCGCGGCCGTCTCATCGACCACCTCCAGCTGGTGGTCAGGGATATTGCGGCCAGCCGTCGTTTCTACGAGGCGGTTCTCAACGTGCTCGGCATACCGATCGGTGGCGCCGGCAATGATTATTTCTGGGCCGACGAGCTGTTCATTTCCAGCCCCGACAGCCCGGCGGCCCTGGGAAAGCTGACCGGCCGCCATCACCTGGCCTTCCAGGCAAATGACCGCGCCATGGTCGACGCATTCTACAGGGCCGGCCTCGACGGCGGCGGCACCGACAATGGCGCGCCCGGCGAACGATCCTACCATCCCGGCTATTACGCCGCCTTCCTGCTCGACCCCGACGGCAACAACATCGAGGCCGTCCACCACGGCGCGGCCAACCGCAGCGCCGATTCAGTGAAGATCACGTTCTAGCTTCGGGTAAGGGTGGTTCGCTTGCGCAAACGGCCGGCACGGTTGGTCTCTGCCAAAAGCTGGGTGTTTGCGTCATAGACCATGCGTCTGCCCTATCGCGTCAGCGCAGCCATTTGGCCTGCAAGGAAATCGACGAACAGCCGCGCCCGGACCGGCAGCTGTCGCCCGTACGCATGGACTATGTGCACCGGCATGGTTGGCATCGCCACCTCGGGCAGGATGCGGACCAGGCGACCCGTGTCGAGATCGTTCTGCACGGCAAACCGCATCAGATGCGCGATGCCGGCGCCGGCAAGTGCGGCATTGCGGATGGCGCCGCCGTCATCGGTATCGAGCCGCCCATCCGGCACGATCATCGTACCGTCGGCAAACGTGACCGGATAAGGCCGGCCAGCTATCTGGTGGCGGACGAATTCATGGTCCCGTAAATCCTCGACCGATGCCGGACGGCCGCGCCGCTCGACATAGGCCGGTGAGGCCACCAGCATGATCGGCAGATTGGCGATCTTGCGCGCGACGAGCCCGGTGTCTGAGAGCGGCCCCATGCGCACCGCAACGTCATAGCCTTCGCGGATCAGATCGGCGTGACGGTCGGTGACGCTGAGCTCGATCTTCACTTCGCCATGCTGCGCAAGGAACGCTTGCGCCCATGCCGCGATCAGGCCACGCCCAAGCTCGACCGGCGCTGTAACGCGCAGCAGGCCGCGCGCCGTATCGGCCATCTGGACGATGTCTTCGGCATCGTCCAGCGCCCTGAGCAGCGGCGCCACGCGCTCGTAATAAGCGATGCCTTCGCTGGTCAGCCCGAGCCGGCGCGTCGAGCGCTGGACCAGCCTGACGCCGAGCCGACGCTCGAGCCGCGCCACGCTTTTCGACACCGCCGACGGGCTGGAGCCGACCAGCCGGCTGGCGGCATGGAACGAGCCGGCATCGACCGTGCGGACGAAGGCGACGAGACCGGCGGTCTTTTCGAGGATGGTGGTCATTCCGGAATTCCAGGCACGAAAGAATGGATAATAATGATCCTAATACGCTTTTTGATCATCATTAAGTACTGCTCATCGTCGACAAAGGAGAGATTAATGAGCAAGCTGAACGGCAAGGTCGCCATCGTCACCGGCGCCTCCAAGGGTATCGGCGCCGCCATCGCCAAGAGTCTTGCCACGGCCGGCGCCGCAGTGGTCGTCAACTACGCCTCGTCACGGGAAGGCGCCGACCGCGTCGTCGCCGAGATCGAGGACCGTGGCGGCCGCGCCGTCGCCGTCCAGGGCGACGTGTCGCAAGCGGCTGATGTGCGCCGCCTGTTCGAGGCGGCGAAATTGGAGTTTGGCGGGCTCGACATACTGGTCAACAATGCCGGAGTCTTCGCATTCGAGCCGCTGGAAGCGGTTACCGAGGCCGAGTTTCACCGCGAGTTCGACACCAATGTGTTGGGCATCATTCTGACCACGCAAGCAGCAGTGAACCATTTTGGCGCGGGCGGCGGCAGCATCATCAACATAAGCTCGGTCGCCAGCCGCAATCCGCAGCCGAACTCGCTCGTCTACGCCGCGACCAAAGGTGCGGTGGACACGATCACGCTGTCGATGTCGCGGGAGCTCGGCGCACGCAACATCCGCGTCAACGCCATCGCGCCCGGCGGCATCGATACCGAGGGCCTCGCGCGCATCGGCATCGTCGGCAGCGAATTCGAGAAGCAGATTATAGCCATGACGCCGCTCGGTCGCTTCGGCCTGCCCGACGACGTCGCCCGCGTCGCGGTGTTCCTCGCCTCCGACGAAGCGTCCTGGCTGACCGGCGAGCGCATCACCGCCTCCGGTGGCTGGCGATAGGCATGGAGGGCGCGAACCTGCCGGCTCGCGGACCGTGCTACCCGCGGCGCGACGCGCTGCAATCGATGACGAGAGCGATCTAAGCCCTATGTAGCAGCGAGGGAGGAGCGCCGTGCGCCATCGATGGCGGCGAGATGCCAGGGAGGTAACGGATGACGGGCGACGAAAGAGCAATCCGAAAGCTGGTCGAGACGTGGATGGATGCGAGCAAGCGTGGAGACATCGCGACCGTCCTCAGCTTGATGACGGACGACGCGATCTTCATGGTTCCCGGCCGGGAGCCCTTCGACAAGGAGGTCTTCGCGGCAGCCGCGCAGGAGACGGCCGGCGTTCACATCGACGGCACGAGCGATATCGTGGAACTGCAGCTTCTCGGCAGTTGGGCCTTCATCCGCAGCCGCATCGATATGACCGCGACCCCGCCGAATGGCGAGCCGGTCCATCGATCGCGATATGCGCTGACGCTCCTGCGCAAGGAGGCGGATGGTGAGTGGCGGCTCGCGCGCGACGCAAACCTGCTGACCCTGCAAGGCTAGAGCCGGTCTCCGGCATCTCTGCACCGGAAGGCACGCCAGGGGGAGCGATAAGATGGCGAAGATGCGATGCAAGTCGCCCTGAATAGCGTTCCCCCTCCAGCTGATCACACCGGCAAGAGGGCGTTCGGCTTGACATCGGCGATGGAGGCGAAAGTGTGCGTTTCGCGCACGCCAGGCAGTGGCAGGATGACCCGCTGCAGGAAATCCTGGAACACCGCCATATCGGCGATCCGCGCCTTGACCAGATAATCGAAACCACCAACCACCATATGGCACTCCAGAACCTCCGGAGCTTTCGCCACGGCTTCGGCGAAGCGGTCAAAGACATGCGGCGCCGTGTGGTCAAGCCGGACCTCGATGAACACCAGCGTTCCCCGGCCGACCTTGCGCGGATCAAGCACGGCCCTGACCGCGGTGATGAACCCGTCGCGGAACAGGCGCTTCACCCGCTGGCTGGTTCCGGTCGGCGACAACCCGACGCGCCCGGCAAGATCAAGCGTCGTCCGACGGCCGTCTTCCTGGAGCAGCCTGAGCAGGCTGCGGTCTATCTGGTCGAGATCCTCCATTCCACAATCCACGCTATCTCAGAGATTTTTGTGCTTATTTCACGCAGAGATGCCAAAAACAACGTATTTCATCACATAAAACGTCGCAATAACCTGCGCTTCCCTCTCTCACCTAAGCAAACGCGGTGAGCCGATTTCGACGACCACAGGAGTGCAGGATGACCAAACAAGCGTTCAGCCCAGCCGGCAGGAGTGCGGCGGAAATCAGCAAGGGAGCGACCGAGATCCTGGTGCTGAGCGAAGCCGACGTGATGGCATGCATCGACCTCAGCCAGCTTCTCGATGTTCTGGAAGACGGCTTCAAGGTGCTGTCACAAGGCAAGGTCGTCAATCCACCCCGACCACAACTCGACATCCCCGGGGCCGGCTACAGCCTCGCCATGCCGGCCTGGATGGAGGGCATGAACCTGACCGTCAAGATCGTCAACGTCTTCGAAGGCAACCTGGCCAAGAACCTGCCCAGCCACCTTGCCACCATCAGCCTGTTCGATCCGCTGTCCGGCCTGCCGGTCTGCATCATGGACGGCACCTTCATAACCGCAGTGCGAACCTCCGGCTCCGCCGTGCTGTCGGTGCGCGCGCTTGCGCGCCGGGATGCCAGGATAGCAACCGTGGTCGGCGCCGGCGTGCAGGCCAACCAGCACCTGCATCTGTTGCCGCTGGTGCGCGACTTTGCCGAAATCCGTGTCGCTTCAAAGAGTTTCGACGATGCGGCAGCGCTTGCCCGGCTGCATCCGTCGGTGGTGGCGGTCGCCGACCTCGAGACGGCAGTGCGCAGTTCCGACGTGGTGTGCCTGGCGACCCACTCCTACCAGCCGGTGATCGACGCAGGCTGGGTCCAGCCGGGCACGCATGTCTCCTCGGTCGGGGTGGCGCCGCCCGGCGGTGAAATGCCGATCGAGCTCATCGGCAGATCCAGTCTTTTTGTCGAAACCAAGGATGCATTCAAACCGACCCCGGTCGGATCTTGCGAGCTTGCCGGCTTCGACCCGGATTTCGGCACCGAGCTTGGCGCCATGCTGCTCGACCGCGCGCCGGGCCGCGTTTCGGATCAACAGATCACCACCTACAAGGCGATGGGCATTGCGATGGAAGACATGGTCGCTGCCGACCTCGTCTATCGTTGCGCCCGGCGTCTGCGCAAGGGAAAGCTCATCGTGCTGTAGGCGCGCGCCGCGCGCCAGGCGGGATCGACGGTGCTGACAATGGCGCTTTCGCGCAAGCGGCCGGGCTAAAGGCCGGCCCCTCAGGCCGGCTCGCGCTTCAGCGCCTGCGCCATGCAGTGAATGCCGCCGCCGGTCTTCGAGATCTCGCTCATGTCGATGGCCGCCACCTCGAAGCCGCGCGCCTTGAGCTGGCCGATCAGCGTCTGGCTCGAGGTCGGGGCGATCACCCGGTCCTTGCCCAGCGACATGAAGTTGCAGCCGAGCGCCATGGTATCCTGGAACGGCACGTCGATGATTTCGTGGCCCTTGCCCTTCAGCCAGTCGACGATGCCCGGCTCCGTGCAGGCGAGGCAGACAGCAGTCAGTTTTTCAGCGATCGGCACCACCATCAGGTCGATATGGACATAATATTCGTCGATGAAGGCGATGCGGGTCTCCCAGCCCTCCTTGTCGAACCAGGCCTGCACTTGGCGCGCGCCCTCCTCCTGCGTGCGGGCGCCACCGCAGCCGATCAGCACGACGCCGTCCTCGATGACGTTGAAGTCGCCGCCCTCGAACGTGCCCGCGGTGACCATGTCGTAGATCGGGATGCCGAGCTTCTCATAGGTGCGGATCGCCGCGTAGTTCTCGCCGCGCCGCCACCACTGGGCCATGGCGGTGATGATGGCGCCATACGGCGTCATGACGCTGGAATCGCGCGAGTAGACCTGCATCGGCAGTTCCGGCGTCGGCTCGTGCCAGTGGATGTTGACACCGAAATGCTCATAGGCGGCGACCAGGTCCTTGTGCTGCGCCTGCGCGATCTGGACATTGCACGGCGCCTCCCGCAGATGTTTGCGCGACAGCGAGCTGGTCGAGAGATGGCGCAGGAAATTCGGCGAGCCGAGCAGCACGTCGGTCAGCACGTCGGTCTCGTTGGCAAAGCCCCAGGCGGTCAGCGGCTTGGTGCCGCCAGCCGGGTTGCGGCGCTGCAACGAGAACGGCTCGGTGACGATGCGGTCATGGACGGTCATGGGTTCTCCTCGTGAAATGGGGGCTGTTGATCATGCGGCTTGGTTGCCTGGTATCCACCAATCCCGTCCGCGCGGGGTGGTGACATATTCCGGCCAGCGAAATCCAATCGGCGGCTCGTAGTCGCACAGCGGCGCGATCCAGTTCGAGCCACCGATGCCGCCGCCGGTGCGGGCGACGAATTCGTCCATCGCCGCGTTGCGCGCGGCCTTGTCTTCCAACAGGCGAAGTGCCGCGAGCGCGATCGTCTTTGCTGCGCAGGTGACCATCGGGTCAATGGTGGCAGAAATGCCGCCCAGCGCATTCATCGCCCAGGATGGATAGGCGTGGCCATTCTGCAAACGCAGCGCCGGGCGGGCGACGTAGAACCGCGCTGTCGGCGTGTGCCACGACATGTCGGTGTAGTCGTCGGAGGTCGAATTGAGCTGCGACGGCGGCAAGTCGCGGCGCAGGATCGCTTCTGCATCCTGCGGCGTGATCAGCTGCTCCAACTCGGCGATGAACGGCTCGTCGGTCGCCGTGCCGCCGGCATTGACCTGGATTTCGCGGGCGATCGCCTTGGCCGTCTCGTCCCACCACGGCGGCCCGACCGCCGCCAGCGCGTCGAAGGCAATGCCGGCCATGACGTGATTGGCAAGCCCCGGCCGCGACTTCGACACCCAGTGCCGCTCATGGCGGCAGCCGCTCATCCTGGCTGCGGCTTCCGCATTGGGGTCGAGCACGGCGGTGACCTGCTCGGCCATCGCCAGCGTCGGCACGCGGATCATGTACTGGATCTCGGCCAGCCCGGCCGGCAGATTGTCGGCGGTCGCCTGGCCCGCCGTCAGGATCGCCTCGCTGATCGACCAGCCACCCTGGTGCGGCAGCATGGAATCGCGCAGCGCCTTGGACGCCATATACATCATCATGAGCGCGTCGTTGGCGCCGGGCGCCCTGACCGCCGAATGCGCCTGCGGGATGGGTGCTGCATCGCTGGCCGCCCTCGCCCAATTTTCGGGTTCGTCGCACACAAAGCGGTAGATCATCGCATAGGCCGCACCGCAATGCGTGTCCCAGCGCGCCGTGTTGCACAGCGGCAGCATGTAAAAAGGATGGAAGGAGATCATGCCCGCCAGCCCATCGTAATAGCCCTTCGCGGCATGGATCGGCTTCGATCCCCTCACCTTCTCCGCCGGCTCGCCAGTGAAGCGCAGCGTGCCTGATATGCCGTGGCGCTGCATCGCCGCCTTGGACGCCAGCAGCCCGCCGAGGCTGGCAATGCCGAGGCCGGAATGCGGATCGGTGTGGCCGCCGGCCTCAGCGCCGAGGCCCGGGCGCGGTCGCTTCACCGTCGCCGCATCCTGGCAATTGCCAGGCACCGCGTCGTATTCGGCATACATGCCGATGGTCGGGCCGGTCCCGTTGGTCCAGTGCGCGCAAAACGCGGTCGGCATGCCGCCCGAGCTTTCCTCGACCGAAAACCCTTCGTGCTTCAGGCGCTCGACATACCAAGCGGCCGACTGGTATTCGCGCCAGGCGGTCTCGCCGAAATCGAAGATCGTCCGCGTCCACGCCGATAGCGACGGCTGGATGTCGTCCAGACAGGCAAGTGCGGTCGCTTGCGCGGAGGTCACCGGTTTCTCCATGGTGGAAAGAAAGCAGTGAAGCGCCCCGCCAAAAAGTGATATGTTTTCCCGGCTCATGCAAATTCGGTTCACCTCTTGAGAATTCCCTCGACGCAGGCGCTGCGCGCCCTCGACAGTTTTGCCCGCCACGGCAGCGTCTGGCGCGCCGCTGACGAACTGCATCTGACCCGCAGTGCCGTCAGTCATCAGTTGCGCCTGCTCGAACGCGATCTCGGCTTCGATCTGCTCGAACGCATCGGCAAGGGCGTGGCGCTAACGCCACGCGGCCAACGCTATGCCAGCGACGTGCGCAAGGCGCTGACGGTGCTGGGCGACGCGGTGACACGCCATGCCGGCACCGGCATCGGCGGCTCATTCAGTGTCAGTTGTACGCCGGGTTTCGCCTCCCTGTTCCTGTGCACCCATATCGGCGAGTTCCGGCAGATGTACCCCGATGTCGCACTGCGCATCCTGACGCCGCGGCGTCTCGATGATGTCAGCAACGCCGAGGCCGACGCCTTCATCGCCTTCGGCGTCGGCAATTGGCCGAACCGCGCGGTCGAGCTGTTGTGCGGGATCTCCTTTACGCCGCTGTGCAGCCCGACGCTGCTCAACAAGATCGGCGGCTTCTCCAAGCCGGCAGACGTGCTGCGCGCCAATCTCCTGCATCTCGGCGATACCGAGGACTGGGCGCGCTGGCTGGCGCTGTCCAAGGTCGAGAACCCCGACCCGGAAGGCGGCATCTTCTTTTCCGACATGAACCTGGTCTTTTCGGCGGCGATCGCCGGCCAGGGCATCGCCATGGGCGACGAGCTGACCAGCGGCCGGGCACTGAGCGAAGGCCGGCTGGTCCGCCCCTTCGACATAGCGATCAATTCACCGCGCTCGTATTTTTTGGTTTCCGAGCACGCCAAGGCGGCGCATCCGGTGCTGGAGGCGTTTGGGCGGTGGCTGAGGTCGAAGCTGTCGGAGAACCAGCGTTAATCTCCCCCTCGAGGGGGAGATTGGCGCATAGATGAATCAAATTTGCCGATCAGGCGAAAACTATTCGGTTGCGGTGAGCCGCCGCCCTGCCTACGATTTCGGCTACGCTAAGGAAAGGGCAGGATGCAGCAACCCGGCCGGGCCGCAGAGATCAAGGCAATCGGGATCGGCAAGAGCTTCGGCTCGTTCCGTGCGCTGGACGATCTGACGCTCGATATCGGCCGTGGCGAGTTCCTCACCCTGCTCGGCCCCTCCGGTTCCGGCAAGACCACCTTCCTGATGATCCTTGCCGGCTTCATTCAGCCGACCGACGGTCGCCTTTACAGCGACGGTGTCGACATCACCGAGCGGCCGGCCGAGCAGCGCGCCGCCGGCATGGTTTTCCAGGGCTATGCGCTGTTCCCGCATATGAGCGTCGAGGCCAACATCGCCTTCCCGCTCAAGGTGCGAAAGAAACCGGCGACCGAGATCAAACGCCGCGTCGGCGAAATGATCGAGCGCGTCGGGCTCAAGGGCCACGAAAAGAAACTGCCGTCGCAATTGTCCGGCGGCCAGCAGCAACGCGTGGCGCTGGCGCGGGCGCTGGTGTTCGAGCCGGGCGTACTTTTGCTCGATGAGCCGTTTTCGGCACTCGACAAGGGCCTGCGCGGCCAGATGCAGGCCGAGATGAAGCGGTTGCACCAGGAGACTGGCACCACCTTCGTCTTTGTCACCCATGACCAGAGCGAGGCGCTGGCATTGTCGTCGCGCGTCGCCATCTTCAATCATGGAAAATTGCTGCAGGTCGGCGCGCCGGACGAGGTCTACGACCGGCCGGATAACCGCTTCGTCGCCGAGTTCCTGGGCGAGATCAACATGCTGCCGCTGAAGGGCGTGCGCCCGGCCGACAATGGCTCGACGGGCCTATGCGAAGACCGCGCGATCAGCATGCGCTGCAGGGCCGAGAAGGTCCGTGGCGATGCCATCCTGGCGATCCGGCCGGAATACATGTCGATCGCCCGCGAAGCCGCGGCAGGCGAGAACGGCATTGCCGCGACTGCCGTCGCCTCGACCTATCTCGGCGCTGCAACGCGGCTCGATCTGACGACGCGCCAAGGCGCCAAGGTGACGGTCTCGGTGCCGAACGAGGTCGCCGCCTCTGCCCTCAGCAAGGGCAATTCCGTCTGGCTGACCTGGCCGGCGGAGAAAGGCTTCCTCCTTCCGGATGGAGGACAATGACGATCGGCGTGGCGAATTTCGCCAAGCTGACAGGAAATACCAACGACAAAAAAGGGGAACTGACATGACAAACCAAACCAAGAAAAATTCCATCGAGGCGCTATCCGCCAGGGCAGTGCGCGGCGAGATCTCGCGCCGGCAGTTCACGCAGCTGGCCGCACTGGTGCTGGCCGGCACGCCGATGCTGCTGCGCTCGACCGGCGCCTTTGCCGCGGCGAAGGAACTGGTGCTGGTCAACTGGGGCGGCGACGCCATCACCGCCTACGATGCGGCTTACGGCCAGGCCTTCACCAAGGAGACCGGCATCACCGTCAAGATGGACGGCTCCGGTCCGACCGAAGGCGCGATCGCGGCGCAGTTCAAGAGCGGCGCGCCGACCTGGGATCTGGTCGACGTCGATCCGTTCTCGGCCATCACGCTCGGCGCACAGGGCATGCTCGAGCCGATCGACTATGCGGTCGTCGACAAGAAGAAGATGCGGCCGGGATTCGGCTGGGAGTACGCTGCCTCGACCTATTTCTTCTCCTACGTCATCGCCTACGATGCCGAGAAATACGGCAGCCAGGCACCGACCGGCATGGCAGACTTCTTCGACGTGGCAAAATTCCCCGGCAAGCGTTCGCTCTACAAATGGGGCGTGTCGAGCTGGGAAGCGGCACTGCTCGCCGACGGCGTCGCGCCGGCCTCGCTCTACCCGCTCGACCTCAAGCGCGCGCATGACAAGATCGCCGCCTTCAAGGAAAATGTCGTCGCCTATTGGGGTGGCGGCGCCGAAAGCCAGAGCGTGCTGCTCAATGGCGAGGCCTCGATGGCGATCGTCTGGTCGACCCGGGCTTCGCTCATCGAGCAGGACAGCGGCGGCAAGATCAAGTTCATCTGGGACCAGGGCCTGATCTCGCCCGGCGCGCTCGCCGTGCTCAAGGGCAATCCCGGCGGCAAGGACGCGGCGATGAAGTTCATCGCCAGCACCCAGGACCCGGAGAAGGAACTCATCATGTTCGACAAGCTCGGCCAGGGTCCGGCCAACCCGGCCACCGATGCGCTGATCCCCGCCGACAAGAAGCGCATTAACCCGGTCGATCCCGAGAACATGAAAAAGCAGATTCCGCTCGACATGGATTGGTACGCCAAGAACTACGGGGCAGCACTCGACGAATACACGAAGATCATCTCCGCCTGACAAGCCGGGATAACCGGATGAGAGCATACCTCTCCGACAGGATGGGCGCGGCGCTGTTGATGGCGCCGCTGCTCCTCTTTCTTGTGCTGGCCTACGCCTGGCCATTCCTTGGCGTGGTCAAATGGAGTTTTACGCTGCCCGCGCCGGGGCTGGGGCAGTACAATGCGCTGCTCACGGATCAGTTGGTGCAGTCGGTCTTCATCCGCACGCTGCGTATCGCCGCGATCGTAACGATCGTTTCGGTTGCCGCCGCCTACGCCATCACCGTTGTCTGGGTACGCGGCACGCCGGTGCAGCGCGTCGTGGCCGAGTTCTGCATCCTGGTGCCGTTCTGGATCTCGGTGCTCACGCGCGCTTTCGGCTGGGTGGCGCTTTTGTCCAATCGCGGCCTGATCAACACCTGGCTGCAGGCGGTCGGCTTCATCTCGGAGCCGCTGGCGCTGGTGCGCAACGAGTTCGGCGTTATCGTCGGCATGACGCATTTCCTCATTCCCTTCGCCGTGTTTCCGCTGGCCTCATCGATGCGCAGCCTCGACGATCGCGTGCTGCTGGCGGCGCGTGGCCTCGGTTCCAGCCGCATGCGCACCTTTTGGTCGGTATTCGTGCCGATGACCCGCTCCGGCATCATCGGCTCGGCGCTGATCGTCTTCGTCTTTTCGCTCGGCTTCTTCGTCACGCCGGCGATCCTCGGCGGCGGCCGCAGCGTGATGATCGCCGAGCTGATCTATCTCCGCATCTTCCAGAGCCCGGACTGGGGCCTGGGTGCGGCGATCAGCGTGGTGCTGGTGCTGTTCGTCGGCGCGCTGATGGCGCTGCTGTTCCGCTATATCAGACCCAAGCAATTGGTGTAGCGCGATGCCGACCTACCGCCCCGGTCCCGTCTCGCTGGTCCTCGCCGCCCTGGTCGCGCTGTTCCTGCTGCTGCCGCTGCTCGCCGTCATCCCGGTGTCGCTGACGCCGAGCCGCATGCTGGCGATGCCGTCGGGCGAATTGTCGCTGCGCCATTACCGGGCGCTGATCGAGGATCCGCGCTGGATCAATTCGATCCTGCTCTCGATCAGGATCGGCATCGTCAGCAGCGCCTTTTCCACCGTGCTGGCGCTCTGCTTCGGCCTCGGCATCTGGATGTTCCAGCCGCGCTTCACGGCAGCATTGGTCGGTTTCGTGCTGCTGCCGATGGTGGTGCCGCCGGTGGTCTCGGCAATCACGCTCTACTTCCTGCTGACCTCGATCTCTGGCGTCAGCTCATTCTTCGGCTATGACACCTGGCTGGGTGTCGCCATGGCGCATGCGGTGATGACGGTGCCCTTCGCCACGGTGCTGATCCTGGTGTCGCTCAGCCAGCTCGACCGCCGCATCGACCTCGCCGCCCGCGGCCTCGGCGCCACCGTGTGGGAGCGCGCCACCCGCATCATCATGCCCAATATCAAGTTCGGCATCGTCACCGCGGCGTTGTTGTCCTTCGTGCTGTCCTGGGAAGAGATCGGCGTCACCCTGTTTATCACCTCGGTCAACGCCATCACGCTGCCGCGCTTGATGTGGATGGGCCTGCGCGACAACATCGACCCGGCGATCGCCGCACTCTCGGTGATCCTGATCGTCATCACCGTGCTGGTGCTTGTGGCGCGCAGCGTCGTGGTCAGGCTGCGCGAGGCGCAGTGAGGGCCGCCTCACGCCGTGGTGGCTGGCGCGAATGAAACCTTGCGCTACGATTTTCGTTATAGATGGTTCAACACGTCGAGGGCTCTGCCATGAACCAGGGATGGTTTGCCAAGCCGGTTGCGGTTGCGGTCGGCATCGTGGGAGATATCCGCAACATTTCCAACGCACGGCAGGCTGTCGAGTTGCTGACAGCCCACTGGCGTGACGCCGGCAGCGCCAAACACGGCTTGGCACTGCGCACATGCCGCCGCGCCATGAGCGACGATCGCTGGACCGAAGCCGCCAGGGACGCGTTCATCGAGGCCGCGCGGGAAGCGCATGTCCTGGTCGAGCGAGCCGTCGAACCGCAGGACCGGTCCAGGCAGGCGGGACCGTGATCGATTTGTGAGAGCCTCGGTGGTTCGGCCGATCTATTGCATCTCAGGCAGCATGCAGCCTTGGAATGGCGCTGACGTCAACCTCGCGTTCCGCGTGCCACGCATCATAGGCGGCCTGCATCCTGAGCCAGATCGCGGCGCCGTCGCCGAACATCTTTCCAAGACGGGCAGCGACAGCCGGCGACACCGGCTTCTTTTCGCGGATGATGTCATAAAGCTGCTGGCGCGAGATTCCGAGCAGATTGGCGATCTCCACCTTGGTCTTTCCGGTTGCCGGGATAATGTCGTCAAGCAGCGCTCCAGGGTGGGATGGGCAGCGCTCCATCGGACGCATCGGCTCATACACGCTCATAAATCGCCTTCTCCAATCTGGCCGCCTCAATGGTACTGTTCGAAATCGACGCGGGCGGCATCATTGGCGTCGAATTCGAATGTGATGCACCACGGCCCGTTGACATGCACCGTGTAGCGGATCGGGTTGAAGCCCTTCAAAGCGTGGAAGTCGAAGCCGGGCAGGTCCATGTCATCCGGCCTTTCCGAAACCTCCAAACGGTCAAGCCGGACAAGGATGCGCTTATGCATCTTGGCGTCTATCTTTCCGGTCTTTCCGGTTTGAAAGAGATCCGCCAGCGCCTTGTGCTTGAACGACTTTATCATGCGCTATGTAAGCATATTGCTTACGCACGTCAACTAGGCGTAAGCAAATAGTTTACAGAGCAGTTCAAGCCTATGAAAGGCAATGATCGCGCCATGGACGCTTGGCCGGATCGGGCGAATACCTGGCAGAGCTATGTCACAGTGCCGCTATCCCATGGCGTGGCGAATAGTCTTGGACAGGCGGCTCAAAAATGCCGGCCTCGACGACGCATCAAGCTTCCACGACAGCACCGCGGTCGCCATTTTCCGCGGCAACACTCCGACCGACAGGAACCAGGCGGCAAGGATTGCACGCCGCCGCAGGGATGCGGTCATTTCGAGGCTGGCGACGGCGCCGGCCGCCCCGAGCGCCAGCCGGGAATCGTCGGCCACGGGATGTCGGTCTCTGTCCGTGCAAAGCGACGCCAGCCGCTCTTCCAGGTGGACCGGATCGTGGCGGACAGCATCCGACGGCACGATGGTCAGGCCGATCCCGGAGGCCTGGTCCGACAGCGCCTGCATGCGGCGGAAATCGTGAGTTACCCGCCAGCGTGCCCGCTCGGCGAGCTTTTCACCGAAGACTGAATGGTTGGCGCCATGGATCCGGTAGGCGCCGAGGCATTCGTCGATGGACTGGACGTGCCCGTACATCGGCGCCAGCGTTGCCAGATAGCCGTCGGCGCCCTGGCGGAACTCCGGCTCCGGTATCGGCATGATCGATTCGAGCGTTGCGCGGTCAAAGGCGAGCCCGCTGGTCACGGTCGTCTGATAGCGGCCCTTGTGCAGGAGTTTCGGCATGACGTCGCCGCTGTCGAAAGCCAGTTCGGGCGGCGGAAAGACATCCTTGATGCGTTGCCCTTCGTCGACGATATGCAGTCTGGACTGGACCTGGGCGGTTGCCTCGTCCCAGGTTTCCACGATGGTAGAGACGGCGGTTGGATAAAGATAATCGTCGGCGTCGAGGAACAGGACGATCTTGCCCGAGCTCGCAGCGAAGCCGGTGTTGAATGCCGCCGCATGTCCGCCATTTAGCGCTCGCGGGCATGCGAGGATCTCGTCGCGATAAGATTCCATGATTGTCGTGGAATTGTCCTGCGATGCGTCGTCGACGACGATGACCTCGACATCCGCGTAGTCCTGCTCAAGAGCGCTGTCGATGCTGCGTTTGAGGAACCGCGCGTAGTTGTAATTCGGGATGATGATGGATACCGGAATCCTGTTTTGGACAGACTGCATCGCGTTTGACCTCGCATCTTGCTTTGGTTCGGCAAAGGCCCTCATGGGCCTGCCCCCTCTTCAAGCGCCCCTCTTCAGGCGCGACGAGTTCCCTCAGAAAAGCTTGCGCTTTCCACCAGGAGGACGGGTCACGTTTCGCTTGCGACTTCGCAGTGAGGCCGCCATTGCCTTCGAGGGCTGCCGCCATAGTCAGAACGCGGTCGGCAGCAAAAGCTCCGACGGTTCGGCAAGGATGATGTTGCAAACCGAGCCCGACGGAAATGTCTCGCCTCGCGATCAGGTCGGGAGCGAAGCGGACGGTGCCATGAAGGCACGGCGGATACTGGCCTGCAAATGCGGCTGGAACAAGCCCCGCATCGAAAATAGCGCCACTTCAGGTTGCGTTTCAGGCGGCATACTGCGACCGCCGGCGCTTTTGCCCCGGAGCCGGCGAACCGCCTCCGGGCCTTATAGTCGTGTGGCCTAAACAGTCAGGCGGCCTGCAAACCCGGCTGCGACAGGTCGACTTCCTCCGGCAAGTCGCCGGCCATGGCGGCGGCGAACTTCGTCTGGTCGAGTTCTCCCTCCCAGCGTGCCACCACGACCGTCGCTACCGCATTGCCGATGAAGTTGGTCAGCGCCCGGCACTCCGACATGAAGCGGTCGACGCCGAGGATCAGCGCCATGCCGGCGACCGGCACCGTGGGGACGACCGAAAGCGTCGCCGCCAGGGTGATGAAGCCAGCGCCGGTGATGCCGGCGGCACCCTTGGAGCTCAGCATGGCGACCGCAAGCAGCAGGATCTGGTCGCCATAGGTGAGTGGCGTGTCGGTCGCCTGCGCGATGAACAGCGCGGCCAGCGTCATATAGATGTTGGTGCCGTCCAGATTGAAGGAATAGCCGGTCGGGATGACCAGGCCGACCACCGAGCGGTTGCAGCCGGCGCGCTCCATCTTGGCCATGAGGCCCGGCAATGCCGCTTCCGAGGACGAGGTGCCGAGCACCAGCAGCAGCTCTTCCTTGATGTAGCGGATCAGCGCCAGGATCGAGAAGCCGTTGTAGCGGGCAACCGCGCCGAGCACCACCAGCACGAACAGCAGCGCGGTCAAGTAGAACGTGCCGATCAGCATGGCGAGATTGGCGATCGAGCCGATGCCGTATTTGCCGATCGTGAAGGCCATGGCGCCAAACGCGCCGATCGGTGCGGCCTTCATCAGGATGGCGACGAGGCGGAAGATCGGCGTGGTCAGCGCCTGCAGGAAATCGACAACCGGACGGCCGCGATCGCCGACCAACGCCAGGGCGACGCCGAACAGCACCGAGAAGAACAGCACCTGCAAAATGTCGCCCTGCGCGAAGGCGCCGGTGATGGTGTCAGGGATGATGTTCATCAGGAACCCGACGATGGTTGTGTCGTGCGCCTTCTCGGCATACGCCGCCACCTTGGCGGTATCGAGCGTGGCCGGATTGATGTGCATGCCGGCGCCGGGCTGGACGACATTGGAGACGACCAGGCCGACGACCAGCGCCAGCGTCGAGAACACCAGGAAATAGATCATCGCCTTGCCGGCGACGCGGCCGACCTTCTGCAGGTCGGAAACACCGGCGATGCCGGTCGCCACCGTCAGGAAGATCACCGGCGCGATCACCATCTTCACCAGCTTGATGAAAGCATCGCCGAACGGCTTCATCGCCTCGCCGGTTTCGGGATAGAAATGGCCGAGCAGCACGCCGGCGGCGATCGCCGCCAGCACCTGCACATAAAGATGCCGGTATAAGGGAAGTTTGCCGCGCGGCTCGGCGGCAGCGATTGCTGTCTGCATGACGTCCTCCATGGCGCCCCGATCGAAAGCTCGACTCCCCGGGGCAGTTGTTTTGAGACCAGCAGCCTCGCGACTGCTGAATTCGTGTTTGCAACAGCCGTGCCAGATACGCAGAAGAGTGCTTCAGCATTGATTTTATTGAGCATTCGCAAACGTCCGCACTGCCGGACGCATGGTTAAGTGCGACTCTCCGCATAGGTCGAATTGTGTTTTGTGCGAGTTCATGCACAAATGGGCGATGCTGCAACGCCCCGCCGGTGCCTTGTCTTCGACGCCCGAGCAACTCGCCAGGCGGGCGCGCCGAGCCTGGCTGCTGTTTGCGGCCGTCGCCCTGCTGATCGTCACCGCAGCGCTCTACGGCGCCGGCCTCTACGGCCGCACCGCCGAGGTCAAGACCCTGGCGGCGCAGGGGCGTACCGACGCCAATCTGAAGGTCGCGCTGCTGCGCGCCGTGCTCGAAAGCCCGCGTGCCCTGCCCCTGCTATTGTCCGCAGACCAGCAAGTGCGTGACGCGCTGACGCAGAAAAATGCCGCGGCAATCGATGTGCTGAACCGCAAGCTCGAGGGGCTGGTCTCGGGCACCAAGGCGTCGGTACTCTATGTCATCGGCACCGATGGACTGGCGATCGCCTCCAGCAACTGGCGCGAGCCGATCAGCTTCGTCGGCAACGACTACCGTTTCCGCGATTATTTCTCCGGCGCGATGCAGGCCGGAACCGCCGAGTATTTTGCGCTCGGCAATGTCAGCAAGCGTCCCGGCCTCTACATTTCGCGCCGCGTCGGCGATGCAGCCGCACCGCTCGGCGTCGTCGTCGTCAAGATGGAGTTCGACCAGCTCGAAGCCGACTGGCGCGAGGCGAACCGCCCGGCTTATGTCAGCGACGAGAATGGCGTCGTGCTGATCACCAGCGTGCCGTCCTGGCGTTTCATGACAACCGCACCGCTGGCCGCACCTAAGCAAGCCGCGATCCGCGACAGCCAACAGTTCGGCGATGCGCCGCTTGTGCCGTTGCCGATCAAGCACCCGCGGGCGCTCAGCCCGGATGTGTCGATTGTCCACGCGGTGACGCCCGGCGGCACCGACGCGGAGTATCTCAGCCTTTCCACGACGGTTCCTTCGACCCCCTGGCGGCTCGACTATCTTGTCCCGGTCGAAGCGCCGATCGCCGCCGCCGTCCGCGAAATGCGGCTTCTTGCGCTCGGCGTCGTCGTCCCGCTGCTCGGCCTTGCCGCGTATCTGTTGTGGCGCCGGCAGTCGGCGCAGATGCGGATTGCCGCCGAACAGGCGGCCCGCACCGAACTCGAACGCCGCGTCGTCGAACGCACCGAGGATTTGAGCCGCGCCCGCGACCGGCTGCAGGCCGAGATAACAGGCCACCGCAGCACGGAAGCCAAGCTCCAAATCGTGCAGCAGGATCTGGTCCAGGCCAACCGCCTCGCCATCCTCGGCCAGGTCGCGGCCGGCGTCGCCCATGAGATCAACCAGCCGGTCGCCACCATACGCGCCTATGCCGACAATGCCCGCACCTTCCTCGACCGCAAGCAGACCGGGCCGGCCGAGGAAAACCTCGGCGCTATCGCAGCCCTTACCGAACGCATCGGCTCAATCACCGAGGAGTTGAAGGCATTTGCCCGCAAGGGCCGCACCGCCGCCGAGCCTGTCCAATTACGTGGTGTTATCGAAGGCGCCGTCATGCTGTTGAGAAGCCGCTTTGCCGGCCGGCTCGACGCATTGGCCATCGACCTGCCGCCGCCGAGCCTCAAGGTCATGGGCAATCGGGTGCGGCTCGAACAGGTGCTGATCAACCTCTTCCAGAACGCGCTCGAAGCACTCGACGGCCGCGACGACGCTCATGTGCAGGTGTCGGTCGAGGAGACCGCGGACGGCGTGACGGTCGGCGTGTCCGATAACGGACCCGGCATTCCACCCGCGATCCTCAAATCGCTGTTCACGCCGTTCAACACCTCCAAGGAAAAAGGCCTTGGCCTTGGCCTCGTCATCTCGAAGGACATCGTCGCCGATTATGGCGGCCGCATCGAAGTTTCGAGCGACGACAGCGGCACCCGCTTCACCATTCATCTCCAGACAGCAGCGTAAGCCATCATGACGAACGACAATGCCGCGCCGGTGATCCTGATCGACGACGACCGCGATCTCCTCAAGGCCACCGCGCAGACGCTGGAGCTTGCCGGCTTCTCGGTCTCCGCCTTTGCGGTGGCGGCTGAGGCGCTGGCCGGGCTCGACGCCGGTTTTACCGGCGTCGTGGTGTCGGATATCCGCATGCCTCAGATCGACGGCTTGCAGCTTTTCAATCGCATCCTGCGGCTGGATGCCGACATTCCCGTCATCCTCGTCACCGGCCACGGCGACATCGCCATGGCCGTCAAGGCGATCAAGGACGGCGCCTACGACTTCATCACCAAGCCTTTCGCCGCCGACCGGCTGGTACAGAGCGTGCGCCGCGCAGCGGAAAAGCGCCGCCTGGTGATGGAGAACCGGGCCTTGCGCGAGGCGGCCGGAGAGGCGCAGGACAGCCTGCCGCTGATCGGCCAGACGCCGGCGATGGACAGGCTGCGCCGCACACTACGCCAGATCGCCGACACCGACGTCGATGTGCTGGTGACCGGCGAGACCGGCTCCGGCAAGGAGGTGGTGGCAAGCCTTCTGCATCGCTGGAGCCGCCGCGCCAAGGGCAATTTCGTCGCGCTGAATTGCGGCACGCTGCCGGAGACCGTCATCGAGAGCGAGTTGTTCGGCCATGAGGCCGGCGCCTTCACCGGCGCGCAGAAGAAACGGATCGGCCGCATCGAGCACGCCAGCGGCGGCACGCTGTTCCTCGACGAGATCGAAAGCATGCCGGTCTCGACGCAGGTGCAGATGCTGCGCGTGCTGGAGATGCGCGAGGTCACCCCGCTCGGCACCAACGAGGTGCGCCCGGTCGACCTGCGCGTCGTCGCCGCCGCCAAGGTCGACCTCGGCGATCCGCGCCAGCGCGGCGCTTTCCGCGAGGACCTTTACTACCGGCTCAACGTGGTGACGATCTCGATCCCGCCGCTGCGCGAGCGCCGCGACGATGTCGCCCTGCTGTTCTTCTATTTCGCCGAGCGCGCCGCCGCCCGTTTCCACCGCCAGGTGCCTGCAGTGCCGGCTTCGGTGCATCGCCATCTGAGCGACCATGACTGGCCGGGCAATGTGCGCGAACTGGCGCATTTCGCCGAGCGGTTCGTGCTTGGATTGGAGGAAGGCGCCGAAGCACAACCCCCTGCCCCGACCCAATCGAACACCGCCATGAAGCTGCCGGAGCGGCTGGAGCGCTACGAGGCCGACATCATCCGCGAGACGCTTGGCCGCAACGACGGCGACGTCAGGCGCACGATCGAAGCGCTGGGGATTCCGCGCAAGACCTTCTACGACAAACTCCAGCGCCACGGCATCGTGCGCAGCGATTTTTCTCGGTAACCGCCGCCGGGCCTCGACCGGGCGGCTCGGTTACTTGGCGTCGTGGAAGATGATGCCGACGGTGTGGCGGATGCCGGAGCGAAGCCGGCTGACGCCGTGCCTGAGATTGACGCGGTAATTGCCCTTGCTGCCCCGGACCGGTCGATTGTGGACCGCGAAGGCGACCGCATCGCCCTGGCGCAGCGGCACCACCTCGGCGCGGCTTTGCATGCGCGGACGCTGCTCGGTCAGCACGAACTCGCCGCCGGTGAAATCCTTGCCTGGTTCCGACAACAGGATCGCGACCTGCAGCGGGAACGCCAGATCGCCGTAGAGATCCTGGTGCAGGCAGTTGAAGTCGCCGTTAACATATTGCAGCAGGAGCGGCGTCGGCCGCGTCTGGCCCTGCTCGTGGCATTGCCTGAGGAACGCGGCGTGTTCGTCGGGATAGCGCTGCGCGATACCCATGCGCTCGTTCCAGTCGTTGGCGACCGCAGCCAGGCGCGGATAGAGCGCGGTGCGCAAGCCGCCGATCAAGTCGGGCAAGGGATAGCGGAAATAGCGGTACTCGCCCTTGCCGAAGCCATGCCGCGCCATATGGACATGGCTGCGGAAATGGCTCTCGTCCGAATAAAGTTCGGCAATCTGCCGGCACTCCTGCGGCGTCAGCAGCTTTTCCATCACCGCGCAGCCATAGCCGCTCAGCTCATCGGCCAGCGTCCGCCAATCATATCCGGCAACGCGCAGCTCCGCCGATTTCACCGCCGCTTTCGCGCCTATCGAATGGATGGTCATGGCTTCGCCTCCTGTGGCTTCTCTGTCATTGAGATGGGTGAAACGGCGCGCGCGGACCACCCGTTTCTTGCCGGGTGAACTCGTTAGCGATTGTCTCGGGGATTTCGTTGAATACAATGCAGCGGGGCTTGCCGCGATGGGGGGCGATTTGATCGGACGGGTTCGACAAAGGGACGGGGCAGTCCGGCAATTCCTCGTTTGCCTCGTCGTCATGCTGGTCTCGGCGCTCCCGGCCTTGCCCGCCAGCAGCGACTGCGTCGGCGACGATGAGATCGATCCGGCGGTGCGGATTCCCGCCTGTACGCGCATGATCGAGGATCCCACGGAGCCTGTGGCCAACCGCGCGACTGCCTACTACAAGCGCGGCGAGGCACGGGCATCACAAGGCGACTACGACCGTGCGATTGCAGATTTGGGCCAGGCGATCGACCTCGATTCGAAATTCGCCGGTGCTTACTATGTCAGAGGCGCCACAATGGTCGAGGAGGGCGAAAATGATCGCGCCATCGCCGATTTTGGCCAGGTGATCAGCCTCGACCCGACAAACCCCGAGGCGTACAACAGCCGAGGTGTCGCCTGGGAGCACAAGGGCGACTACGACCGCGCCATTACAGACTATGGTCAGGCCATCAGCCTCGACCCGAAGCATTCCGATGCCCACAGCAACCGGGGCAACGCCTGGGCAGACAAGGGCGACTACGATCGTGCCATCGCCGACTACGACCAGGCAATCAGCCTCGATCCTAAAAATGCGGGAGCCTACAACAACCGTGGCGTTGCCTGGAAACAGAAGGGCGAATACGACCGAGCCATCGCCGACTACGAACAGGCGATCAGTCTGGATGCGAAAGACGCCAAAGCCTACAGCAATCGTGGTGCTGTCTAGGTACTAAAAGGCGACTATGACCGAGCCATTGCCGACTACGCTAAGGCGATCGGCCTCGAACCTCGCGATGTCGATGCCTATCAAAGTCGAGGCATCGCCTGGGCACGCAAGGGCGACTACGACCGCGCCATCGCGGATTATGACCAAGCAATCGGCCTCAATCCTCAGGACGCTAGTGCTTACAACAATCGAGGCGTTGCCTGGAAACACAAGGGCGATTACGACCGCGCTATCGCGGATTATGACCAAGCGATCGGCCTCGATTCCCGGGACGCCACCGCTTACAACAACCGTGGCATTGCCTGGAAGAAGAAGGGTGACGACGACCACGCTATCGCCGACTACACGCAGGCAATCAGCCTCGACCCAAAAAACGTTAATGCCTGGTACAACCGGGGCCTCGTCTGGTCTGACAAGGGCGACTATGATGGCGCCATCGCCGACTTCAGCCAGGCAATCACGCTCGATCCTAAAGACCCAACTGCCTACGACAACAGAGGCAATGCCTCGGCACGCAAGGGCGACAATGACCGTGCCATCGCCGACTACGGCCAGGCGATCATGCTCGATCCAGCACATGCCAAAGCCTTCAGGAACCGAGGCCGGATCTGGCAAAAGAAGGGCGAGGACGACCGCGCCATCGCCGACTACGACAAGGCGATCAGCCTCGATCCGAAAGGTGCCCCTGGTTACGACGGCCGCGGCTTCGTCTGGTCGGCAAAGGGCGACTACGCCCGCGCGACCGCCGACTACGATCAGGCAATCAGCCTCGATCCGAAATATGCCTATGCCTATCTTGGCCGTGGCATTCTCTTCTTCTATTCCGGCGCGCTGGCCAAGGCGCAAGCCGATTTCGGACAGGCGGCCACGCTCAAGCCCGATAATGCCTATTTTGCGATCTGGCTGGAGATGACCGAGCGTCGCAGCGGTGCGGTGGGCCACTTGCAGGAAGCGACTGAAAAGCTCGATATGACCAAATGGCCGGCGCCAGCGGTTCGCATGCTGCTTGGAGAACTAACGCCGGCCGAGGTATCGGCGGCAGCCGACGACGCCGACCCGGCCAAGAAGCGTGGCAATTCGTGCGAGGCGAACCTGTTCATCGCCGAACTCGATCGGCTGCAACGCCATGACGGCGAAGCCTTGCGGCTCTACCGGGTCGCTGCCAGCGATTGCCCTGGGGACTATTACGAATACGTTGCGGCCAAGGCCGCTCTGCACGAGTTGGGCGCGGTTCCGTGAAGACAATTTCCAAGACTTTTTGATGACCCGAGGAGCGAATTGACCGGATCGGTTCGAGAACGGCACAGGTTTTTCTGGCGCACGCTGGCTGGTCTCATCGTTCTGCTTGTCACGGGGCTTCCGGCGCTGACTGCCAGCAGCGACTGCGTCAGCGATGACGTGGTCGAGGCAAGCACGCGGATCGCCGCCTGCACGCGCATGATCGAGGATGCGACAGAGCCCGTCGAAAACCGTGGTATTGCCTATTTCAAGCGCGGCAATACCCTAACGGAACGAGGCGACTATGACCACGCCATCGCCGACTACAGCGCGTTCATCGGCATCGCCCCGACCGTCGCCCGACGGATGTTCGTTTGCTAAGAAGACTGAGCCGAACACGATAGAGGTGCATTCTGCCAGACTGATTCAGGCTGTGCCGCGTCCATATGTCAGGAGCCTTCGCCAGCGCGATTCCGGTTTTCACTGGCCCGCGCTAGACTGGCAGCAACCGCAACCGGACTGCCCCTAGCATGATCGTCCAGACCTGCATCAATGGCGCGCGCAGCGCCGATTATCATCCGCACCTGCCGCTGACGGCGGAGGCCATGGCGCGCGACGGTGCGACCTGCGTCGCCGCCGGTGCCGCCGAACTGCATGTCCATGCCCGCGGGCTGGACGGTCGCGAAAGCCTGGCTCCGGCGGCGATGGACCGGACGGTGCTGGCGCTCCGCCGCGCCTGCCCTGGAACGCTGATCGGCGTGTCGACAGGGGCCTGGATCGAGAATGACGATGCGCGCACGCTGGCCGCGATCGCCGGCTGGAGCGAGCTGCCTGACTATGCCTCGGTCAATCTCAGCGAGAATGCCGCGCCCGCTGTCATGGATCTCCTGCGACAGCGCGGCGTCGGCATCGAGGCCGGGCTCGCCTCCGTTGCCGACGCCGAACGCCTGGTGAGCCTCGACCATGGCAACCGCGTGCTGCGCATCCTGATCGAAATCTCCGAGCAGGAGCCGGACGCGGCGCTTGAGATCAGCGACGATATCGCCGCCGTGCTCGACGGCGCCAGGATGCGCCGGGCAATCCTGCTGCACGGCGCCGACGCCACGGTCTGGCCTTTCGTGCACCGGGCGGCGGCGCGTGGCTGGTCGACGCGTGTCGGACTGGAAGACGGCAAGGAGTTTCCTGATGGAACGGTGGCATCCGGTAACGCCGCGCTGACAGCGGCAGCCGTCGCGATCTTCGAGACCAGTCGTTAGCGCGTGGAAAGCGTCGATGTCCGCCGATCTCCTCTTTACGGGGGAGATGCCAGGATTTGATAGGGAGGCAGGCCAAAGTCGGGCGGGTCTAAAGTATGGCCGCCAGTGGTGTCAATAAAATCTATCTAAAACTTTATATATTAATTAAACCGGCGATTAATCAGCACATCAACGATCCCGCTTTTTTGATGCAGCGGTTCACGCGCGTCGTTCCGTTCTATTGGGTTATGACCTTCCTCATGGTCGCCGCACTTTGGTTGTTTGCCGGTCGTGCAGTGTCTCTTGAGCAGACCACCAATAGCCTGCTTTTCATACCCTATCTCGATACGGTCACAGGCTATGTCCAACCGGTGCTTGGCGTGGGTTGGACGCTCAATCTGGAAATCCTGTTTTACATTCTGTTCGCGGCGACTATGGGTTTTGGCAGGTTGACGCAAATGGCCGCGGTCGGCGTTGTCTTTGCAATCGCCGTTGCTGCACGCATCATCTTCAAACCCGCCGCCGACACTGTGCTGTTTTTCTACACCACGCCAATCCTGTTTGAGTTCCTTGCCGGCATGGCTCTCGGCCACCTGGTCCGCGGGCTGACGCGTTTGCCTGTTTTCCTGGGTGCCTCGGCAATCGTGTTCGCCATCATGTCCGTGCTGGTGATGGTACTTGGCTTCGACTTGCCGCGAACCCTTGCTCAGGGAATCCCGGCGTTGATCCTTGTCGCGGCTTGCATCAGCCTGGAAAGCTACTTCCGGCTTTTTGCTCCTCGCGTGCTGGCAATATTGGGCGATGCTTCCTACTCTCTCTATCTGACGCATCCTATCGTGCTACTTGCGACCGCTCCTGTCGTTGCAAGCGCCAATCTGTCACCATGGCTTGCAGGCGCGGCTATTGTTACCGCCTGCATTGCCGTCTGCCTGGCCAGCTACAGTTTTATCGAAAAGCCGCTTTTGGCCATATTGCGGATGAGCCGTTCCGCCCATCAGGTGAAGGTACAATGAGTTGCGGCTGCGCCCCCACCAACTTGGTCGGCGTGCTATGGAGGTGCGTTGCACCTCTTGCGCACCCTCGAACACAGCGCGTCCCGAACGGCGCTGTCCCGCCAGCCTCAAACCGGCGGCGCTGAACCTCCAAAGGTATCCTAAACACAAAAAAACCGCCTCGGCGGGCGGGTCGTCGGTGTGAATCAGCACCATACGAAAATTAGTAGCATAGCTGCCGGCACAAAGCAAGAACAAAATGTGGCGACATCGACGAAACTGCCGATAGGCACAGCGGCACGGCGGATGACATGGCTCTTGCCGTTCTTAAAAATCTCTCATAAGGTATTTTCATATCAGAAAGAAAATACGATCGTTTCTTTCCCTTTATGAAAGCCTGAGCGTTTGCGGGAACATCTCGATCAGACCGACCGGCGACTGGTCAAGCTGCTGTCGCAAGATGCGCAGCTTGGCGTCAACCGCCTCGCCGAGAAGATGGCGATCTCGGTGCCGACGGTGCGCATGCGGCTGCGCAACCTGCTCGACCGCAACCTGCTCAAGATAGTCGGGCTGCTCAACCTGACCGAACGCCCCGAGCTGATCTCGGCCATCGTCGGCATCAATGCGCAAGGGCGCGGTCGGGCGCGAGAACTGGCGCAGCGCATCTCCGAACTGCCTTTCGTGAACTCGGCCGCCGTCGTCACCGGGCGCTTCGACATCATCGTCGACGTAACCGTGGCCGGCGATGTCGCCGATCTCTACCGCGTCACCAGCGAGCTGATCCCCGGCGCCGGTGAGCCGGGCGAGGTCGTGCGCAGCGAGACCTTCGTCGTCATGGCGTGCTGCAACAAATGGGTCAGCCTGCCGGAAGGCTGCTGGTCGGACGAGACGCGGAAGGAAATGGCATGAAGATCGCGGTTCTCGGCGGCCTCGGCCTGCAAGGCCGGGCGGCGATCGCCGACCTCGTTGCCAGCGACGGCGTCGAGCAAGTGGTCTGTGTCGACACCGCAACCGACGGCGCTGCGCGGCTTGGCGGCCTGACCGACCTTGCCCGGGTGCGTTTCGTCGTGCCGGAAGGCGCGATCGGTCCGGTATTGACGGAGGTGCTGGCCGATGTCGACGCGGTCATCGACCTATTGCCGCAGCCGCTGATGCGCGAGGCGGTGCAGGCGGCGATCACGACGCGCACGCCGCTGGTCACCACCAATTACGGCAAGTCCATCGCCGACCTCGCTCCCGAGGCCGAAAAGGCCGGCGTCTCGATCGTCACCGAATGCGGGCTCGACCCCGGCGTCGACCTTGTGCTCTACGCGCGCGCCGCAAGCCAGTTCGACACCATCACCGCGATCGATTCCTACTGCGGCGGCATTCCCGAGCCGAAAGCGGTGGTCGAGCCGCTGCGCTACAAGGTGAGCTGGAATTTCGACATGGTTCTGGTCAGCCAGAACCGCGACAGCGTGCTGGTCGAGGACGGCAAACGGGTCGATGTGCCGGCCGCCCGCCAGCACGACAATCGTTTCATCCACGAGATCGAGGTGGCGGGGCTGGGCAGGCTGGAAGCCTTCCCCAATGGCGACGCGCCGCATTATGCCGGCATGCTCGCCGCCGCCAAGGGGCTGCAGCGCTCCGGCCGCTATTCGCTGCGCTGGCCCGGCTGGTCGGCGTTCTGGGCGCCGCTGAAGCAGCTCGGCTTCCTGTCCGAGGACAAGGTGCCCGGCACCGGCGTTAGCCCACGCGAATTCCTCGGCCGGCTGCTTGGCCCGCAACTGCAATATGGCGCGGACGAAAAGGACCTTTGCGTCATGCGCAACGTCTTTGTCGGCAGCGAAGGCGGCCGCCGCAAGACGGTGACCTCGGAGCTGATCATCGAACGCGATCTCGCCTCCGGCCTGTTCGGCATGAGCCTCGGCGTCGGCTATCCCGCCAGCATCGTGGTGCAGATGCTGGCACGGCGTGAGATCGCCACGCCTGGCCTGCTCAACCCGCTGCTGCATGTGCCCGATGGCCGCTTCCTCGATGAGCTGGCCAGGCGCGGCATCAAGGTTGCCGAAACGGTGAGCTGGGATTGAAGATTTTCGAACGGTGGTTGCCGCCGGCAACGGCGCCGCCGCTCAAAAGCGCCCCCCCAACGGAAATCAAAGGGGTGAAACAACAAGTGGAACAACAAACGACAACAAGGAGGAATGCCCAAATGAAGATTGCCAAGCTTTTCATCGCCGGACTTGCGCTCGCCGGCCTCACCGCCGCCGCCAGTGCCGGAACCCTCGACGAGATCACCAAGCGCGGTGAGTTGCGCGTCGCCGTGCAGACGCAGGGACCGCCCTTCTCGCTGGTGGGTGCTGCCGGCGAGCGCACCGGTAGTTCGGTCGAACTCGCCGAACTGATGGCCAAGGAAATGGGCGTCAAGATCACCTTCCTCGACTTCGACTGGGACGGCCTGATCCCGGCGCTGCTGTCGGGCAAGGCCGATCTTCTGGTCGCCGACATGACGCCGACATTGGCGCGTGGCATGAAGGTCGCCTTCACCAAGCCTTACATGTACACGGGCAGCACCGTCTTCACCAAGGCTGGTACCGCCTTCAAGTCCACCGAGGACTGCAAGGCCAAGGGCACCAAGATCGCGGTGCTGCTCGGCGCCACCGGCGAGAAGGAAGCCAAGGCCGCCTTCCCCGATGCCGACATCAAGAGCTACAAGGGCGGCGGCCCGCTGCTGCTCGATGCCGTCAACAACGGCCAGGCCGATTGCGGCGTCAACGACGTCTCGGCGGTCAAGGGCCAGTCGACCGCCTATCCGGCCGGCAGCTTCACCATCATGCCGGATATGCTGTCGAAGGAGCCGCTGGCCTTCGCCACGCGCTATGACGAGCAGGACCTGCTGGTCTGGATGAACCTGTTCCTCGACCAGGTCAGCCTCGACGGCCGCCTGCAGAAGAACCTCGATTACTGGGTCAATTCCGACGCCTGGAAGAAGGATCACTAAGTAGAGTGAATGGTGAATAGTGAGTAGGGAGTAGGGGATAGGGAGTAGAGAAGAGCTACTCGCTACTCGCTACTCGCTACTTGCTGCTCCTATTCCCAATTCACTATTCCATACTCACCATTCACCATTCACCATTCACCGTCCAAAATGCTCGAAAACTTCAGCTTCCGCACCATCGTCGAATATCTGCCCCTGTTCGGGCAGGGCCTCGTCACGACCGTGTGGCTGTCTGTCCTCTCCTTTGCCGGCGCGCTCGCCGTCGGCATCGTGCTCGCCGCCATGAATTTGCAGCGCGGCCGGCTGTTCCGCGTCCCGGCCAAGGCCTATATCGACGCGGTGCGCGCCACGCCGCTGCTGGCGCAGCTTTATTTCCTCTATTTCGGCCTGCCGCGGCTCGGCTTCGTCCTGCCCGAGCTCGTCGTCGGCATCTTAGCCCTGTCGCTGAACAGCGGCGCCTACGTCGCCGAGATCATCCGCGCCGGCATCCTGTCGATCCCGCGCGGCCAGGTGGAGGCCGGCGTCGCTTCGGGCATGACCTATGTCCAGCGCATGCGCCTGGTCATCCTGCCGCAGGCGTTCAAGGTGACGATCCCGCCGCTGCTCGGACAGGCAATCGTGCTGGTCAAGGATTCCGCGCTGTTGTCGCTGATCTCGGTCGCCGAACTGACGCGCGCCGGACAATTGCTCGCCTCCGACCGCTTCATGCCGGCCGAAGGTTTCATCACCATCGCCGCCTTCTACCTCCTGCTCTATTACGGGCTGAAGGGGCTGGCGGCACTGTCCGGGCGTTGGCTCGGCCTGGCGGGGACACGGACATGATCTGGCAGCAGCTGCAAAGCGTCGCCGGCAGCTATCCCCTGGCGCTGCGCGGCCTCGGCATGACCGTGGTGCTGTCGCTGATCAGCCTGGTGCTGGGCACGCTGCTCGGCTTCGGCCTCGGCATCCTGCGCACCGGCGGCAACCGGCTGATCAGCGGCGCGATCGGTGCCTGGGTCGACCTGATCCGCGGCACGCCGTTCCTGGTGCAGATTTTCCTGATCTTCTTCATCCTGCCGGAACTCGGCATCGAGCTCGACGCCTTCACCGCCGGCATCATCGCGCTGACCAACCTGGCCGCCTGCTTCATCTGCGAGATCGTCGTCGCCGGCATCCGCTCGGTGCCGACCGGCCAGGTCGAGGCAGCACTTGCGTCCGGCCTGTCGCGCTGGCAGCGCATGCGCCAGGTGGTGCTGCCGCAGGCGATGCGCATCGTGCTGCCGCCGCTGGTCGGGCAATATGTGCTGCTGATCAAGGATTCATCGGTCGTCTCGGCCATCGGCCTCACCGACCTCACCCGCGTCGGCTGGCTGGTGGTGCAGCGTGTGCCGAACGGCCTGCTCGTCTTCTTCCTGGTCGGCCTCGGCTATTTCATCGTCTGCTACCCCCTGATCATGCTGGCCCGCCGGCTGGAGCAGCGCATGGGCGCGGCGCATGGCGAGTTGCAATTGTGATGTCGAACCCTAGCAAAAATGGCACCGGCATGATCGAATTTCGCGGCGTCAACAAATGGTTCGGCCAGCTCAACGTGCTCAGGGATGTTACGTTGAGCGTCGAGCCGCGCGAAGTGGTCGTCGTCTGCGGCCCGAGCGGCTCGGGCAAGAGCACCCTGATCCGCTGCATCAATGGGCTGGAGACGATCCGCGACGGCGACCTGACGGTCGACGGCCAGCGCCTCGGCGACCCCGCCACCAACATGACGCGGCTGCGCACCGAGATCGGCTTCGTCTTCCAGTCGTTCAACCTCTACCCGCACAAGACGGCGCTCGAGAACGTCACCCTGGCGCCGATCCATGTCCGCAAGATCCCGCGCGCTGAAGCCGAGAAGGCCGGGCGCGAATTGCTCGCCAAGGTCGGCCTCGCCGACAAGGTGAACGCCTATCCGGCGCAGCTGTCTGGTGGCCAGCAGCAGCGCGTGGCGATCGCGCGCTGCCTCGGCATGCGCCCCAAGATCATGCTGTTCGACGAGCCGACCTCGGCGCTCGATCCCGAGATGATCTCGGAAGTGCTCGACGTCATGGTCGCGGTGGCGGAGGAAGGCATGACCATGATGGTGGTGACGCACGAGATGGGCTTTGCCCGCAAGGTCGCCCAGCGCGTCGTGTTCATGGACGCGGGCGCCATCGTCGAAAGCGGCACGCCGGATGAGTTCTTCTCGCACCCGAAGACCGACCGCAGCCGCGCCTTCCTCAGCAAGATCCTGCGGCATTGACAGCAGCGACAATACGCACCGAACCTGCCGTCGCCTTTGCGCCGAGGTTGCGCTCGAGCCTACAATGGATCATCCGCAGCGGCGCACTATGGCGACACACCGAGCGCGCGCAGTGCCTTGCCTGCCGCGACATATTCGATGAAGTCGTGGGGGCAGTCGCGTACCGCAAGCCGGTACCGCCGCAAGGCTTCATCGTCACGGCCGTCGAGCCGGTAAAACTCCGCGACATAGAGATTGGCCTCGCATAGATTTCCGCGTTTCTTGGCCGGGACCGGGACGGGATCGTCGGCTGCGGCCAACGCTGCTTCGGGCGTCTGTTCGCCAAGAAACATGCGAAACCAGCGGCGCCGGCCAACTTCACGGCCGCGGCCAAGACACTTCGGGTCTCGCCGTCGGCGATCAGCAAGATGATCAGGCAACTGGAAGCGCGGCTTAGCGCGACCCTTCTGACGCGGACCACGAGGGCGACGAGCCTGACTGAAGCCGGCGAGAGGTTTTGAGCCAGGCAGGACCGGCGCTGGAGCTCATCCTTGCCGCAATGAGGGATGCGGGAAGCTTTGCCGAAAAGCCTGCCGGCCGGTTGCGGTTGAATGTCCCGCAGATGAACTTCCTCAAAGTACCAGAAACATAGGTAATTATACTTTCCAAATCCCTGCCCCGGAGCGCCGATCTGGTTCCTTTCGTGGCTCCTGCGGACGTGGCCGCCCTGTTCGCGACCAAATCTTGCGCCGGGTTAGCGTCCGCTCTGGGCCTAAGATCTGCCGAAGCGTTCAGCCGACCAAGCGGCAGCAATGGGTGGCGAGCCGACGCTCCACGCGAACGCATGGAATGGCCGGATTGCTAGGCTAGCCGGCCGTTGAATGTGGATCAATTCGGGCTGAAAAGAAGCACAGTTCTGGCTCCATGACGCCGGCAGAGCCGATGGTCCCGCCAGCGCAAATCCTTTCTCTGCCCGTTTCGGACCGACGCTTCTCAGAACGCGAAATCCGCGGACTGAACGACATCGGCTGGGAGCCAGGTTTCATGAACTTGCAAGATCTCGGGCCCCCGGCTGTAGCCGCGATCACAGACCACCATCGTCGTGACCCGGCCATTGTTCGGTTGATCGGAGTCCTTCGCGTCGCGTTGCCATTCGTGGTAGTTCACGACCGCCAGGTCGGCGCTTTGATGGCTGATCCGGATGTCGCGTATCTTGATACGGAAGGCCGGATTCGATCCGTAGATGCTCTTCATGTAACCTGCGAAGTCTTTTTTCCCGAACGCCCTGCCGCCTGGCATGATGGCGACCAGATCATCGCTGATCCGGTCGAGCGCGTTCTTCTTGAACGTCGCATCGTCGCCACGGCATCGGCCCGTCACCCAGTCGGTGAAGAATTCGTGGACGTCGTGGATCGTCGCTTCGATTTCCTTCGTTTGAAGGGACATGTTTTCCTCCTGTCTTAAGATGATGCTGGATCAGGCGCTTTGCGCTGTGGCTTGCCCGACCGGAGGCTCCTTGAGGACAGCCCGTACCACGCGAGCCACAGGCACATGAGAAGCGAGGAAATCAGCCAGATCGGACCTCCGATGCCGATCCCGAGCTGCTCACCGAGTGTCCACCCGGTTGCCGAAAGGATACCGAACGCCGAGCCGACGATCGCGGCCCATCGGGGCAGTATCCCGACGTCATCGCGGGCGTCGTGATACGCGACAAGCGCTGTCGCCAGGGCGAGCGCCCAGAATCCGTTACCCATGCCGCCGGAAAACGCCCACCAGGTCATGAAGGCGTTGGTGTCACCCCGGTCGGCCGCGAGCGCGACCACCGATGCCTCGGCGACTGCGGTGGAGAACGTGGTCAGGGCGCCGAGAGCCATCACTATCCAGGCAGAACTCAGCATCGGCGAACGCCGGACCCGGGGGTTGAGTGCCAGGTTCAGGAACGAAGCGCCGGCGATCAGGAACAGCGCCGCTGCCGCCGTCCAATGGACCGTAGCCCATCGCCCATGGCCCTCGGCGATATTCTGCATCTGAACAGACAAATCCGCGTCCGGTGGCCCGTGAAAGACGAGCGCAGCCGCAAGCAGCAGCGTTCCGGTGGCGAGCCAGACACCGCCCGGCCCGCTCATGCTGTTATTATTCGTTTGCATCGGGAAAACCTCCTGTGGCCTTTACCACGCCATGAGGTTTAGACCCGCGCCACGGTTGCCCGCTTCGGCGTAAGTACCCACGCAGCGAGAAATTTGGCTTGGGTAGGATTACCCAGATACGACCATGCCGATCAGGCCGTGCTCGACCGCATAGGCCGTGGCTGCCGCGCGCGTGCGCACGTTCAGCCGCGTCAGGATATCGCTAACGTGACGGTCTACCGTCCGCTGGCTCAGACCGAGCTCGCCGGCAATTTCCGGGTTGGTCAGGCCTGACGCGATCAGGCGCAGAACCTGCGTCTGTCTGGGGGTGAGAACTTCGCTGCCTGTCGCCGTCATGGTGACCCGCAGCTTGCCGGCAACGGCTTCGTCGGGGCGCGCGCCGAGCTCGCGGAAAAGTCTTATCGCTTCGTCCAATTCGGTCTGCGCCGCTTCAGTATCGCCGGTTGCGAGACAGGCCCGCGCTGTCAGCACCCGCATCCGGGCAAGATGATAGGGCGCCCGAAGGTCCCAGAGGATCGCTACCGCGCGCCGGATATGGGCCAATGCCTCCGCGGCTCGACCAGCATGGATCAGCACCCGCGCGGTAGCCTCGGCGGCTGCGGCGCGGACTGCATCCGCGGAATATTGGCGCGCGCAGTCGTGCAGTGTTTCGCACAGCTCCCAAGCGTCATCGGCCGAACCGACGGCGAGAGTGATTTCCACCGCAGCCGGCAAGAGGCGGAGTTTGCCCGGCAGGTCGTCGACGGACTGCAGTGCGCGGCGGATCGCCGAAAGGGCCGGCTGCTCGTGCCCCTGCTGCAATCGCATAAGCGCCAGCCCCGGCTGCGGATCGAACCCGAGCCTGCTCGCCGCGCGATAGGCGGCATCGGCCTCGTTCCATTGGCCGCGGAGTCGAAATACCTCGCCCTTCTGGTAGAATGCCGGACCGGCGTGGTGCTTCGAGGGCCCCTGCTGAAGGCGGATGCTGGCGACACCGGCCTCGCGGCCGGCCTCGTCCCAGTGGCCGTCGAGGATCAGAATTTCGGCCCGGTGGATCAGGCATCTGCCGGTGAAGGCAACGATGTCGGGCTGTCCCGCGCACCATCCGACCAGCGCCGAGGTCCATTCCCTCGCCCGGCCCGTGGCATGAAATTTCTGACAGATCTCGATCACGCTGCAGTAGACCAGCCCGGTAACGATCGGTGAGAGCCGGCCCGAGGTGACCGAAACCATCGCCTCGTCCAGCAGTTGGAAGCCGCGCACATAGTCGCCGCGCAGGATCAATATCCGGCCCTGAAGGTGGCGCGCGATAGCCAAGAGGTCCGGATCTTCGCAGCGCTGTCCGATCTCCACGGCACGTGTTGCGTGCGCGAATGCTTCGTCCGGCCTGTCGGCGGCGAGACGTTGTTCGACCATTGGGAGCTGAAGGTAACCGTGTTCTGCACATTCCTGCGTATGATCCTCGACCAGCCGGTTGGCGCGGGTCAGCCATCCGCTGCCTTGGGCGAATTCTCCGCGAAACATCAGGGTTAGCCCGATCCAGAAGCCGCAACGCGCTGCGGATCGTTCGCGTCCGTTCCGGAGATGCTCTTCGAAGGCCCTCTCGTAGTCCCGAACGAATTCCTCCTCGCGCCCAAGCATGTAGGCGGCTTCCCCGAGGCGCTGGAGCTCGGCGCCGCCAAGTTCCCTGCAGCGGTCTCTGTCTGACAGTTCGCGGTGAAGCCTGGACCAATCGCCGCGATTGGCTAGCTCCGCATACGGATCCGATGCAACTGCACCGTCTTCCGGCGACTTGTCGGGTGATCGGTCGGAGGGCGCGGGCATAGCCTCAGAATAGCACATATCTTGCTGAGGAGGTGGCGCCAGGTTACCAACGTGACAGAAGTTCGTTTCGGGCTCAATCGAGCCGTTCATCGCGTCCGCCGCCGAGGACCGGGAACGGTGGTGGAATGCTGCCATTCGTCTCGTCGATGGGAACGAGTAGGTAGCGCCAATATCGCGACATTCATGGCGCTTCTCAAAAGCTGCCCTTCGCGCAACGGCTCGAATCGACCGATTTCTGCCATTCCGATATCGGCCTCACCACCTCCAAGGCGGACATTCATCCCTTGTTCGGCGAAAAATCTCATTCCGATCAAAGCCGCCCTACTTCCTTGCAGCGGCTGCGGCTCGCCCGAACAAGTGGCTGACAGCTGACCGCAGGAACATTCGGCGCGCCGCGTGATCATGGCTGGCTCCTCTCACGATTCCCTGAACGATATCGCTGCGTATCGGTGCTCAATTCGGCCCGCTTCTCATCCGAGACGACTGCGAGGTCCAGGACCTTCTGCAATTCGGCCGCATGGCGAAATGACGGTTCGGCCTGGACGCCGTTGCGGACTGCATCGACGAAGCGCCGGTAGTTGGTCGGTACCGTTCCGGCATCCAGAACCTGCCATTTGGCGTTCTCGACGTCTTGGCCGACGCAGGCTTTCAGCTCCGAGCCGGTCAGATTGTGCACGACTTCGATGCCGCCCTTGTCGCCGTAGATGCGCAGGCGGAGTTCGTTGAGATGGCCGGTTGCCCAGCGGCTGGCATGGACGACGCCGAAAGCGCCATTGCTGAAATCGAGCGCCATGGTGAAACTGTCGTTGGCGTCGAGCTCGTATTCGCCGATCCGGTTGCCGGGCGCCTTGTCGAAGGATCTCAGCCGGCAGAACACATGGTCGATGTCGAGCGCCGCGCCATAGCTGGCGAAATCGAGGATGTGGATGCCGACGTCGCCCAGCACGCCATTGGAGCCGTGGCCGCGCGACAGCCGCCACAGCCATTTCGGATCGGTGCGCCAGTCGCCCCAGAATTTGGATATCAGCCAGCTCTGCAGATAGGACGCCTCGACATGCCTGACGGTCCCGATCTCGCCGGCCAGCACCATGGCGCGCGCTCTCTGCAGCGGCGCGACGTTGCGATAGGTCAGGTTGACCATGTTGATGATGCCGGCCCGCTCGGCGGCATCGGCCATCTCACTGGCTTTCTGGTAATTTTCGGCCAGCGGTTTCTCGCACAGTACCGGCTTGCCCGCCGCGATCAGCATCATGGTGGTCGGATGGTGGATGCGATCGGGCGTCACGTTCGCCACCGCGTCGAACTTGCCCCACGCCAGCGCCTCGTCCAGCGACGCGAACCGGTTGGGGATACCGTAGATGTCCGAAAACTTGTCGACACGCGTACGGTCGAGATCGACGGCGCCGATCAGTTCGACGCCCTCGATCTTGCCGAACTGCCTGGCGTGCTCCTCCGCCATCCAACCGGTGCCGAGTATCAAGAGGCGCATGATTCTTATCCTTAGGACAGGGCTTTATCTTCTTGTTCGATCATGGATTGGTCTAGCGAAAGCCGGCTTCGCCCGCGGAATGAAGTTTTCCGCCGCGCTCGACGATCGGCTCGAGCGCCTTTTCCACCGGCACGTTCGGCGCATCGAGGATGGCCGGATTGGAGCCTTGGGGGTTGTGCGCCCATCTCACCGCATTGCGCAGCACCTTGTGGACGTTGGCGTCGTGATAGGTCGGATAGGTCTCGTGGCCGGGCCTGAAATAGAAGATGTTACCGGCGCCGCGGCGATAGGTCAGCCCCGACCGGAACACTTCGCCGCCCTGGAACCAGGAGATGAACACGGTCTCGAGCGGCTCCGGCACGGCGAACTGCTCGCCATACATCTCCTCGTTCTCGAGCTCGAAATACTCGCCGATCCCGGCAGCGATCGGATGGTTGGGGCTGGTCACCCAGAGCCGTTCGCGCTCGCCCGCCTCGCGCCATTTCAGCGTGCAGGGCGTGCCCATCAGCTTCTTGAAGATTTTCGAGAAATGGCCGGAATGGAGAACGATCAGCCCCATGCCTTCCCAGACGCGGCGCGCCACGCGCTCGACCACTTCGTCGGCGACGGCGCCATGGTTCTTGTGCCCCCACCACAGCAAGACATCGGTCTCGGCCAGACGGTCGGCCGGCAGCCCATGCTCCGGCTGCTCCAGCGTCGCCCACGACACCGAAATCTCCGGGTCGAGCTTCAGTGCATTGGCGATCGTCGCATGCATGCCCTCGGGATAGATGCCCGCGACCACCTCGTTGGTCCGCTCATGAATATTCTCGCCCCAGACGACAGCGCGTATTGTCATGATGTCCTCGTGATTGTTTGAAGCTGGAGCCGCCCCGGCCGGTCATTCATAGTGTCATCGGACGGGATTGAAAACCTTCGAGATTGGCCAAACCTCCCCAGCTTCGTCATCCCAGGGCGGAGCAGCCGCGAAGCGACGTCGCGAAGACCCTGGGATCCATGCCGTGACCTCTCCGCGCTGCAACGGGCGGGACTTTTTGATGCGGGAAGGACAGGAGGTGAAAGGGATCGCTACAGAACGGCTTTCAATCTGCGTCGTTGCATTCTTCGGCTGACGTAACGGCATGGATCCCAGGGTCTGCGCTCCGCTTCGCGTTCGCTCCGCCCTGGGATGACGAAGCCATGAAGGGCTGCCGCCACCGTCTAAGCGCCGCGGCCCTCTTGGGCGACGCGTGTCAGCGGCTTCGACAACCGCGGCACCACGACGAGCCGCTTGATCTTGCCCTTCTTGTAGGCGGCGAGGAAGCGGGCATAGTCCTTGAAGACGACGCAGCCATTGGATTCGGCGCGCCCGCCGCGCAGCATGTAGGTGTGGGCGAGCAGGCCGTCGCGGCCATATTTGTTGCTGCCGCTGGCCGGCGTCAGACGGATCGCCTCGACGCCGTGGAAGCGCGATTCCCGCATCGTCAGATTGTAGGTGTCCGGCGGCGTCGGGCCGACATTCTTCTTGTGGACGTAGCGTGGCTGGTCGACCATCGCGCCCAGTCCCGAATGCGCCTCCAGCCGTGAGCCGTCGGGCATATAGACGGTCTTGGCCGAGATGTCGTAGACGGCAACGCCAGTACCCATGTTGGGCGTGGTGAACAGGTTCCTGAAGGCTCCGCCGAGTCCGCCGGAAGGCATGTCGGGCTTGGCATAGGCCAGCATGTCGCCGCCCTGCGTCTTCGACCGTTTGCCCGGCTTGCCCGACACGGCCGGCACTGCCGCTTGTGACGAATTGCGAGGCGACAGGCTGCCGGGTTGCGTCTCGACCGGCGGAGCGTCGGCCGTCTGCACCTTGCTCGCCTTGGCGGTCCTGGAGGCCTGCGCCTTGGGCGGCTCCGTTTTCGATGCCTGATCCTTTTGCGCCTGGGCCTTTTGCGCCTGGGCCTTTGGCGCCTGGTCTTTTGGCGCCTGATCTCTTGACGCTTGAGCCCGCGGCGCCTCGGCCGGCTTATCGATGTCCGCCCGCGGACGCAGCGTCGGCAGCGGAATGCTGTCGGACATGTCGTCTTGCGGCGGCAGCGAGGCCAGCTGGACCTCAGGTTCTTGCGGCTCTTGTGAGGCTGCGGGCTCGCTTGCCGCGACGGCTGCCGGGAGCACGTCGATCATCTGCTCCGGCAATGTATTCGCCAGCGCCAGCGCAAGGCGCGACGAGCGTTCGATCTCCGCCACCGCCGGCCCGAAGCGCACCGATGCCGGGCCGTTCGGGTCGGGTATGCGCACCGGTTCAGCGAACCGGGCATCGGCCGGCAGGCTGGCGAGCATGACGGGTGAGCCGGAGGAGGCGCGGGCAAAGGCGGCGGCAAGCTTTTGCGGCGACAGCGCGGCTTTGGCCACCACGTCGTCGAAGCTCGATTGCCGCGACGCATCAGCGACAAGCGGCACGGTATTGCGCTTGAGACGGGCCGATTTTCCCTGGTGAACGAAGTTCGACGCCGACCGCAGGCAGTTGGCATCGCATCCGTGCTGCAGCAGCTTGGCCGACAGCGCCGCGTTTGCTGCGGCCCACGTCGGGGCCTGCGCCTTTGCAAGGCTGCGGCGAGGATCGGCGAGCGCGATAGTGCGCGGCGCGAGCAGGCTTTGCGGGAGACCGTTGGAAGCGGCGGTGAGCGAGGTTCCCATCGAATAAAGGCCGGCCAGGGTCGCCACCGACCATAAAGCAATGGCTGCGCCGACGGCCGGAACCGCGACCCAGCGCAGGCCGGGCCTCATCGAAGTCAATCCAGTTGCAGGACTGTCACCCCGGGTTTTCGCACTTACAAACGCCATTCAACCACTCTCAATCGGCCGATGCCGGCTAGCGGATTTCGCAGCCGTGACATTCACAGTTCGCCTGGTGCCCCCAGCACGCTTCGCGTCTGTTGCCGATTGATTCAAAAGATGGACAAAGTTGGTTAACCAATCCCTCTACCGACCGCCGATTGGGCGACGGTCACACCGAAAAACGCCCTCCAAAACCTGCATAGTTGGCAAAACTGCCCTCCAATGATGACTTTGCTGCCCGTTTTTGTCGGCCGAGTCAAGAAAGCGAAATGACTAGACCTTGCTGGGCGGAGTCGGCCATGGCTGCGAAAGTGAAGCCGGGCCGACCAGAATCTTGCGGCCGGCAGCCGCCGCCATCAAGCCCCGGCGATCGGTCAAACCGGCGATTATCGACCTGGCACTTGTCGACCTGCCACTCGGGCGAATGAACGTTAACGTCTGAGAATTCGGGATAGCGGCAAGATGTTTGCCGCACAGCAGCTGAATGTCGCCAAGTGCCGGAGCGGGATGTCCAAGACCTAGGCCACAGCCACCACTATGTGAGCCTGGATTTTGGCAGCAACCTCGCCGCTGCCATGCCTGTCTGCAATGGCGGCTGCGGCGTAGTCGGTTGCAGCGTCCAGTTTTCCCGCCTCTCTGGCCTCGATTTCATTGCGAAGGAGAGTGCCCTGGCAATAAGCAACGGCCGGAAGGCGCGGCGAGGAGGCACGGCTTTGTTCGGCCCTCGTCTCGATCACCACACCGGAAAAACCTGCGTCCTCCAGTTCGCTACGGATCAGTGCCGTATCGTGGTAGCCATGCGGCGTGCGTGCCAGAAAGCGCGGCGGATCGTTCGGAAAAATCCTTGCGAGAGCATTCGTCACATCGTCCGCAAATACATTCTCTTCGATGCGATCCCATACGCTGAATAGAAAATGTCCTCCGGGCTTCAGGACTCGCCGGGCTTCGCGATAGGCAGATGAGCGGTTGGGAAAGAACATCGCGCCGAACTGACAACAAACGAGATCGAAGGCCGCATTTTCAAACGGTAGCGCCAGAGCATCCGCCTGACGCCATTTGATGCGATCGTCGGGAGCTTGCCGCGAAGCGGCGTGGTCGAGCATCGGCTGGTTGAGGTCGGTTACGACATAGCTTGCACCGGGCGACAGTTTTGGCGCCAATGCGCGGGTGACAACCCCGGTGCCCGCGGCGGTTTCCAAAACGGCGCTCGGCGACAAGGACGCTGCTCGTCGTGCAAGATCTGCGGCGAACGGCTCGAAAATCAACGGCACCATATAGCGGTCGTAGTTTTCCGGAATTGAGCCAGCGAATACCTTGTCCGTTTCCAACATTGCTATCCCCCGTCGCCCGTTTGATGGCTCGCCAGCATAGCATGGAATTGTTTGCTGTTCGGTCGCATTCGACCGGGAGGCGGTTCGCTCCCGGAAGCTCCGAAACGCCGTGCTGCAATTATCTGCATATGTGTTAATATATTGTGGTCATGCGCATTGGTGCGTGGCCAAACATAAAATGGGAGGATGCGATGAAAACCATAAATCGCAGGTCTGCAATCGCGCTCGGCGTGACGGCGGCAGCGGTAACGCCTTTGTTCACGCTGGCGGCTGCTGCAAAGGTCAAGAAATACGGCCCGAAGGAAGGCAAGGAGATAGCCCCCGGCGTCAGATTGGTCGAGGTCGGCACCGGCAATTCCGATATCCCCGCTTACAAGAGCATCTCAATTGTCGATATAGTCTTTCAGCCCGGAGCAGCCGCCCCTCAAATGGTGATGGACAACGACATGGTCTGCACCATTGCTGCCGGTGAATTCACGATCAAGAAGGCGGACAAGGAATTCAAGCTCAAGGAAGGTGACGTGTACACCTGCTCCAAGGGCAAGACCGACGAGGCAGCCAACACCAGCAAGGTGGTCGGCATCCACCGCATCGCCGTCTTGATACCTGCCTAGGGCATGCCGCCGAAAATCGGGCCCGCGTCCTCCATCAGGGACGCGGGCCTTTTGATGACGTGCGTGGCCTTGAGCGGTTCATCGTTTCACCGCTTCGACCCGGTCGACTTCGTCCAAGTGTGGTGAGGCTCATGCTGTTCATGGTTTTCCTCCGATTTTTACTTATGAGCGGTTCTCCCTCCGCCCGCTTTGAAAGGGTGCGATTATATTAGAGATCGCGCAGGTTTCCGGCTGACTGCTGCATTGGCGGAGTGGCAATCGGCAGCGCGCTGAGCGTTTTGGAGTTCACGAAATGGCCCGGTGCTCTTCCCGAGCTGCCTCCCAGACCTCGCGCGCCGCGTCTGCATTCAGTGCCGCGATTCCCAGGCCGACGATCAGATCCGGCCACGCCGAGCGCCACAGGAAGGCCGTCACCAATCCGGCCAGTATGATCGCAACATTGGCGACCGCATCGTTGCGGGCCGAGAGGAATGCCGCCCTGGTAAGACTGCCGCTGTGATGGCGGTAGCGCGCCAGCATGTAGGCGCATGACAGATTGACCGCGAGAGCGCCCAACCCCGCCAGCGTCAGCGCCGTTGGATGCGGCGGCACCGGCATGTTGAACTTTTCCCACGCGGTCCACAGCGTCGCTAGGCCCGGCACCAGCAGGATAAGCGCCAGCGCCATGCCGACCCGCGAGCGGGCACGCAGCGACCATCCCATGGCGAGCAGTATGAGGAGATTGACCGAGGCATCTTCCAGAAAATCGACGCTGTCGGCGAACAGCGACACCGAGCCAATCGCCAGCGCGACGGCGAATTCAATGCCGAAATAACCCAGGTTCAGCAGTGCGACGACAAGCACCACCCGGCGAAGGCCGTCCGACGCAATGGCTTGCTGCATGGTCTGCCCTAACACGATGCCGTTGTCGCTCTTACCAGCCGCTCTTCCAACGCAACAGCCGCATGGCATTGGCCGTCACCAACACCGTCGCCCCGGTGTCCGCGAGAATGGCGGGCCAGAGGCCGGTGATGCCGGCGATCGTCGTCACCAGGAACACTGCCTTCAGGCCCAACGCAATGGTGACGTTCTGCTTGATGTTGGCCATGGTTGCTTGGGACAGCCTGATCATGGCCGCAACGTCGCCGATGCGTCCATGCAGCACCGCTGCGTCAGCCGTTTCAAGAGCCACATCGGTGCCGCCGCCCATGGCAATGCCGACATCGGCCGAGGCAAGTGCCGGCGCATCGTTGATGCCGTCGCCGACCTTGGCTACCCTAAGCCCCTGCCCCTTCAACTCGCCGAGGATGCGCTGCTTGTCCTCCGGGAGCAGTTCGGCGCGCACCTCGATGCCGAGCTGTTTGCCAATGGCAGCCGCCGTGCGCTTATTGTCGCCGGTTAGCATGACTGTCCTGATGCCTGCATTGGTCAGCGCCTTTAGCCCGGCGAAAGCATCCGGCCGGGGTTCGTCGCGCATGGCAATGAAGCCGGCCAGCGCATTGTCTACAAGCAGCACCGCCACTGACTTGCCTTCATCGTTCAATGCCACGATGCGTGCCGCCTGGTCTGCTGGCAGCAGGTTTATCTCGCCCGCCGCGACTGGCGAGCCCAGAAACAGGTTCTTGCCGCCGACACGACCGATAACCCCTTTACCGCCGATCGCTTTGGCTTCGGCGGCAGGCGGCACGGGAATGTTGCCGGCTTTGGCCCTTTGGAGGATGGCCAAAGCGAGGGGATGGCTCGAGCCGATCTCAAGCGCTGCCGCGAGTGAAAGGATGTCGCGTTCACTGGCACCCACCGCAACGACATCGGTGACCTGTGGCTTGCCGAGCGTCAGCGTGCCGGTCTTGTCGAGCGCCACGGCGTTGATGGTCGCGAGCCCTTCCAGCACCGCCCCACCTTTCATCAGCAGGCCGCGCCGGGCTCCGGCCGAAAGCGACGCCGCGATCGCCGCCGGAACTGAAATGACCAGCGCGCACGGGCAACCGATGAGCAGCAGCGCCAGCCCCTTGTATATCCATTCGTTCCAATCGCCGCCCAAGAGCAGCGGCGGTGTGGTGGCCACGAGCGCCGCGACGGCGACAACGCCGGGCATGTACCAGCGCGAAAAGCGATCGATGAAGCGCTCGGTCGGCGCCTTGTTTTCCTGCGCCTCCTCGACCAGCTTGATCACGCGTGCAATCGTGTTGTCTGCGGCGGTCGCCGTCACCTTGACGCGCAGCACGCCGTCGCCGTTGATAGTGCCGGCAAAGACCGTGTCGCCGACGTCCTTGCGCACCGGCACGCTTTCACCGGAGACGGGTGATTCATCGATGGCGCTCCCGCCTTCGGTGATCTCGCCGTCAGCCGGAATCCGGTCGCCCGGCCGCACGAGGATGATGGCGCCCACAACCAGGCTTTCGGCCGGCACCTCGCGGGTCTGGCCGTCTTTCTCGACGAACGCGGTTTTGGGAACGAGGGCCGTGAGCGCTTGAATACTGGACCGTGCCTTGCCGGCCGCAACCCCTTCGAGCAACTCGCCGATCAGGAACAAGAAGACCACCGTCGCCGCTTCCTCGCCGGCACCGATGATGACGGCCCCGGCCGCCGCCACAGTCATCAGCATTTCGATTGTGAACGGAATGCCTGCCGCTGCGGCCATGGCCGCTCGGCGCGCGATCGGAGCCAGGCCGAGCAGCATTGCGGCGATGAAGGCCCACGGGCCGGTCGCGGGCCAGGCGTAATCAATCGCGAAAGCCACGGCCAAGGCGACCCCGCTGGCGATGGCCAGGCGACCCTTGGCGCTGTCCCACCATAGCTCCGACGCCGGCGCATCATCGTTATCATGTAACCGCGCTACGTTCTCGTCGTGATTGCGCCTTCCGTCGGCATGGTTGTCGGCGGATTGATCGGACGCCGGCGTCCCAGACTTGGAGGTCAGCGGAGCGACGGCGTAGCCGAGGCCGGTGACCTTCCTCTCGATCGCGCCGAGATTGCTTTCGGGAGTATGAGTGACCGTCAGAGTGCCCGCCGAAACGGATACGTTGATGTCCTGAACACCAGGCATCCGCCGCACGGCCGTATCGATTTTGCTGGCGCAACCGGCGCAATCCATGCCTTCCACGCGGTAGCGGGTCTGTTGTTTGGTCGCAGCCATGATGAACCTCTTGTATCTTCGACCGCGACGCTACATCCTCTAGCGACTAGAGGAGCAAGCGAAAATGCCAGCAGGTATGACCATCGGTGAAGCGGCCCGACACAGCGGCGTGAAGGTTCCAACCATCCGCTACTATGAGCAGATCGAGTTGCTTCCTGCCCCTGCCCGCAGCGAAGCCAATCGCCGGCAGTATGAAGCGGCAGACTTGCGCCGGCTCGCCTTCATCAGGCACGCGCGCGAGTTGGGGTTCGGGATCGAAGCCATCAGGGCGCTGCTGACGCTGCAGGATAATCCCAGCCAGCCTTGTGCGACCGCCGACGCCATTGCCCAGGCGCGTCTGGCCGACGTGGTTCAGCGGATACGCAGCCTTACAGCATTGAAAGCCGAGCTGGAGCATATGGTCGAAGGCTGCCGGCACGGAAAAGTCTGCGAATGCCGTGTCATCGAGGTGCTGGCGGATCACGATAAATGCGAGCATGCCCGGCACTGATTGGCTCCCCTTGGTCGCTATGTCACAGCATTGGCACTTGCAAAAACCGTACTTTGCGGTCAGCCTGAGCAGATGTTGGCTCGGCTGTCGCCAAAACATATGCTTGTCACGCTGCTCGCGGTCTTCCTGACCGTGGGGCTCAGCCTGTCCGGTGCACAGGCCAGCATCATGTCGGCAACGATGACGGCCGGCATGGCTGCCGGCGATGGCATGACCATGCCTGCGGGGCCCGGCATGGACAAGATGGCCGATGCCGCCATGAAGGGTGACTGCAAGGGGTGCCTCAAGGGTGCCGGCGGTGACGGCAAGGGGATATACTGCCCGCCGACCTGCATTGCGCCGGCGCTTGCATTGCTGCCGCAGAAGCTCGACATGACGACGACCCCGCTGCCGTCGCAAATATCGCCGCGGCCGGCGCCGTTCCTGCACGGGCGAAGTTCCCTGCCCGACCCATACCCTCCCAGACCCAGCGCTCTCGTCTGACGCCGTTTCAGCCGTCCCACGGCTGATGTCCGGCGTCCGGTCGCCCGCTCGCGTTGATGCGCGACGGGCGCGGACAAGCAATCAGTCGACGCTCGCCGTCGATCGAGATCGCAAGGAACGTAAGGGTGAATAGCAATTCCAGTCTTTTCCTGTCGCGCCGCGGGTTCCTGCTTGCGGCGGCGGGCGTCGCCGTCTCGACGTCGATGCGCCCGGCGCGGGCAGCCGCAGTTGATGAGCGCCGTATCAAGGTCGCGCCGGCCCATGTCCGGTTAATCGACGCAGGTGGCCCGCAAACCACGGTATGGGCCTATGACGGCACAATTCCCGGCCCGACGCTGCGCCTGCGGCAAGGCCAGCCGGTCCGCATCACTGTCGAGAACGGTCTCGACGAGGATACGACCGTCCACTGGCACGGCATTCGCCTGGCAAACGCCATGGACGGCGTGCCGGGCCTGACCCAGAAGCCGATCGGGCCGGGGCAAAGTTTCATCTATGAATTCACCCCGCCCGATGCCGGCACCTTCTGGTATCACCCGCACGCCAACAGCCTGGTCCAGCTCGGCCGTGGCCTTGCCGGCGCACTGGTCGTCGAGGAGGTCGAGCCGGTCGCCGTCGACCGTGACATTCTGTGGCTGCTGCAGGACTGGCGGCTTGCGGCCGATGGGCAGATCGCCGGCGGCTTCGGCAGTGCCATGGATGCCTCGATGTCGGGCCGCGTCGGCAATGTCGTCACCGTCAACGGCACGGGGCCAGGCGATCGGAGCGTGAAGGCCGGCGAGCGCGTCAGGCTGCGGCTCGCCAATGCCTCGCTTGCCCGCATGATGGCGCTGCGCTTCGAAGGCCACCGTCCGGTCGTCGTCGCCATCGACGGCCAGCCCTGCGATCCGCATGAACCGGAGGGCGGTCGCCTGGTGCTGGCGCCCGCCATGCGCATCGACATCGTGCTCGACATGCAGGGCCACCCCGGCAGCCGCCACGCGGTGATCGACGATTTCTACGACGGCCTCGCCTATACGCTGACCACGCTGGCCTATGACGCAGCGCCGCCGCTGAGAACCCATCCGCTCGACACGCCTGTCGGCCTGCCGCGCAACCCTCTGCCCCAGCCCGACCTCGCTGGCGCCGAGCGCCAGGAGATCGTCCTGCAGGGCGGCATGATGGGCGGCGGCAAGCTCAAGGGCGTCGGCGGCATGATGGGCATGGGGATGATGGGCATGAACGGCGGTGCGGCCTGGGCGATCAACGGCATGTCGATGACCGGCGACGGCCATGCCGGCATGGCGCCGCAGTTCACGCTGAAACGCGGTGTGACCTGCCATCTCACCATGCGCAACGAAACCGCCTGGTGGCACCCGATGCATGTCCACGGCTTCAGCCTGTCGGTCATCTCGCGCAACGGTTCGCCGGTGCCGCACCGCCAATGGCAGGACACGGTGCTGCTCGCCCCCAAGGATGTGATCGAATGCGCCTTCGTCGCCGACAATCCCGGCGACTGGATGCTGCACTGCCATGTCGCCGACCACCAGATGGCGGGTCTGATGACAGTGTTCCGCGTGACCTGAAACTTTTTATCCAACCAAGGAGAACTGCAATGAAACTGACCTACCGCCTCGCCGCCCTGTCCCTGCTGATCGCAACGCCGCTGCCCGCCTTCGCCGCAACGATCAACGCCGTCATGTACAAGAACCCGCAATGCAGCTGCTGCGAGTCCTACGCCAACTATCTCGAGCACAACGGCTTCAAGGTCGACATCAAGCCGGTCAACAATCTCTCCCAGATCAGCAGCGATGCCGGCGTGCCGGCCGACCTCGAAGGCTGCCACACGCTGATGGTCGACGGCTATATCGTCGATGGCCTGGTGCCGGTCGAGATCGTCAAGAAGCTTTTGACCGAGCGCCCTGCCATCACCGGCATAACGCTCGCCGGCATGCCGGCCGGCGCCCCAGGCATGGGTGGTGAGAAGCAAGGCCCCTTCGTCGTCTACGCCTTCACCAAGGACGGCAAGGCGCCCACCGTCTACGCGACCGAGTGAGGACATTGTGAGCAAACTGGCCATGGTCCTGGTTGGCATGCTGCTGGCGTTTTCGCGGCCGGTATCAGCCGCTGAGCCGCCGCAGAACTTTGCCGTTCACGAGGCGCCCGTCCCCGTGCCGGAAATCAGCTTCGAGGATGGCAATGGCAAGCCGAAAATGCTTGCGGATTTCCACGGCAAGGTCGTGCTGCTTAACGTCTGGGCGACATGGTGCGCGCCCTGCCGCAAGGAGATGCCGACGCTCGATCGCCTACAGGCCAAACTCGGCGGTCCGGATTTCGAGGTCGTCGCGCTGTCCATGGACCGCGCCGGTCCTGAGATTGTGAAGAAGTTCTTCGCCGACATCGGCATCAAGCACCTCGCCCTCAACATCGACGTCTCGGGCAGGGCCATGTTCGCCATCGGAAGCGTCGGCCTTCCGGCAACCCTGCTGGTCGACCGCGACGGCAAGGAGATCGGCCGGCTGATTGGGCCGGCCGAATGGGACGCCCCCGACATGGTCGACTTCATCCGCAGCCGTATCGCCGCCAAGTGAGAAAGGGACAGATATGTTCGGGCTAAAGGCTCGCTGCGTTGCATCGGCTTTGAACGAATGGAGGTGCTTGCTGCTAAGCGTAATTGCCATTGCGGCGCTGACGGCGGGCTTTTCGTATCAGGCGCAAGCCCACTCGCTCGAAGAAATCGACGCCACGCTTGAGGCCGACGAGAAATATTTCCAGCCGATCGACAAGCCGGCGCCTGATTTCACGCTGCACACCGCCGACGGGCGTGTCGTGCGGACGGCCGATCTGCGCGGCAAGGTGGTCGTCCTCCACTTCATCTACACGTCGTGCCCGGATGTGTGCCCCCTTCATGCCGAGAAGATCGCCGAGATCCAGAAAATGGTGAACGGCACGCCGATGAAGGACCGGGTCAGCTTTGTGACCATCACCACCGACCCGACCAGGGACACGCCGGACGTGCTCAGCAAATACGGGCCGGCGCACGGGCTCGATCCCGTGAATTGGCTGTTCCTGACCACGATGGAGGATCAGCCGGAGGATGCGACCCGCAGACTGGCGGAGGCCTTCGGCCACAAGTTCACGCTGACGGATGATGGTTATCAGATGCATGGCACCATCACCCATGTGATCGACAAGGAGGGCCGCTGGCGGGCGAATTTCCATGGCCTGGATTTCGCGTCGGTCAATCTCGTCACATTCGTCAATGCGCTTACCAACAATGTCGAGCGCCCGCACCATGAGCCGGAAACGGGATGGTGGGCGAAAATCAAGGGCATGTTCTGAGGCATCATTTGCACGTGCCGGCGGTCCGGCGAAACAGAGGGAAGGAGAACCCTGTGACCCACAAGTCCAATCCATTGAGCGGAGCCGTCGGCAAAATGGCCCGTGCCGTCATGCTGGCCGGCGCGACGATCTGGCTCGCGCTCGGTCTCCACAATCAGGCGATCGCCGCGGGCGAGATGTCCCAGGACCAGTTCGACCAGCGCATTCACGACTACATTCTTGCGCATCCCGAGGTGCTCGTGCAGTCGCTGCAGAGCCTCGACGCCCGCCAGCGCGAGGCTGCCGCAAAAGAGGCGAAAGCCGCTTTGACGGACAAGGCGGACGAGATTTTCCGGGACCCGGCGAGCCCGGTCGGCGGCAACGCCGAAGGCGACGTCACCGTGGTCGAGTTCTTCGACTACAACTGCCCCTATTGCCGGCAGGTTGCGCCGATCATGGCGCAAGCAATGGCCGACGATCCGCAGCTCAAGATCGTCTACAAGGAATTCCCGATCCTCAGCACGGATTCCGTATTTGCTTCCAAGGCGGCTCTCGCCGCAGTGCGCCAGGGCAAATACATGGCATTCCACAAGGCCTTGTATGCGGTGAAGACGCGGGTGACCGAAGCGGTCGTGCTGAAGGTGGCTGCCGACGTCGGTCTCGATGTGGCTAAACTGAAGACCGACATGCAGCAGCCCGATATCCAGGCGTCGATCGACCGGAATACGCAACTGGCCCAGGCGCTGAAGATCAGCGGAACGCCAAGCTTCGTCGTTGGCGAGCAGATTTTCCCCGGCGCGACCGACCTCGTAACGATGAAGAAACTGATCGAGCAGGCGAGGACCAGCAAATGAGCCGAATATTTTGCCCAAACCGACGGACGGTTGTTCTGGGGAGCGCCTTTGGCGCCGCTGCGGTCGTGAGCCTGCTCAAGGGGCCGGATTTGGCGATCGCCGCTGAGGATCCCGATCTGGCACGCCGTTTCAGATATCTCAGCCAGAACGGCAACAGCACGTGTTCGACCAAGTTCACGGAATCGATCGCGATCATGCCGGCAATGTCGCGGATCACGGGCTCGTGCTGCAGCCCGATGGAGACGAAGCGCTATGCCGAGCAGGTGAGCGGCCTGGCCAGGTACCGCGAGATTGCGATGATCCCAAGCGATCCGTACGATATTCCGGCCGGCATCGCACAGAAGATGATGCCCTACTACGATGTGAAGCTCTCCGGCGATGAGCAGCAGGCCTACGACTACGCGATGGCCAATTCCAACGAGAAAGGCCCATGCTGCTGTCAATGCTGGCGCTGGAAAGTGTATGGCGGGCTGGCGAAGTTCCTGATCCGCGAGCACGGTTTCACCGGCAAGCAGGTCGTCGACGTCTGGGATCTCTCCGACGGCTGCGGCGGTGGAGAGTAGAGCCGGGCGACGCCTCGGATGCGGTTCAACAAGCGCTCTCAACCTGTTCTAGCTTCTTGAAAGGAGCGCTTGACCTTCCGGTGGCTGGAACGGTTAGGCTCATTGCCAACTTCCTGAGATCGTCCAATGGCGGACCGAACCATGAATTTCGAAAGGCAGCTACTGGCCCTGTTCAGAGAGGCATATCGGCAAGGCAGATCAGATGTCGCGGAGCATTTGCTGCGAGCGCTGGAGGCACTGGATCAAAGCCCTGCCGTTCCCGAGTTACCGCACGGCCAGCATGTTTTGGCCGAAGCCTACTATGAACTCGTTCGTCGATAGCATTGAACATGCCCTGATTGACCGGCAAGCCACCGCCTTCGTGGGCTGATCGAGTTGATCGAGTTCGCCTTGACGGGCGTACATGGCGAACTAATTCCCCTCGCAATCGCCGGTGGCAGCGGCGGCGGGAGGGATGATTGTAATGATGATGGACGGTTCAATGTGGATGATGGGCGGCATGGCGCTCATTTGGGTCCTGGTGCTTGTCACCCTCGTGCTCGCGATCGCGGCGCTGGTCAAATATTTGCGAACCTGACGGCATAGGCAGTCGGGGTCAAAAGAGCAAAAAGGACGGAAAGTTGTAGGCGTCACCGGAAGCAGCAGCGTCATCGGGTCGGCGTCGGAACTGGTCCGGCCCTTCGGCTCTTAACATCTGTCGCCTTCGGCCCTCTCAGGAGTGGCAAATCGCCGGCTATGAGGTCTGGATGGCGAAGCGCAAAGACACGGTTATTGTTACCGGCAGCACCGGCTTCATCGGCTCGGCTCTGGTCAACAGCTTCGCCGACCGGTTTGCTCTCGTCGGCCTCGACCGGGCGGCGACGCGTCAGCCGCCGCCGGCCGCGGAGTGCGTCTGCATCGACCTGACATCGGAGGACGCCGTAGCAGCCGGCTTGGCGCGCGTGCGGACGGCCTATGGCGCCCGCCTCGCCTCGGTGATCCATCTTGCCGCCTATTTCGATCTCACAGGAGAACGGAACCCGCTCTACGAAAAGATTACGGTTGGCGGCACCGAGAAGCTCCTGCGCGCCCTGAAACAATTTGAGGTCGAACAGTTCGTCTTCATGAGTTCGATGCTGGCGCACAAGGCTGGCCGACCGGGCGACATCATCGATGAGGATTGGCCGCTCGAATCGAACCTACCCTACCGCACCTCGAAGATCGAGACCGAGCGCCTGATCCATGAGCAGCACGGGGCGATCCCTGTCGTCTATGCCAGGCCGGCCGGCGTCTATGATGATCTCGGCCGTAACGCATTCCTCGCCAATCAGATTGCGCGTATCTACGAAGAGGATCCGACCGGGCATGTATATCCGGGTGACCTGCGCACCGGGCAGTCGTTCCTGCATCTGGAAGACCTCACCGATGCGGTGGCGCGCCTTATAGATCGGCGGAAGAAACTTCCCACGGAGCTGGCGCTGCTTCTCGGCGAGCCTGAGGTCATGGGCTACGGCGAACTTCAAGCCGAGATTGGTCGGTTGATCCGTGGCGAGAACTGGGAGACACGGGAGGTGCCGAAGGCGCTCGCCAAGGCGGGTGCCTGGGTCCAACAGGACGTGCTGGGCGAAGAATCATTCGTTCGTCCCTGGATGGTCGATATCGCCGACGACCACTACGCGATCGATATCAGCCGTGCCCGCAATGTCCTCGGCTGGCAGCCCCGGCATTCCCTGCGCGAGACGTTGCCGCGGATCGTCGACGCGCTCAAGGCAGATCCCGCCGGCTGGTATCGGGCCAACAAGCTCAACGCCGCCAAGGTGGCCGGCAGCGGAACAAAAGCGCGAGAGAAAGACAAGGCGTTCGAGGCCAAACACGACAAGATGAAACCCGAACACGTGGCCGAGATGGCGGGGATGGGCAAGCAGATGCTCTGGGCTCATTTCCTGGTCATCACGCTTGGCGTGTGGCTCCTCACCAGCCCGCTTCAGTTCGCGCTGTTCGATCCGGCGGCGGCCGGCACTGTGCGTGACGTCACGCAAGAGCGTGGACTGTGGGAACCGGTGCTGCGCAACGCGCTCACCGGCTGGAGCGACATTGTCTCGGGCTTGCTGCTGATGCTGTTTGGCGGGCTCGCACTGTCGCCGCGTTTTTCCTGGGCGCAATGGGGCATGACGATCGCCGGCCTGTGGCTGCTGTTCGCGCCGCTGTTCTTCTGGACGCCGAGCGCCGCCGCCACCATGAACGACACGATCGTCGGCGCGCTGGCCATCGCTTTCTCGGTGCTCGTCCCGATGATGCCGGGCATGAGCCACGAAGGGATGATGGACGAGAGCACCGTTCCGCCTGGCTGGACCTACTCGCCGTCATCCTGGCTGCAGCGCCTGCCGATCATCGCGCTCGGTTTCTTCGGTTTCCTCATCGCCCGCTATCTCACTGCCTACCAGCTCGGCCATGTGGGTGCTGTCTGGGAGCCGTTCTTCCCCGGCGGAGACGGCAGGAACGGCACGGAATTCATCATCACATCCGACGTTTCTCGAGCCTGGCCAGTCGCTGATGCCGGGCTTGGCGCCGTGGCCTATATGATCGAAACCCTGATGGGCGCGATGGGCACGGCGACCCGCTGGCGCACCATGCCCTGGATGGTGACCTTCTTCTTCATCCTGGTGGTGCCGCTCGGCGGCGTCTCGATCTTCTTCATCATCATCCAGCCGATCATGATCGGCACCTATTGCACACTGTGCCTCATCGCGGCGGCGGCCATGCTGGTCATGATCCCGCTGACGCTGGACGAGGTGGTCGCCATGGGCCAGTACATGCTGCGCAGCGTGCGGGCAGACCGTCCGTTCTGGCGCACCTTTTTCCAAGGCGGGCCGGAGCCGAACGGCGAGGCGGACAAGAACGATCCCGGCTTTTCCGCCGCGCTTGCTGCACAGTCCGCCGCAGCCATTCGCGGTGTCACGTTTCCATGGACGCTGGTCGCATGCTGTATCGTCGGCGGTTGGCTGATGGTCTCGCGGCTGGTCTTCGGCACAGCCGGCGCCATTGCAAACAGCGATCACCTCTCGGGCGCCATGATCATCACGATCGCGGTCTGCGCCATGGCCGAGGTGGCACGGCCGTTGCGTTTCCTCAACCTGCCGTTCGGGTTATGGCTGATCGCAGCGCCCTGGCTGCTCGACGGCGCGACCAGAGGTTCGACATTGAACAATGCCGTTGCAGGGCTAGTTGTGATCGGCCTCAGCCTGCCTCGGGGGCTCCGAAGCAAGGAGCACTACGGCTCATGGGACCGCTATGTCGCCTAGACGAAGCCTGGAACCGGCTTGGTCTTGCCGCTCAGTTGCGCGCCCAGCGTCAGTGCCTGCGGGAAATTCCGGACGATCGCCGCCATCAAGGTGGCGCTGCCGGGGCGAAGGGCAATTCCGGCAACGGCCGCGGCGGCGTAGACCCGGGTCGAAAACAGTCTTTTCCAGGCCGCCTCGTAGCGTCTGGCGGCAGCCTCGCGCCCTGCTCGGCCACTTGGCGCGCATTCGAGTTCGCAAGCCAGCAGCCAGCCGGACTGAAGCGCCATCGAGATGCCCTCGGCGATGACAGGATGAGACTCTCCGGCTGCATTGCCGACGCGGAAGATGTCCCCTTCGTAGCACGAGCGAATTCCCGGCCGGATCGGACCTGCGGCAAGCCACGGACCGTCGAGGAGAGCCGGTTCCAGGGCGTCCCGCACGCCCCGGCATGAATTCAGGAGATGCCGGGAGACCGCATCGGCGGCCGACACGTGGCTCCGTTGTTTGGGGCCATATTGTTTACGCAGCCGCGCGAGCATATCGCGCCGGATGCAGCACGAGATCGACAACCGGCCATGATCCGCCGAAACCATGCCGCCATAGCCGCCGGGGAAGGCCAGCAGAGGCATCAAATCCGGCGCCAGGGACGACCCGGTGAAATGCGCCTTGAAGCCGAGTAGGTCCGACGGGCGATTGGCCTTTCCGAGCTGGCTGGGCAATGGTCCCGGTTCCCAGGAGCCGTGAGCGGCGACAATCACCGGCGCACGCAACATCGCCGCTTCATCCCCGGCCTGAATTCGCACCCTTTGCATCTCACCGTCCGGCTCGATGGCGACGGCGCGGCAGGGTTGAAAGATTTCGACACCCGCCGATCGCGCCGCTTGCAAAAGCAGAGAGTCGAGAATGTCCCGGCCGAGCGCCCGGCCGAAGCTGTCTTTCCCACGAGGCCCAGCTCCTGCACGTGGCATTGCCGCCTCGACGCAGGTCTCGCCGGAAAACAGGCCGACGCGGCGGATTTCGGGGCCGGCATTGGCACGCCAGGCATCGCCGATCTCGAGCCGGTCGAGAAGCGCAAGATTGCTTGCCGAGATGTATTCGCCGCAGACCTTGCGGCGCGGAAATGCGCTTTTTTCCACAATTGCCACGGCCCATCCGCGCCGGCCAGCGTGAGCGCGACGGAGGTGCCCGCCGGGCCGGCACCAATGACAATCGCGTCATGAGTCGACAATCGCGTCATGACTCGACACTGGCACTGGCGCCGACGAAGATGTGGGAAAACAGGCCGGCGCGCCGCTCCTCGACCGGTTTGCCGTTGGCCGCAAGCCAGAGACGGGAAAGCTCGCTGCCGCGAAAGCCGGCACGCACGCTTTGCGCCGCGTCGTTTCGTGTGACGTCGTTGGCGCCGATTGCCGGCAGAAGACGGGTCGCGGCCAGCGGCAGTTTCGCCCGCAGCGGCTCTGTCGCGATGAGCAACGGGGCTTTCGGCCTGATCAGCGAAAACAGACGCACGAGCTGCGCATTGTCGAGGTGATGCAGGAACAGATTGACGGTGACGGCGTCGAACGGCGCACCCTCGATCTTTCCTGCCCAGTCGAAGACATCGGCGGTGACGCCTTCGGCCTTCCATCCCAGCCTGTCAAAATCACCGCGCAATTGCGCGGTGACGAGGCCGACGCGGTCGAGCATTACCAGTTCGACCCCGGGCCAATGCGTGGCCATGCGCCGCGCCACCGCCAGCATGAAGGAGCCGTCGCCGGCGCCGATCTCCAGGATGCGGCGTGGCGGCGTTGGCACGAACCTCCTGAGCAACGACGTCATGATCGGCACCTGAAACATCAGCATATTGATGCGCCGAAGGTCGCGGCGCGCGGCCAGCGCTCGCGGATCTTCGGCCGCAAGTCCCTCGAGGATTTCCGGCGCGAGCTGCCGGTGCTCCAGGCCGCTCATGACACCGTTCGAAAGAGCATGGTTTCGGCCGTCAGCCCGGGTCCGAACGACATGCCGCAGCCGAGCAGGCCGGGTGGCGCCTTCAACATCTCCTTCATCACGAACATGACGGTCGCCGACGACATGTTCCCATACTGGCGCAACACCGCGCGCGATGGTTCCAGCGCAGTGGGCTCCAGTTCCAGAGCCCTTTCGACGGCATCGAGAACCGAACGTCCACCCGGGTGCACGGCCCAAAGGTCGATGTCTTTCGCCGATCGGCCTCCGAGGATGGCGGCCTGGCTGTTCCGCAACGCTTCATGAATCGCTGCCGGCACCTGGCCGGAAAGAACCATTTCGAAGCCGTGGTCGCGAATGTTCCAGCGCATCAGGTCCCGCCGTTCCCTCGCCACCAGACAGTGAAAGCTATCGAGCTCGATGCCGGCCGGCTCGGCGGTGACGAGCGTGGCCGCGCAGCCGTCGCCCCAGAGGCAGAACGACAGCAGTTTTTCCAGTTCGGTGGTTTCGCGCAGATGCATCGTGCAGAGCTCGATATTGACCAGCAGGACCTTGGCCTGCTGGTCGGAGCGGACGATGTGGCGGGCCAGCTTGAGCCCGTTGATCGCCGCGTAGCAACCCATGAAACCGATCATCGTGCGTTCGACACTGTCGGGAAGCCCGCAACGCGCGATCAGCTCCAGATCGATGCCCGGCGCCGAAAAGCCAGTGCAGGTGGTGACGATAAGATGGGTGATGCGGGAAGCGTCGTCGCCAAGCTGCAATCCGTCGATGCCCTTTTGCGCCAGAACAGGTGCGGCATCGTCGAACATCGCCATTCTCATGGCCGTTCCGGGAAACGCGCCCCGGATGAAGGTCCCGGCCAGGTCGGCAGTTGGTCCTTCGGGGTCGCACGCCGGCGCAAAGCAGGAATAGCGGTGCTCGATGCCGGCAAGATCGGCCATGCGTTCGAAGATCCTCCGGCGATCGGCCGCGAGCATAGAGGCCGCGAAACGCAGGTAGAATTGATGAACCTCGTGCTCCGGCACCGCCGTCGCGATCCGGTTGATATAGGCGTTGACGGGCATATTCTGTCTCCTCGGCGGGTGCACGGTGTAACGTGCCGCCGGAGGGTCCTTGCTCATCGTTACCCGGTGTCGAACACCGGGTTTTGAGCGCTGTTCGATAAACGTTTCCGAAAACTGATTTCTTCCCGACGGTTCAGTGTGCGCTGTTGGCAGGGAAACGGTTGGAGCGGGCGGGCGGTTGCGTCGGGCATCCAAAATCGCCACATCATGTTGACCTTCCATCTACTGGAAGGTCTATTCCTCCGACAAAGGAGATTTCCGCCATGAACATCGGTATCGCATCCGAAAAATCCGGCCTGCCGGCCAAGACGATCCGTTATTACGAGGACATCGGGCTCTTGCATCCGGCTCGGACAGACAATGGCTATCGCGATTACTCGACGGCCGATATTCACCGGCTGCGCTTCCTGCAGCGCTCGCGAAGCCTGGGGTTTTCGGTCGACGAATGCCGCCAGCTGCTGTCGCTGTACCAGGACAGGGAACGTGACAGCGCCGACGTGAAGGCGATCGCGAAAGCCAAGCTGGTGGAGATCGACAGGAAGATCGCTGAACTGGTCGGATTGCGCGGCTTGCTCCACCATCTGGTCAGTCACTGCCACGGCGACGAGCGGCCGGATTGCCCGATCATCGACGAGCTGGCAGGACAAGGCGTCGCCCAGTGAGGTGGATTGAAAATCGGAGCGGCTGACGTGCAAACTTCGCTGTCATGCCGGCTTGTGCTGCCGCACGACCTTCCATTCATGCCAGATCAGCACCATGACGACAGCATCGAATACGGTCAGGACAAGCAGGCCGAACGAATGGGTGTAGGAGTAGCGGTAGACTTGATAGAACATAAATGCGCCCAGCGCCGCAAGCGATGCCGGATACGACCACAGCTTGCCTCTCAAAAGCCCGACAACGAGCAGCAGTTTTATCAGGCCGTGGCTAAGCAGGTAGAAGGCATAAAACTCCTTGCTGGCGACGGAAAAGTGGCTTGCCATCTGCGACAGATAGCCAGCTATGAAATCGTTCGGATCTTCGATCAATTCCTCTTGGGTGAATGTATTGACCCAGGAGGCAATGGCGTCGGTGGTGACGACATAAAGTAGGATCCCGCCCACGCATTCGATCAGGGCATGCGCCCCTTTAAGCCAGATGCTGAGCTCGAAAATCTGATGGATGCGGCGTTCGTCTACTGCTTTCACAAAATTCACCTTGTGATCGACAACAGCGGAAACGAGAAACGATGGATGCAGCCCTAACCCACTGGATCAACGCGGCAGCCGGGACCAGCCCTTTTCTTGATAAGGCAATGATCGCCGTCTCACAAATCGGCGTTCCGCTGATGGTGCTGGCTGTTGCCCTGCAATGGTGGGCAAAGGCCGACCGCTACCATGTGCGCCATGCTGCCTTGTCCGCCGGCTTGGCGTTCCTGCTCGGTCTGGCGATCAATCAGTTCATTTTGCTATTCGTCCACCGGCTGCGGCCCTACGATGCCGGCGTGACGCATCTGCTGATTGCGCCCAGCGCCGACTGGTCGTTTCCCTCCGACCACGCGACAGCCAGCTTTGCGGTTGTTGCGGCTCTTGCAATGCAAGGTCTGCCGCGCCGGACGCTGGCCCTCTCCATCATGGCATTGCTGATCTGCTGGTCGAGAATTTATATCGGCACTCACTATCTCACCGACGTGATAGGCGGTGCCATCACTGGCGTCTTAGGTGCCGTTGTGGTCCGATTGGCCTATCGCGAGAACTCCCGACTGGACAGTCTGGTCACAAGAATTCTCTAGCTCCTTATGTGCCAACGATGAGACGAGCAGCTATCATAGCGGTCCTGTCGCTTGCCTGCGTCTCTGTCGTGCTCGCCGCCGCCCATTCGGGTCGTGATGCGGTCATCCAGGCTCGCCAGGCCTCGATGAAGGAAATGGCCGCGGCGGCAAAGGCGATCGCTGGGATGTTCGACGGCAAGCAGGCGTACGACGCCGCGGCCTTCAAGGCGGCGGCCGAGACCATCCGCGCCCGCACCGGCCCTGCCCTGATTGCCGAATTCCCAAGCGCGACATTGGGTGCGCCGTCAGGCGCCAGGCCGGATATCGACCCCGCCCGCGCGGAGTTCGAAGAGCTGGCTCGCCACATCGGGACGCTGGCCAGCGCCTTGGCCTCCGACGCCGAGCGGGCGCCGCCGTTTATCACCGACGACATGAGAATGGGTTCCGGCCTGGCGATGGGCGGTGGCAGCCTGCTTGGCAAGCGACCATCACTCGCGGAAGCCGATCCCACTAAATTGCCGGCGGAGCACCTCCTGCATCTCATCTTGCAGGATTGCTCGAGCTGCCATTCGAAGTTCAGGCAAAAGGTCGAGTGATAGCGTCAGCTTCGCTGCAGCTGACCCGCCATGAAATTGCGCCAGCCGCCGAAATGCGAAATCTCCTTTGCATCGGTGAGGCCGGCACTTTCGACGAGGAAGCCTTTCGGCGAAGTTCCGTCATCGAGCAGAAGCGTGCCGATGCCGAGCGGCGGCGGGATCGCGGCGACAAAACGGCCGAAGGCTTGTGGCGAGAGCCGCCAGACTTCGACCTCGATCGCTGTCCCCTTGCCGTTGCAGATCCGTTCGAGCCCCGGTCGCGGCACCGACTGGCCGGCGAGCGCGTAAAGCCGATAGAGCGGCGCCGTTCTTGCAGCCCGGGCGAACATTGCGCCGAGCTGCTGCAGCTGGCTGTTCAGCGCCATCCCCGACAGATGCGCGCCGACCACCGCCAGCTCGATCGTGCCCTCGTCCACGTCGACGCGAACGTCGCCACGCGGCAGCGGCCAGCCTGTAGCGCCCAGCGCAAGGCCGCTTGCCGCATGGACATCGCGCGCAAGCGACGCCGGCAGATGGTCCTTGCCCGCCGCGGCAAGCAAGGTGACGCTCATCGGCAGACCGTCGCTGCGGGTTCCGCTCGGCACGGCAATGCCGCACATGTCGAGCAGATTGACGAAATTGGTGTAGGTGCCGAGCCGGCTGTTGGTGACGATCGGATCGGCCAGCACCGCTTCGACTGTGTAGTGCGTCGGCGCGGTCGGCACGCAGAAAACGTCGACCGAGGCGATGACCGGCGCAAGCCTGGCCTTATAGCCTTGCAGGGCATAGAGCCCGTTGAAAGCGTCCGCGGCGGAAAGTTTTCGCGCACCGCCGATGATCTGCCGCGTCACCGGATGCATGGCGGCCTCGTTGGCATCCATGAAGTCCCTGATCGCGGCGTAACGCTCGGCTACCCAGGCGCCTTCGTAAAGCAGGTTGGCGGTGGCGTAGAAATCGGCGAACGGGATTTCCACCAGCTGGCAGCCCAGCGTCTCCAGCGAGGCAAGGGCGGCCTCGAAACCCGCCTGCATCGCCTGGTCTCCGAAAAAGGTCCAGTCGGCCCTGGCCGGCACGCCAACCGTCAGCACCGGCGGGCGCGCGGCAAGAGCCTGAATGCAGAGGTCGCGCGAATAGGGATCCGCGTCGTCCTTTGCCGCCGCGACCTCGAACACGCTGTAGGCGTCATCGACGGTGAGCGCGAAGACCGAGACGCAGTCGAGCGTGCGGCAGGCCGGCACGACGCCGGCGGCTGATAGCGCGCCGACGCTCGGCTTCAGCCCGACGATGTTGTTGAGGCCGGCGGGTATGCGCCCAGAACCGGCGGTGTCGGTGCCGAGCGCGAACGAGACGATGCCGCGCGCGGTTGCGACGGCCGAGCCGCATGAGGAGCCGCCCGGCACCAGTTTCGGGTCGATCGCATTCCTCGGGATCGGATAGGGCGTGCGCACACCGACCAGGCCGGTGGCGAACTGGTCGAGGTTGGTCTTGCCGACGACCAGTGCGCCGGCGGCCTTGAGCCGCGCGACGACGGTGGCGTCTTTCGCCGGCAAGTAGGCATATTCCGCACAAGCCGCCGTGGTCGGCATGCCGGCAACATCGATGTTGTCCTTGACCGCGAACGGTACGCCCCACAGCGGCTTTGCCACGGGATCGAACGGGCCGAGCTTTTCCGCCTCGGCAAGCAACTCCGCCCTGCTCGCCAGATGGATGAAGATGCCGGGGTCATCGGCCGCCGCGAGCCGCGCATCGACCGCATCGATCATCTCGCCGATGCTGACGCCGGCCTGATAGGCAGCGTGCAGGCTCGCTATGTCGAAGCGGATGTCGCTCATTTGGCCTCGCCCAGAATGACTACCGGCAGGTTCCACTGGATGAGCACCACGCAGCCATCCTTCGTCCACACCGAATGCTCGGTTCCGACCGGGTTCAGGATCACGCTGCCCGCGGCATGATCGCCGTTCTCGTCGCTCTGTGTGCCTTCCAGCACAAGGATCGTTTCCAGCCCGGCATGGCGATGGCGCGGCACGCCGGCGCCGGGCCGGTAGTTCAGGATGGCGACCGACGGTTCCGTCGGTCCGCCCTTGAGCAGCCAATGCGCCGTAATGCCATCGCGGAAAGGCTCGAACGGCAGACCGCGCCAGCCACCATTGAGGAGGCCGGCAAAGGCAAGGTTAGGCATTGGCAATCCCCTCGAGCACCTGGTCCGTCGTTGCCGTCCAGCCGACGATGGCGCCCTGCGCCCTGATCATGGCAAGGGCTGCCGCCTTGAACTCCGGAAAATAGCTCTCAGTGGCATCCTCCGCCAGAAGGCATTCATAGCCGCGGTCGTTGGCCTCGCGCATCGTCGTCTGCACGCAGACCTCCGTCGTCACCCCGGCAAAGACCAGTTGCTGTGCGCCAAGCCGCTTGAGGTCGTCGCCGAAGCTGGTGGCATAGAACGCGCCCTTGCCGGGTTTTTCGATGACGATCTCGCCAGGCAGTGGGGCAAGTTCATCGAGGATCGCCGTTCCCGGCTCCCCGACGATCAGCACACGACCCATTGGCCCGACATCGCCGATCCTGATCGACGGATTGCCGCGATTGCGCTTGGCCGGCGGCAGATCCGAAAGGTCTGCCTTGTGGCACTCCATCGTGTGGATCACCGGCAGGCCAGCGGCGCGAAACCCCTCGATCAGCCTCTTCACCGTCGGCACGATGGCCGTGACCCGGCTGACGTCATTGCCGAGGCTGGCGCCGAAGCCGCCGGGTTCGGCAAAGTCGCGCTGCATGTCGATGACGACCAGCGCCATCGCCTCAGGCTTGAACACAAACGGAAACGGCAGCGCCTCGATCCCAGCCATCAGTGATGTCCCGCCATGTGCTCGCCGATCGTCTGCACGCTCGCCTGCGCGATCGGCGTCTCGTAGACCAGCGCGCCGTCCGACATGACGAAGATGCGGTCCGAGAGCTCGAGCAGCTCATCAAGGTCCTCCGACATAAGGAGCACCGCGGCGCCGGCATTGCGCGCCTTCATGATGCGGGCGCGTATTTCGGCGACGGCGGAGAAGTCGAGGCCGAAGCAGGGGTTCGACACGATGAGCAAATCGACCTCGCCTGTCAGCTCGCGCGCCAGCACGGCGCGCTGCACATTGCCGCCTGACAGCGACGAAATCGGCGAAGCGAGCGAGGCCGTCTTGACCTTGAACTGTTCGACCAGGCGGGCCGCGTAGTCCCTGATGGCACTCATCCTGATCCAGTTGATCGGCTTGCCGGCTTCGTTCAGGTCGAAGGTGCGGAAAGCCATGTTTTCCGCCACCGTCATCCGCGGCGCGCAAGCGTTGCGCAACGGTTCCTCCGGAATGAAGCGGACATTGAGCGTGCGTGCCTCGCTGCGGCTGGCGCCATAGGGCGAGCCCTTCACCAGAACGTCGCCGGCATTGCGTGCCCGCTGTCCGGCAAGGACCTCGAGAAACTCCTTCTGGCCGTTGCCGGAGATGCCGGCAATGCCGACGATCTCGCCGGACTTCACATCGAGTTCGCCGATGTCGATGGTTTTCAGCCCCGTTCGGTCGGGCGCCTTCAGCGATTTCACCGTCAGAACCTGCCGGGCTCCGGCCGGCACCGGAGCACGACTGTCGAGCGCTGCAATCGGCTGGTCGCCGATCATCATCGCCGCCATCTGCTTGTGGGAGAGTTCCGAGACCTTCCCCGTTCCGGTCAGCTTGCCTTTGCGCAGCACCGTGATGTCGTCGGCAAACGCCGTCACCTCATGAAATTTATGCGAGATCATCAGCACCGTAAGGTCGCCGCTCCTTGTCATGTCGCGCACTAGGCCAAGCACCTCCTGCGCCTCGCCGGGAGTGAGCACGGAGGTCGGCTCGTCGAGCACCAGGAAACTGCGGCCGAGATAGAGCTGCTTGATGATTTCGAGCTTCTGCTTCTCACCGGCGGCAAGTTCCGCCACCTTGACATCGAGCGGCAGCTTGAACGGCATCCGCTGCATGAATTGCGCAAGTGCGGCGCGCTCCTTGCGCCAGTCGATGACGCCGGGCACCTTCTCGCGCGAAATGACCAGGTTTTCCGCACCGGTCAGCGACGGGACCAGGGTAAAGTGCTGGTAGACCATGCCCAGGCCGAGCGCTGACGCATCCTTCGGGCTGGCGATCGCGACCTCGCGGCCATCGACCAGCATGTCGCCGGAGGTCGGGTGGTAAAAACCCATCATGCATTTGACCAGCGTCGACTTGCCGGCGCCGTTTTCGCCGAGCAGCGCATGGAACGATCCCGCCGGCACCTTGATCGAGACGTCGTCCAGCGCGGTGAAGGCGCCGAAGCGCATGGCCATGCCGATGGTCTCGACGCCGACGGCTTTCTTGCCGGGGGTTCCGCTCAAAATCGTCTCCTCACGGCAGTTGCGCGACGAAGGACGCCGAGTTCGATACTGCGCCGAACACGCCGCCCTGCATCTTGATCATCTTGATTGCAGCGAGATGGTTGCCATAGTCGGTCGCGCCGCAGCAATCCTCCAGCATCACGCATTCGAAACCGCGATCGTTGGCCTCGCGCATCGTCGTGTGAACGCAGACATCGGTGGTGATGCCGGTCAGCACGATGTTTTCGATGCCACGCTGGCGGAGGATCAGCTCCAGGTCGGTAGCACAGAACGAGCCCTTGCCCGGCTTGTCGATGATCGGTTCGCCCACGACCGGATAGAGGTCGTGGATGATATCCCAGCCCGGTTCGCCGCGCACCAGGATGCGCCCGCAAGGTCCGGGGTCGCCGATGCCGGCATTGATACGGCGTGAGCGCCAGCGCTTATTGGCCGGCAGGTCGGCGAGATCGGGCCGGTGGCCTTCGCGCGTGTGAATGATGGTGTAGCCCTTGGCCCGCATGGCTGCGAGCACCGACTTGATCGGCTCGATCGGCGCCCGCACCAGCGAAAGATCGTAGCCCATATGATCGACATAGCCGCCCGGCCCGCAGAAATCGGTTTGCATGTCGATGATGATCAACGCCGTATTGTCCGGCCGCAGCTCGCCATTATAGGGCCACGGATAGGGGTCGGCGTCGATGTAGCGCTGGGTGATCTCGGCTCTGGCGTTCATCGCAAAAACTCCAGTCATTTGGTGATCGACAACTCGCCTGGCGCGCCGGCAAGCGAGCGGCTCGGCGACGAGGTGGCGATCATGATGATGAGCGTGAGGATGTAAGGTGCGGCGTAGAAGAGATAGTAGCCCTGCGTGACCCCCACCGATTGCAATGCGGGGCCGAGCGCCCCGGCGCCGCCGAACAAAAGCGCCGCGGCAAAGCAGCCAAGCGGGTTCCAGCGCGCGAAGATGACCAGCGCCACCGCCATCAGCCCCTGCCCCGACGAGATGCGTTCGGTCCAGCTGCCGGGATAATAGAGCGACAGATAAGCGCCGCCGATGCCGGCGAGCGCGCCGCCGATGCCTGTCGCAAGCAGGCGCACAGTGTTCGGATTGAGGCCCATGGCGCGCGCCGCATCGGAGCTGTCGCCGACGACGCGCACGATCAGGCCGGCGCGGGTGTTGCGGAAGGCCCACCACAGGAACAGCGCAAGTGCCGCGCCGATCAGGAACAGGACGTTGACGTTGAGCGCGGCCTGCACCTGCGGAATGTTCGACCAGCCACCGAAGGCGATGGCCGGCAGGTTGGGCGCCGAGGGCTGGATGAACGGCTTGCCGAAGAAGAAGGCGAGACCGGAGCCGAACAGCATCAGCGCTATGCCGATGGCGATGTCGTTCACGCCGCGGAATTTGCAGATCCAGCCATGGAACAGGCCGAAGCAAAGACCGGCACCTGCGGCAGCCAGCAGGCCGAGCCATGGCGAGCCGGTCATCACCGCTACCGCATAGGCGGTCATTGCGCCGAAGACAAGCGTGCCTTCGAGGCCGAGATTGATGCGGCCGGAGCGCTCGGTGATGGCTTCGCCCAGCGACACGAAGATGAACGGCGTCGAGACGCGGATGGCGCCGCCAAGAATGGCGAGCGGCACGCCCCACAGACCGATCTCGGTCGCCTCCATCAGCCAGTCCCCTTCATGACGTAGCCCCCTTCAAGAGATCGGGCCTCTTCCACAGATCCGGATTGAAGACCTTGAAGCGGCCGTAAAAAGTTTCGCTGAACAGGATGACGACGAAGAGCATGCCTTGCAGCACCAGCACGGTGGCATCGGGCAAGTCCATGCGGCGCTGGATCAGCCCGCCGGAAGCGCCGACGCCGCCGAGCAGGACGGCGACCGGGATGATGGCGAGCGGATTGTGGCGGGCGAGGAAGGCGACGAGGATGCCGGTATAGCCGTAGCCGGCGGCGAGCGAGGCGTTGGCGCTGCCTTGCACGGCGCCGACTTCCAGCATGCCGGCTAACCCGGCAAAGCCGCCGGCCAGCCCGGTGAAGCCGACGATCAGCGGTCCGACGGCAAGCCCTTGCACCTGGGCCGCCCTGACATTGCCGCCGGCAATGCGAGCGGCAAACCCCCAGCGAGTCTTTTCGATCAACAGCCAGGACAGGACGCAGGCGACGATGCCGACGACGAGGCCCCAGTGCACGTCCATGCCTGGAATGTTGCCGATGCGGTAGGCATCCGCCAGCGGCTCAGTCGAGGGTTTGTTGAGCGAGGCTGGATCGCGCAGCGGTCCTTCGACCAGATGATTCATCAGCGCGATGGCGATATAGGCCATCAGCAGGCTGGAGATGGTTTCGTTGACGGCGCGGTAGTGGCGGAGCGCGCCGACGGCGCCGATCCAGATGCCGCCGGCGACCATGCCCGCCACGCCCATCAGCAGGATGACCAGAAAAGCCGGCGCGCCATTCACTGCGACGCCGATGGCGGCGGCGGCAACGCCGCCCAGCACGATCGCGCCTTCGCCGCCGATGACGACGAGGCCGAGCCGGGCCGGCAGCGCAACGCAAAGCGCTGCCAGCAAAAGCGGCGCTGCCCGCGACAGCGAATTCTGGATCGAGAACCACGAGCCGAAGCCGCCGCGCCACATCGTTTCATAGAGCTGCACCGGCGACTTGCCGACCAGCGCAATGAACAGGCTGAACAGCGCCATGCCGACGATCAGTGCCGCGAGCGGTATGACGAAGGCTTCCGCCCGCCGCGCCACCCATTCGAGCGCCGCCGGATAATTCTTGGCGCCAAACAGCGCCGGTGCGCCCGCAGTGCTGACCGTGTCTGCCATGGCCCCGTCTCCGATCCGGTTCAGGCGGTCGAACCGACGACGCCCTCGACGAGGTAGTCCATGCTTTCGAGCTCGATCGCGGTCTCGGCGAAGGTCTGGCCTTCGGTCGCGACAACAACGCCCTTGTTGCTCTTCAACGGACCCTTGATGACGGAAAACCCGCCTTTCATCATTTCGGCAAGCGTGCCGTCGAACTGCTTGCGGGCGGCATCGCCGACGGCGGGGCCGAGCGGGCTCATCTTGACGAAGCCGTCGGCAAGGCCGCCGCGCGTGAAATTGGGCAGCGGCGTGCCCGCCACCAGATCGTCGACGAACATCTTGTAGACCTTGGCCCAGTTCCATTCCGCGCCGGTCAGGTATTTTTCCGGCGCCAGCGGGCTCTGGTTGGCATGATAGCCGCAGACGAAGGCGCCACGGCCGGCCGCCGTCTCGACCACCACCTTGGGGCTGTCGACATGGCAGGTGATGACGTCGGCACCCTGGTCGACCAGCGCATTGGTGGCCTCGGCCTCCTTGACCGCCAGCGACCACTCGCCGGTGAAGATCACCTGGCAGGTGATGGTCGGGTCGACCGAGCGCGCGCCGAGCAGGAAGGAATTGATGTTGAGCAACACCTGCGGGATCGGCTTTGCCGCGACGAAGCCGAGCTTCTTGGTTTTGCTGGTGTGACCGGCGACGACGCCGTTCAGATACTGGCCCATGCCGATATAGCCGAAATAGGAACCGGCATTCATCGGATGCTTGTCCTTGTTCCACATGCCACCGCAATGGCGGAACTGCACGTCGGAGAATTTCGCGCACATGGCCAGCATATGCGGATCGAAATAGCCGAACGAGGTCGGAAAGATCAGCGACGCGCCGTCGAGATTGATCATCGATTCCATCGTCTTCTGGACGTCAACCGTCTCCGGCACGTTCTCCTCTTCGACGACGGAAATGCCTTCGATCCCCTTCAGCGTGGCGGCGCCTTCGGCATGCGCCTGGTTGTATCCGTAGTCGTCCTTTGGCCCGACATAGATGAAGCCGACGGTGGCCGTCGCGGCGAAGGCCCTGCTGATCGGAAACGATGCGGACGCAAGGCCGAGCGCCGCTCCGGCGGCGGAGGTTTTGAGCAGGTCGCGGCGGCTAAGCATGAATCTCTCGGACATTGAATGCTCCCTCTGTGGGGCCTTTGGGGCCGGTTAACACCTCAATGAAAGAAGTGTATGCAATCAGCATGCCAGTTTCAGAAATGAGATTTATTCAGCAATATCAATGAGTGTGCCGGTGTGGACTGCACAAAGCCGTAGCAATTGCATACACTTTTTGCCTCCAAAACCGCCAATTTGACATGAAGGCTAAAACATAGGCATACAGAGATGCGGAGGAATCGAAGCCGGTGAGTGGCTTACGGCTGCGCGAAAAGACTGGACGGAGGAGACGTGTCGGGAAAGCGCAATTTGATCAGGTCGGGCACGACCGTCGATCAGATGGTGAGGGCGATCAGCGACCGGATCGTCACCGGTTTCCTGCGCCCGGGCGAAAAGCTCGACGAGGCCTCGCTCGCCGCCCGCTTCGACGTCTCACGCACGCCGATCAGGGAAGCGCTCAGCCGGCTCAGCGCCATGGGGCTGGTCGAAAGGCGGCCGAACCGCGGCGCCACCGTCGCCGTGGTGACGCAGGAGCACCTCGCCTCGATGTTCGAAAGCATGGCCGAGCTTGAAGCGATCTGCGCGCGGTTCTCGGCCGAGCGCATGACCGCTGGCGAGCGCCGCACGCTGGAGGCCGAGCACCAGGCCTCGGCGCGCTTCGTGCAGCTCGGTGCCGAAGAAGAGTATGAGCTTTTCAACACCGAATTCCACACCCGGCTCTATCGCGGCGCCCACAGCAAGCACATTTATGAACTGACCGTCATGACCCGCGGCCGCCTGGCGCCGTTCCGGCGCGCGCAATTCATGCTGCCCGGGCGGCTGGCCCAGTCCTGGCAAGAACATGACGCCATCGTCACCGCAATCATGCGCGGCGACAGTGCGGCGGCCGGAACAGCCGCCAAGGATCATGTCTCGATCGTCAGCGAGGCGAGCGCCGTCTTTGCGATCGGCGATCGCCCCAAAGGCAGGACCGAGCCGTTCCCGACATCGGCTTCCTAACCGTCAATCGACCAGCACGGCGACCACGGCAGCGCAGTCGCCGGCCTTGACCAGCCCCGGAAAATGCCGCGCCGCCAACAGACCGGACATTTTGGCCCGGATCTCCTGCGGAGCGCCGCCGGTGCGGCCTATGGAATGGATACGTGCCAGCACCTGGTTCTCTGCCACCGGCTCGCCGAGATCGATCATGGTTTCGATCATCCCGTCGTCCTCGGCGAACGAGAAGCAATCGCCGGACGGCATGTCGAGCCAGCGGGTTGGCTGCATCTCGACCGCGCCGGCGACGATGCCGGCATGGCGCAGCACATTGAGCACGCCGCGACGTGCGATCCGCACCGTTTCCGCGCGCGAAGTCCCGCCGCCGCCAAGCTCGGTGGTGATGAACAGCTTGCCCATCTCTTCGGCGGCAGTGTCGAACATGCCGACCGCGTCGATCTCCAGCATTTTCATCGACCATGGTGCGGAGAAGGCTTCAACCGCAGCGAAACCCTTCGCTTCCAGCACCTTGTCGGGCCGGACGTGGGCGGCGCAGAACGGCACGAAGTCGAGCGTCTTGCCGCCGGAGTGGAAGTCGAGCGCGATGTCTGTACGGGGCAGAAGCTCGCGCTGGAAATAATCAGCGATCTTCTCGGTCACCGTGCCGTCGGGCCGGCCGGGAAAGCTGCGGTTGAGATTGCCCTTGTCGATCGGCGAGGTGCGCGTGCCGGCGCGGAACGCCGGATAGTTCATCGCCGGCACGATGATGATCGTGCCGCTGACTTGCTTCGGGTCGAGCGTACGGGCGAGGTCATAGAGCGCCAGCGGCCCCTCGTACTCGTCGCCATGATTGCCGCCGGTGAGCAATGCGCTCGGCCCCTTGCCGTTGCGGATGACGCAGATCGGGATCATCACCGACCCCCAGGCGGAATCGTCGCGGCTGTAAGGCAGGCGCAGGAAACCGTGCTGCACGCCGTCGCGCTCGAAATCGACGGTCGGCGTGATCGGTGACGGGCGAAGGCTGGACATCGGACTCAATTCTTCACCACCAGTTTGCGCGGCACATTCGCCAGGCACTCGACGCCCGTCTCGGTGATCAGGATGGATTCGGTGATTTCCAGCCCCATCGTCTCAAGCCACAAGCCGGTCATGAAATGGAAGGTCATACCGGGCTTCAACTCGGTGCGGTCGCCTGGACGCAGGCTCATCGTGCGCTCGCCCCAGTCAGGCGGATAGGAAAGCCCGATCGGGTACCCGGTGCGGTTGTCCTTGACGATGCCGTACCGCTTCAGCACCGCGAAGAAGGCGTTGGCGATGTCCTCGCATGTGTTGCCGGGCTTGGCGGCGGCAAGTCCCGCCTCCATGCCTTCCAGCGTCGCCTTTTCTGCATCGAGGAATTCCGGCGTCGGTTTACCAAGGAACACGGTCCGCGACAGCGGGCAGTGATAGCGGTTGTAGCAGCCGGCGATCTCGAAGAAGGTGCCCTCGCCCGATTTCATCGGCCGGTCGTCCCAGGTCAGATGCGGCGCCGATGCGTCGGCGCCTGACGGCAGCAGCGGCACGATCGCCGGATAGTCGCCGCCGATGCCGTCGACGCCGCGCGTGCCGGCATCGTAGATCTCGGCGACCAGGTCGCATTTGCGCATGCCGACCTCGATCTTATCGACGATGCGCTGGTGCATCGCTTCGACGATGCGGGCGGCCTTGCGCATGTAGTCGATTTCGGTCGGGCTCTTCACCGCGCGCTGCCAGTTGACGAGTGCCGTGGCGTCGACGAAGCGGGCATTGGGTAAGTGCTTCTGCAGCGCTGCGAAGGCAGCGGCCGAGAACCAGTAATTGTCCATCTCGACGCCGATGCTGAGCTTGCCCCAGCCGCGATCGGAGAGCACGCTGGACAGAAAATCCATCGGATGGCGCTCGGTCGACTGCACATAGTGGTCGGCATAGCCGATGATGTTGTCGTGCGCGAGATAGGCGGTGCGCTTGGCGCCGTTGGCGTCCTGGCCGCGCCCGTACCACACCGGCTCGCCCGACGGCGGCACGATGACAGCCTGGTGCACGTAGAACGACCAGCCGTCGTAGCCGGTCAGCCAGGCCATGTTGGACGGATCGCTGACGATCAATAGATCGACGCCCTTGGCCTCCATGACCTTCCGCGTTTTGGCGAGGCGCTCCGCATATTCGCCGCGCGAGAATTTCAAATTGGGCTGCATTGTTCTTGGTCCTCGTTTGTTGGGCCTTGCGGCCAGCATCAGCTTTCGAAAATCGTACCGGTCTTGGCTGCACGCGCACGGTCGCGGGCGAGCGTGGCGATCGCCGTGTCCTGCACGCCGGTGCCGGTCAGGTCGGCAATGGTGATGTCGCTGTCCGAGCGCCGGCCATGCCTTTCGCCGGCGATGATGTGGCCAAGCTCGGTGATTTCGGCATCGGACGCCATCACGCCCGCCGCGATAGCATGGTGCAGTTCGCCCAGCCGGCGCGTCTGTTTGGCGCTATCGGCGACGTAGAGATCGGCCATGCGCAGGATCGCCGGCGCGATCTCGTTCTTGTGCTCGGCATCCGAGCCCATGGCAGTGATATGCTGGCCGGCGGAGACGAAGCCGGCCTTGATCAGCGGCTCGGTCGACGGCGTCGTGGTGACGATGATGTCGGCATCGGCCGCAGCCTTTGCCGCGTCGGGCTCGGCGTGAACGGCGATGCCCAGTCTTTCGGACAATGCGTCGGCCGCGGTCTCGGCCTTGGCGGCATCCCTTGCCCAGATGCGAGCCTCGGTGATTGGCCGCACCAGCATCAGCGCCTCGAGCTGCAGTCCGGCCTGAACACCGGCGCCGAAGATCGCGGCAACGGAGGAGTCCGGCCGCGACAGATGTTTGGCGGCGACCGCACCGGCGGCGGCCGTGCGGATGTCGGTGAGATAGCCATTGTCGAGCAGCAGCGCTTCGACCAATCCGGTTTTCGCCGACAGCAGCACCATCATGCCGTTGACGCTGGGCAAGCCGAGCTTGGGATTATCGAAAAAGCCGGGGCTGATCTTGATCGCAAAACCGTCGATACCCGGTACATAGGCGGTCTTGACGTCGACCTCGCCGCGATGCTCTGGAATGTCCAGCCGCAGGATCGGCGGCATCGCCACCGGCAAGGTAGCGAGCGCCCGGAACGCGTTCTCGACGCAGGCGATGGCATCAAGATCGAGCTTCACGATCTCGCGCAATTCAGCTTCGGTGAGGATCGTCATCCGGCTCATGCTGCGCTCTCCGCAATTGCTTCGCCGCAGATGATCTTGCGGTGCAGTGTCATATCGATGTTGCGGCCGGACAGCACGAGCACCGTCGGGCCGCTCGCCCTGACCTTGCCGGCAAGCACGGCTGCGATGCCGACCGCGCCGGCGCCTTCGACGATCTCGCGCTCCTGTTCATAGGCATGGCGGATGCCGGTGGCGATCTCGCCCTCGCTGAGCAGGATCACATCGTCGAGCAGGTCGCGGCACATGGAAAAGGTCAGCCGGTTGTCGAGGCCTATGCCGCCGCCGAGGGAATCGGCCAGTGTCGGCAGTTCCTCGACCAAAACCGGATGTCCGGCGTCGAGGCTCGCCTTCATCGCCGCACCGCGCGCCATTGAAACGCCCATCACCTTCGTCGCCGGGCTGACGCCCTTCACGGCAGCAGCTACGCCAGCCGCCAGCCCACCGCCGGAAAGCGGCACCAGCACCAAGGCGGCGTCCGGAACCTGTTCGATGATCTCCAGCCCGAGCGTGCCTTGCCCGGCGACAATGGCAGGATGGTCGAAGGGCGGCAGCATGATCAGCCCCTCTTCCGCGACCAGCCGTTCGACCTCCCGCTGCGCATCGTCCTGGCTGTTGCCGACGATGCGGATCTCGGCGCCGAGCCGACGGATCTCGTCCAGCTTGTTCTGCGGCACCAGCCGCGACATGCAGATCGTCGCGTCGATACCTTGCAGTCGAGCGGCATAAGCCAGCGCCCGGCCGTGGTTGCCGGTCGAGGCAGCGACGACGCCGCGCGCCTTCTCCTCTTCTGTCAGCGAAGCGATAGCGTTCGAGGCACCGCGCAGCTTGAAGGCGCCGGTGGTCTGCCGGTGTTCGAGCTTGAGATAAACAGGAGCGTCCAAGTGCTGGGAAAGACTCCGGGAAGTGACGGTCGGCGTACGCTCGACCTTGTCTGCGATGCGCTCGCGCGCGGCGTGGATATCGGAGAGGCTTATCCTGGACGTGGTCATGGCTTATCAATCAGTTCAGCGGCAGCGTCATCAGACGGCCGAATTCAGGGCGCGGCTCGTCGTCGTCGCAAAGCCGCAGGCAATTCCAGGCTGTCGCCTGGTTGCTGGTGACGACAGGACGGCCGATGGCTTCTTCCATGCCGACAACTGCCGCCGCGGACCGCAGTGCCGTGCAGGAGACAAACAGCGCGTCCGAGTGTTCGGCCATCGCCTCGCGAGCCAGATCGACCAAGGATTTCGGCGCAATCCGCGCCATCTCGCGATCATCCTCGAAGCCGAGGCAAGTGAAGCTAGCGATCTCGAAACCATGCTCGGTGAAATAGGCCGCCATCGGCCGGCTGGTCTCGACCGTATAGGGCGTGAGGATGCTGATCGTCTTGGCGCCCAGCGCCTTCAGGCCGCGCACCCCGGCCATCGGCGGCGTGACCACCGGCACGCCGGGCTTGGCGGCCTGCACCGCCGCCTCGATTTCGGCATCGCCGATCACGACGGAAGCTGAGGTGCAGGAATAGCAGATCGCATCGAGCGGCTCGTCGGGCAGGATCAGGGCCGCGGCCGCCGTCAGTGACGGCTGCATCTTGCGCAAATTGTCCGGCGTCGTCGGGTTGGCGTAGGGGATGCGCGCGACATAGACGCCGATACGATCGCTTGCCACCATGCGGTGAAAATCCGGTTCGCTCGTATGGTCGGTGGCAAGGATGATCAGGCCGACCCGCTTTTCCAGCGGACGCGCATCGAGCGGCGGCCGGGCCGGGCGCAGGCGGATTTCGGGTGCAGCGCTCATCTTTCGATCCGCCCATAACGGTGTTCCAGCCAGCGCAGCAGCACCACCGAGAACAGGCTGATGGCGAGGAAGAAGGCGCCGACCAGCGTGATCGGCTCGATATACCGATAATAAGTATTGGCGACGCTCTTGGCCTGGTTCATCAGTTCCAGCACGGTGATCGCCGACAGCAGCGGCGTCTCTTTGAACATGGCGATGAAATAATTGGCAAGCGCCGGGATCATAGGCGGGATCGCCTGCGGAATGATGATGTGCGTCCAGGTCTGGGTGGCGTTCAGATTGCAGGCCTTGGCCGCTTCCCACTGGCCGCGGGGCACATTGTCTATGCCGGCGCGGTACACCTCGGCCGTGTAAGTGCCGTAATGCAGCCCGAGACCGATGACGCCCGCCACCAGCGGCGGCAACAGGATGCCGAAATCCGGCAGCACGTAGAAGATGAAATAGAGCTGCACCAACAGCGGCGTGCCACGGATGAACTCGGCAAGGAAACCGACGGTGCGCGACAGAGCCCTGTTCGGCGACCGGCGCGCCAACGCGATGCCCAGCCCAACGATGGCCGCCAGCACCGAGCCGAGCAGCGTCGCCAGGATGGTGATCTTCACCCCCTCGATCAGCGTCGGCAGGATCTGCCGGACAAAATCCCAATCCCATTCCATTAGCAGGGACGATCCATCATACGCGCACCCCGTCGAGGCCACGCGCCATGCGGCGTTCCAGCGACCGCACGCCCCAGGAGATGAGCAGCGCCAGGACGAAATAGATGACGAGGATGGTGCTGAACGGCACCAGAGTATTGCCGGTCTGCGAGCGTACCACCTGCGCCTGGAAGGTCAGGTCGGCGAGCGAGATTAGCGAAACGACGGCGGTGGCCTTGAGCAATTCAATGGCGTTGTTGCCAAAGGTTGGCAGCATCACCAGAAGCGCCTGCGGCAGTATGATATGGCGCATGGCTTGCCAGCGGCCGAGATTGAGGGCGGTGCAGGCCTCATATTGTTCGCGGCCGATAGACTTGACGGCGCCACGCACCACTTCCGCCGCATAGGCGCCGACATTGAGGCCCAGCGCCAGCACGCCGGCCTGCAGCGGCGTCAGCGAAATGCCGGCAAAAGGCAGCACGAAATAAGCCCAGAACAGCTGCACGAAAATCGAGGTGCCGCGGAAGAACTCGATATACGCGGTGGCCAGCGCGCGTAGCACGAAAAACCGCGACAGCCGCCCCAGTCCGGCAAGAAAGGCCATGACCAAGGCCAGCACCGACCCCATCAGCGTCAGCTCGATGGTGACAAGCGCTCCTTGCAATATCAGGCCGAAATAGCCGGACCATTGGGTCATTGGGTCGAAAGTTTCCGCGTTGAATGTCTAGCGACACGTTGGTTCCAGCGTCCTTCTCCCCGTTCACGGGGAGAAGATGCCGGCAGGCAGATGAGGGGCAGCGCGAACCAACCGGAGTATGGCGCCGCCCCTCATCCGGCCCTTCGGGCCACCTTCTCCCCGTGAACGGGGAGAAGGAAGAACGCACCTACTTCGCCGAGCAGAGCTTGTCGCGGCTCGTCGACATTGCCGCCGCCGCCGAGAAGCCGTAAGGCTCGATGATCTTGGCGAACTCGCCGGACTTCTTCAGTTTCGCCAGCTCGACATCATAGGCGTCGCGCAGCGCTTCGTCGCCCTTCTTGAAGGCCGCGCCGTCGCAATAGACCGGCGCACCGACCACCGGCGCGATGACTTCGAGGTTCGGATCATTGGCTTTCTTGACCAGGTCGTTGATCGACAGCACGGGCAGCGAATAAGCATCGATGCGGCCGTCCTGCAGCATCTTCAGGCCGCTCTGGCCGTCCGGCACGACGATGACGCGCTCGCGCGGCACACCTGCGGTGAGCGCAAGCTTCTCTTCGGTGCCGCCACCCGGTGCGCCGATCGTGGCGCTCGCGTCCTTCGCGACGTCCTCGTAGCTCTTGAAACCCTTCGGGTTGCCCTTCTTCACCAGCATCGCCTCGGCGTCGCACAGCACCGGTTCCGAATAGGCGACCGCAGCACAACGTTCCGGCTTCATGAACAATCCGGCGGTGACGACGTCGAAACGGCCGGCCTGCAGGCCGGGAATCATCGCGCCATATTCCGAGATCGAGGCGACGATATCGTTGACGCCAAGGCGCTTGAAGATTTCACGGGCAACGTCAGGCGCCGCACCCGAAACCTTGCCGTCGGCAGCGACCGCCGTATAGGGCGGCTCGTTGGCGATGGCGACGCGGGCAAAGCCTTGCGCCTTGAGCTCTTCGAGCTTGCTGTCGTCGGCCGAGCCGGCCGTCGAGGCGGCCAGCACCGCCGTCAGCGTAATACCGGCGACGCCGGCCAAAATGGCAAATTTCTTCATTGTTCCCAACTCCTTGTTTGTCTGTCTTCTTGGCTTGTTTGAGGCGTCGCCGCCTCGCATGGCAGTCAGACCCGATGTCCGGCCGCAATGATCTTCTTCAGGAAACCTTGCGTGCGCTCCTGTTTGGGATGGCGGAAAATCTCGTCGGGCTTGCCCTCCTCGACTATTCTGCCGCGATCGAAAAACAGCACCCGGTCGGCGAAGTCATGGGCGAAACCCATCTCGTGGGTGACCAGCAGCATGGTCATGTCGGTCTCGGCGGCGAGCTTGCGCATGACGTTGAGCACCTCGTCGACGAGTTCCGGGTCGAGCGCCGAGGTGACCTCGTCGAACAGCATGATCTTCGGCGACAGCGCCAGCGCCCGCGCAATCGCGACGCGCTGCTTCTGGCCGCCTGAAAGCTGCGCCGGCATCGCCTTGGCCTTGTCGACCATGCCGACCATGTCGAGCAGTTCCATCGCCCGCTTTTCGGCGGCGGCCCGCGGCACGCCTTTGGTCAGCATCGGTGCCAGCGTCACATTGTCGATGACGCATTTGTGCGGAAACAGATTGAACAGTTGGAAGACCATGCCGATCTTCTGGCGCATCTTTGCCAAATGTCGTTCATCGGCCGTCAGCAGCCGGCCGTTACGCTCCATGTGGTACAACTGTTCGCCGTCGACTTGGATGTGGCCGCTGTCGATACGCTCTAGCGTCATCAGGATACGCAGGATCGTCGTCTTGCCCGAACCAGACGGGCCGATTAGTGCCAGCTTCTCGCCGGGCATGACTTGCATCGAGAGGCCGTCCAGCACCTTGAAGGTGCCGAAGCTTTTCGAAATATCGTCGATCTTGATGATGGGCGCCGACAATGAATTTCCCGTGCTGGAGAAGCTATGCCTTTAACGATGCGGATCGCGGCAAATCATGTCAATCAAGAAAATAATATCATGACAATATTTCGGATTCCGCACAATTTCCCGCCATTTGTCGCCTAGATCGCAAGCAGGAGATGCTCGGGATCGCCGAGCAGAAGCTTGGTGACAACGCCGAGACCGGCACGCAGTTCCCCCTCCGTGGTCGAGCCCAGCGAAATCCGTACGGCTGGATGCCAAGGCATCTGCGAAATGCGAAACGACGTGCCGGGCGCGATCGCCACGCCCTGCAGGCGGGCCTGGGAAACAAAGCTTTCCTCACCGCGGTCATCGGGCAGTTGCAGCCAGACATGCAGCCCGTCGCGATGAGCGCGATAGTCCACTCCGGCAAGCACCTCGGCGGCTATGTCCAGACGCCGCCGCAAAGCCAGGCGCTGCCATCGCACGAGTTCCATCGCGGTGCCGTCGGTCACCCATTTGGTGGCGATCTCGGCCACCAACGGCGTCGCCATCCAGTTCGAGACGAGATGGCGGTTGGCGACCGCGGCGACATAACGATCGGGCGCCGCGAGATAGCCGATGCGCAGGCCCGGCACCACGATCTTGGTGAAGGAGGTGACGTAGAGCGTGCGCTCGGGCGCGAAGGCGGCTACCGGCGGCGGCCGGTCCTCGACCAACGGGCCGAGGACGTCGTTTTCGATAATGGCGATGTCATGCCTGCGCGCAACGGCGGCAATCTGTTCGCGCCGGCCGGCATCCATCAGGGTGGCCGTAGGGTTGATCACCGACGGCTGCACGAACACGGCGCGGATGTCCGACAGCCGGCAGGCCTCGTCCAGCGCTTCCGGGATCAGCCCATTGTCGTCGATCGGCAAACCCTCAAGGTTGAAGCCGAGATAACGCGCCAGCGGGATCAGCGTGTGGTGACCGATCGCCTCGGTGGCGACGGTCGAGCCGGGCGGCGCCACGCTCATCAGCGCCACTGTCATCCCTGCGGTGGCACCGTTGGTCAGGCTGATGTTCTGCGGCGACGCGTCGAGGCCACAGAGGCGTAGCCACTCGACACCCACCGCGCGGTGGCGCGGGAACACCATGTTCGGCCTGAACGACAGTGCCGAGCTCGACGGCAGGTTTTCGGCGAGCCAGCCCAGCGCCTGCCTCAGCCGCTCCAGATGCATCGGTTCGCAGACCGGCTTCAGGATGGAGAGATCGATGACCTCGCCCAGCCGCTCCGGCAGATAGGGGGGCTCCGGCTCGCGGCGCTGTGTCTGCACGAAGCTGCCGCGGCCGACCTCGCCGGACACCAGCCCGCGGCGGATCAGCTCCTCATAGGCGCGGCTGACCGTCTGCACGGAAAGTTGCAGATCGTCAGCCAACTGCCGGTGCGTAGGCAACCGAGCGCCATTGGCCAGGCGCCCGTCATGGATGGCGCGCGCGAACTGGTCGGCGAGCGATTGATAGGCCGGCCGCCGGATAAGAGCGGGATCTGGTCGCCAAAATGTCATGACTTATTAGAGATCAAAATCAGTGCAATTGACAATCGAAATAATGCGCCGTCATGGTGTCCGGCACTGGAAGTGGGCGATCATGGCTGCAGCGAAACTCGATCCGATCGATCTGAAAATCCTCGACGCCATCCAGCGCGACGGGCGCATCACCAAGCTGGCGCTGGCCGAGAAAGTCGGCCTGTCGCCGACGCCTTGCTGGATGCGGCTGCGCAAGCTGGAAAAGGCCGGCATCGTCTGCGGCTATCATGCCAGGATCGCCATGCGCGCCATCGCGCCGGTCGCTACCGTGCTGATGGAGGTGACGCTGGCTAGCCACCGCCAGGCCGATTTCGACCGTTTCGAGCGCGTCATCCGCAACATTCCCGAGATCGTCGCGTGCTGGTCTGTCGGCGGCGGCGTCGATTACCTGCTGAAAGTCATGGCGCGCGACATCGACGCCTATCAGCGGCTGGTCGACACTCTGCTCGAGCGCGAGATCGGCATCGACCGCTATTTCACCTATATCGTCACCAAGACGGTGAAGGAGGAGAGTGTGCTGCCGGTGGCGGACCTGTTGCCGGCATCTTCCTGATACCGGAGAGATCGTCTGGCTGGGCAGGGCAATAGAGACAATCTCTCTACGTGCAGGCACGCAAACAGCCTCTCTGTTTGCGCGGCAGAGATAGTCTTGCGGCATCACCCGAACCGGGAGCCCGATGATGTCCGCACATTTTGCCCGCTCGCACCGCCATGAAGCACTTGATCGCCTTGCCGACCGGCGGCTGCTGCGCGAACTCGCCTATGTCGCTGGCCACTGGACGGCGAGCGAGACCGCGGAGAGTTTCGAGGTGACCGATCCGGCCACCGGATCCACCGTCGCTTTCGTTGCCGCGCTCGATGCCCGGCAGACCACATTGGCGATCGATGCGGCATCGCGCGCCTTTCCTGCCTGGCGCGCATTGCTGCCGCAGGAACGGTCGAAAATCTTGCGAAAATGGTTCGATCTGATCGTCGCCGCCAAAAATGACCTGGCCCTGCTGATGACGCTAGAGCAAGGCAAGCCGCTGAAGGAATCGCGCGGCGAGATCGACTACGCAGCCTCTTTTGTCGAATGGTATGCCGAGGAGGCCAAACGTCTCAACGCCGAAAGCGTCACCAGCCATCTGCCAAATGCCGAGATGGTGGTGCGACGCGAACCGCTTGGTGTCGTCGGCGTTGTCACGCCGTGGAATTTTCCCACGGCCATGCTGACCCGCAAGGCGGCGGCCGCGCTCGCCGCCGGCTGCACCATCGTCGCGCATCCTTCCTCGGAAACGCCGCTGTCGGCACTGGCGCTAGCCGAACTTGGCGAGCGCGCTGGCGTGCCGGCTGGCGTGTTCAACGTTCTCACCGGCAAGGCTTCGACCATCGTCGGGCGGATGTGCGAAGACCCGCGCGTTCGCGCCATGAGCTTCACCGGCTCGACCGAGATCGGCAGGTTGATCGCCGCGCAAAGTGCGCCGACGATGAAGCGTCTGGTCATGGAGCTTGGCGGTCATGCGCCTCTGATCGTCTTCGCCGACGCCGATCTCGACAAGGCTGTGACCATCGCCGTCGACGCTAAATTCGCGACCTCCGGCCAGGACTGCCTCGCCGCCAACCGCATCTATGTCCAGCGTCCGATATACGATCGGTTCTGCGCTGCTTTCGCTAAACGCGTCGAGGCATTGCGGGCCGGCAATGGCCTCGCTGACGACACCGAAATCGGACCCTTGATGCACGAACGCGCCGTCAAGAAGGTCGAGGAGCAGGTGGCCGATGCGCTCGCCAAAGGCGCGCGTTGCCTGACCGGCGGCAAGCGCCATCCTGCCGGGCCGCTGTTCTACCAGCCGACCCTGCTCGCCGACGTTGGAGACGACGCTTTGATCATGCGCGAGGAGACCTTCGGTCCGGTTGCGGCAGTGACGCCTTTCGACAGCGAAGAGGAAGTCGTCGCCCGCGCCAATGCGACAGAGTACGGCCTGGTCGCCTATGTCGTGACTGAGAATGGCGGTAGGCAATTGCGCATCGGCCGCGCGCTCGACTATGGCATGGTCGCCATCAACCGCGTCAAGATCACCGGCGCGCCGGTCCCGTTCGGCGGCGTCAAGCAGTCCGGCATCGGTCGCGAGGGCTCGCGTCACGGGCTCGAAGCCTTTACCGACTTCAAATATCTCTGCCTCGACGTGGCGTAACGCCCCGTCAGGCTTTTGCTTTCAAGGAGTAAAAAATGCTCGACCAGTCCAACGAACTCGCCGCCTGGGATCGCGATCATTTCTTCCATCCCTCGACCCATATGGGCACGCACGCACGCGGTGAATCTCCGACGCGGGTGATCGCCGGTGGCGAAGGCGTCACCATCTGGGACAATAACGGCAAGAAGAGCATCGATGCCTTCGCCGGGCTCTACTGCGTCAATGTCGGCTATGGCCGCCAGAAGATCGCCGACGCGATCGCCGCGCAGGCCAAGAATCTCGCCTATTACCACGCCTATGTCGGGCACGGCACCGAGGCATCGATCACCCTTTCCAAGATGATCATCGACCGCGCGCCCGAGGGCATGTCGAGGGTCTATTTCGGCCTCTCCGGTTCCGATGCCAACGAAACCAACATTAAGCTGATCTGGTACTACAACAACGTGCTCGGCCGGCCGGAGAAGAAGAAGATCATCTCGCGCTGGCGCGGCTATCACGGCTCCGGCATCATGACCGGATCGCTGACCGGCCTCGACCTGTTCCACAACGCCTTCGACCTGCCGCGTGCGCCGGTCCTGCACACCGAGGCGCCCTACTACTTCCGCCGCGCCGACCGCTCGCTGAGCGAGGAGCAGTTTTCGCAATACTGTGCCGACAAGCTCGAGGAGATGATTCTCGCCGAAGGGCCGGAGACGGTCGCCGCGTTCATCGGTGAGCCTATCCTCGGCACCGGCGGCATCGTGCCGCCGCCGGCCGGCTACTGGGAGAAGATCCAGGCGGTGCTGAAGAAGTACGACGTGCTTCTGGTTGCCGACGAGGTCGTCACCGGCTTCGGCCGGCTGGGCACCATGTTCGGCTCCGACCATTACGGCATCAAGCCCGACCTGATCACGATCGCCAAGGGCCTGACCTCGGCCTATGCGCCGCTGTCGGGCGTCATCGTCTCAGACAAGGTCTGGCAGGTGCTGGTGCAGGGTTCAGACAAGCTCGGCTCGCTCGGTCATGGCTGGACCTATTCGGCGCATCCGATCTGCGTGGCCGCCGGCGTCGCCAACCTGGAACTGATCGACGAGATGGACCTGGTGCGGAACGCCGGCGAGACCGGCGCCTATCTCCGCGCCGAGCTGACGAAAGCCGTCGGTGGCCACAAAAATGTCGGCGAGGTACGCGGCGACGGCATGCTGGCGGCAATCGAGTTCGTCGCCGACCGGGACGACCGCGTGTTCTTCGACGCCTCGCAAAAAATCGGGCCGCAGGTCGCGACCACCCTTGCGGAAAGCGGCATCATCGGCCGCGCCATGCCGCAGGGCGACATTCTCGGTTTCGCGCCGCCGCTCTGCCTCACCCGCGAAGAGGCCGACATCGTCGTGTCGAAGACGGCCGATGCGGTGAAAAGCGTGTTTGCCAACATCTGAAGAACCGACATGAATGCCATGACCAAGACCCTCCCCGCCAGCATGGCCGCCGTGCAGCTGATCGGTCACGGCGGACCGGAAAAGCTCGTCTACCGCACCGATGTGAAAGTGCCCTCGCCCGCCCGGGGCGAGGTGCTGGTCAAGGTCACCGCTTGCGGCATGAACAACACCGACGTCTGGGTGCGCCAGGGCGCCTATGGAACGGAGGAGGATGCCGCCGCTGTGTCGACCTGGCGTCGTCAGGGCAATACGCTGAGCTTCCCGCGCATCCAGGGCACCGACACGGTCGGCAACATCGTTGCCGTCGGCGACGGCGTTTCGCCAACCCGTATCGGCGAGCGAGTGATGGTCGATTTCTCGATCTACAACCGTGACGACGATTCACTCGCCGACATCGACTATATGGGCCACGGCCGCGACGGCGGCTATGCCGAATATCAGGCGGTGCCGGCAGAGAATGCCCATGTCGTCGACACCGATCTGAGCGATGTCGAGCTTGCCACTTTCTGCTGCGCCTATCTCACCGGCGAGCAGATGTTGGAACGCGCCGCATTGAAAGCCGGCGAGCGTGTGCTGGTCACCGGCGCCTCGGGCGGCGTCGGCTCGGGCATCGTGCAGCTGGCGCGGGCGCGCGGCGCCATTCCCTATGCGGTTGCCGGCAAGGGCAAGGAACAGGCCGTGCGTGACATCGGCGCCGAGGCGGTGATCACCCGTGGCGTTGCCGATCTGCCGGCCGCCGTCAGCGCGGCGACCGGCGGCCAGCCGATCGACGTGGTAGCCGATCTGGTCGGCGGCGCGATCTTCAACGACCTCCTGCGCATCTTGAGGCCGGAAGGCCGCTATACCACGGCCGGCGCGATTGCCGGCCCGGTCGTGCAGCTCGATCTGCGCACCATGTACCTGAAACAGCTGCAACTGCATGGCTCGAGCCAGGGCACACGCGCGGATTTCCGCCGCATCGTGCGCTACATCGAGGACAAGAAGATCCGGCCGCTGGTCGGCGGCGTCTACAAGCTGTCCGATTTCCATCGCGCCCAGGCGGATTTCATCGCCAAGGATTTCGTCGGCAAGCTGGTGGTCGTTCCGGATGCGGCCGCCAAAATAGCGCGTCGACCACAAACGCCTATGACAGGCTCGGGCCGTTCGTGGACGCGGTGAGGTCGAGCGCCACATCCAAGCAGCGTTTTCGTGATGGCTTTGTTTATCTGAATGAGCAAAACCCATTCTGATTTGGCTGCACGCCGGCAACAAGGATTCCTGACCTCTCCTGCGGCGTTATAAGGTTTTCGCGATTTTCTTATAACCCCCGCTTGCGTCCCTTGAGGTCATGGCGCTATAAGAGAACCGCATTTTTCTTATAACCGGAGCCGCCCGACATGAAGACGGTCGACCTCGTTTACCGCACGATGTATGCGGAACTCGTCCAGCGATCCTTGGACGCAGCCTTCGAAACGGATTTCCCTACGACGGGCAATCTCGTCAAGGTGCCCGTCAAGGGCAAGGTATACTGGTATTTCGAGGAAACGCAGCCGACGAAGACGCGACGGTATGTCGGGCCTGACAGCGATCCCGAGATTGCAAAACGCGTTGAATCCTTCCGTCAGATCAAGGACGACCTCCGCGCCCGCAGGAAGCTGGTATCCACGCTCGTGCGCGAGGCAGGGCTGACAGAACCCGAAAGGTTCACCGGGGATGTCGTCGAGGCGCTGGGGAAGGCTGGCATCTTCCGCTTGCGCGGCGTCCTGGTCGGCACAGTCGCCTTTCAGTCCTACGCGGGCTATCTGGGCGTGAAGCTGCCCGGTGCAGCGTTGCAGACGGGCGATGCAGACTTCGCCCTATTCCATTCCGTGTCGGCCGCGGTCGAGGACAGCCTGCCGCCCATCCTCGAAATCTTGAGGGAGATCGACCCAACCTTCAGGGAAATCCCTTACAGATCAGATCCCGGACACGCGACGCAATTCGAGAACGCAGTCCGATACAAGGTCGAGTTCCTTACACCGAACACGGGCAGCGATGACTACGCCGATCATGCAACCTCGATGCCGTCTTTGGGCGGTGCATCCGCGCAGCCTCTTCGGTTTCTCGATTTCCTGATCCACGAACCAATCAGAACTGTGCTGCTGCATCGATCGGGAGTGCCTGTCGTGGTACCGTCGCCCGGACGATATGCGGTTCACAAGCTGATCGTTGCCTCGCGCCGACAGAACAACGCAAACGGCGTGGGCAAGCGGGAAAAGGATGTCCGCCAGGCAGCACTTCTGGTCGAGGCACTGGAAGCTACCCGTCGCCAGGACGATCTCGCCGTCGCGTTTTCGGAAGCGTGGGACAGGGGGAAACATTGGCGTGAAGCGATACAAAAAGGACTTGGCTTGATTCCCCAGAAACAGCGTGGCGACGTCGAGGCGACGATCGTCAACGCACTTTCAGGAATCGGCGAGGAACTGGAAGGATTCAGCGGCTCATCTGCGAAAACAAAGCACGGAGACTAAACGGCAGCAACGGGTGTGGAGGGTAACCTTCTGCCAGCCGTCGCCGAGGCGTTTTTGTTTTCAGGTTTCAAAATCGACTTTGCCTATTCAGCTCTGCGATCGGACCTGCTTGGCGGCAGCCTCGAGCGACCGTTCAAACGCGTCGATCACCTGGTCGACCTGCGGCTCGGTGATGATCAGCGGCGGGCAGAAAGCCAGCGCATCGCCCATATTGCGCGAGATGACGCCGTTCTGCTGCATGAAGCCGTTGACGAGCCCGCCCAGCGCGCCGGCCGTCTCCCACGGCGTCTTGTTCGCCTTGTCGCTGACCAGCTCGACCGCCGCGATCAGGCCGACGCCGCGCACCTCGCCGACAAGCGGGTGCGAAGCGAGCGTGCGCAGCCGCTTCTGCAAATGCGCGCCGACCGCACGTGCATTGCCGACAAGGTCGCGCTCCTCGATCAGCTTCAGGTTCTCGAGCGCGACCGCTGCCGCAACAGGATGGCCGCCGCCGGTGAAACCGTGGCCGAAGGTGCCGATACGGTTGCTCTCGTCGGCGATCGGCTCGAATACCTTGTCATTGATCAGCAGGGCTGAGATCGGCAGGTAGGACGAAGAGATCTGTTTCGACAACACCATGATGTCGGGCCTGATGCCGAAGGTCTGCGAGCCGAACATCTCACCTGTTCGGCCAAAGCCGCAGATCACCTCGTCGGCGATGAGCAGGATGTCGTATCTCGATAGCACCGCCTGTATCTTCTCCCAGTAGCCGGCCGGCGGAACGATGACGCCGCCGGCGCCCATGATCGGTTCGCCGAAAAAGGCGGCGATGGTTTCCGGTCCTTCGGCGAGGATCAGCTTTTCCAGCTCGTCGGCGAGCCGCGTCGAAAACAGCTCTTCGCTTTCACCCGGCAGCGCCTCGCGCCAATGGTGCGGCGTCGAGGTATGCAGCACATTGGCAATCGGCAGGTCAAAGGAAGTGTGGTTGTTGGGCAGTCCGGTCAGACTTGCCGAGGCGATGGTGACGCCGTGATAGCCCTTCTTGCGGCTGATGATCTTCTTGCGCGCCGGCTGGCCGAGCGCATTCGACCGGTACCAGATCATCTTCATGGCCGAATCGTTGGCCTCGGAGCCGGAATTGGTGAAATACGCCTTGCTCATCGGCACCGGCGCCATCTGCACCAGTCTCTCGGCGAGATCGATCAGCGGCGAATGCGATTTGGAGCCGAAATCGTGATAGTAAGGCAGCTTCGACATTTGCCGTACTGCCGCATCGACCAGCCGCTTCTCCGAAAAACCGACCGCGACGCTCCAAAGCCCGGCCATCGCCTCGATATAACGGTTGCCGGCGAGGTCCTCGACATAGATGCCGTCGCCCTTCTCGATAATGAGCGGCCCCGATTCCTGATGCCTGCGCGCATTCGTATAGCCATGCATGTGAAAGCTTATGTCGCGGGCTTCGGGAGAATTCGGTCGTGCGTCCATGATGGCTCCTGTGCTACACGCGGAAACAGTCCCGCCGCCGGTCCGCCTCGGCAGGTCCCCGTGCATTATGCCGTTTGATGCATCTTTCTCGAACGGTATAGTGTCAAGCGCTTTCGACAGGGCCAGCGGATGGATGGACGCATGCAGAACTTCGGCTTGACCTGACCGTGGACCATGTCGACTGCATTGTCGCCGGCGCCGGCGTTGTTGGCCTGGCGATCGCGCGAGAGATGGCGCAGCGCGGCATCGATACGCTGGTCCTGGAAGCCGAGAGCGCTATCGGCACCGGGACAAGTTCGCGCAATTCCGAGGTCATCCATGCCGGCCTCCATTATCCGGTTGGATCGCTGAAAGCCCGGTTCTGCGTGGCCGGCCGGGAAAGACTCTATCGCTATTGCGAGGAGCGGGCGATCCCGCACGCGCGCTGCGGCAAGCTCATCGTTGCCACAAATGCCGAACAGGAGCCGGTGCTCGCCTCAATCCGGGCCAATGCACGCGCTTGCGGCGCCGGCGACCTGTTGCGCTTGAGCGAAGCCGAGGCGCATACGCTGGAGCCCAGCCTTAAGTGCACGGCGGCGCTGCTGTCGCCCGCCACCGGCATCATCGACAGCCATGCCCTGATGCTCGCCCTGTTGGGCGACGCCGAGGAGCACGGGGCGGCACTTAGTCTCAACACGCGCATCGCCTCCGGCCGCATCGAAGCAGGCCGCGTCGTGCTCGAGACGGTGGACGCTGCCGGCGGCGAGCGCTTCGAGATCGCCACTCCGCGTTTCGTCAATGCCGCCGGGCTTGGCGCCGCAGCACTTGCCGGTTCGCTTGAAGGGCTCAATCAGCAATTCGTGCCAAAGCTCCATTATGCCAAGGGCAATTATTTTTCGGTGGCCGGCCGGGCGCCGTTCTCGCGATTGGTCTATCCGGTGCCCGAACCCGGCGGGCTCGGTGTTCATCTGACACTCGACTTTGATGGCGTCGCCCGCTTCGGGCCGGACGTCGAATGGACCGATCAACTCGACTATCGCGTCGACCCGGCTCGTGGCGAGCGCTTCTACAGCGAGATCCGCAAATACTGGCCGGACCTGGCCGATGGCAGCCTGCAACCCGCTTACAGCGGCATCCGGCCAAAACTGTCCGGTCCCGGTGAGGCCAATGCCGACTTCGTCGTCCAGGACGTGGCGGTGCACGGCGTGGATAGCCTGGTCAACCTGTTCGGCATCGAAAGCCCCGGCCTGACCTCCTGCCTGACGATTGCCGACCATGTCGCGCAGTGCCTCGCGCCGAAGTTGTAGCGTGCGGCGCCCCGCACCGCGATCTGCACTGTATCAAGGCGCATTGCGTGAACTTTCAGACGCAAGTCGCCTATGAGGCACATCGCGCACTTGCAGCACGCTCCGCGCTCTGATTCCCTGCATTCTGGGCTGTCCTGATTCGCACTGCCCGGTTCAGAGTTTTCGCAGTGCGCCCGGGACAAGCTTCCAGCGACCACTCGGCGTATCCAGGGAGAACGGCAATGAACACCGCGACGAGGCCGGTAATCTCGGAGATGAGGCCCAAGATCACCGTCGTCGGGGTCGGCGGCGGCGGCGGCAACGCCGTCAACAACATGATCGCCGAAGGCCTGCAGGGCGCGGAATTCATCGTTGCCAACACCGATGCCCAGGCCCTTGCCATGTCGAAGGCAACGAGGCTGATCCAGTTGGGGGCTCATATCACCGAAGGTCTCGGCGCCGGGTCCCTGCCCGAGGTCGGCCGTGCCGCAGCCGTGGAATCCATCGACGAGATCATGGATCACCTTGCTGGAACGCATATGTGCTTCGTGACCGCCGGCATGGGAGGCGGAACCGGCACTGGTGCCGCGCCTGTTATAGCGCAGGCAGCGCGGGCAGCCGGAATACTGACCGTTGCCGTCGTCACCAAGCCATTCGTCTTCGAAGGCAGGCGCCGCATGTACGCTGCCGATGAGGGCATCGAGCGCCTGCGCGAAAGCGCCGATACCGTCATCGTCATTCCCAACCAGAACCTGTTCAGGATCGCCGACGCCAGAACCACGTTCGCCGACGCCTTCGCCATGGCCGACCGGGTCCTCTATGCGGGTGTCGGCTGCATCACCGATCTGATCGTCAAGGAAGGCCTGATCAATCTCGACTTCGCCGATGTGAAGTCGGTGATGCGCGACATGGGCCGCGCCATGATGGGAACCGGCGAAGCCGCCGGAGAAGGCCGCGCCAAGAAGGCAGCGGAAGCGGCAATCGCCAACCCGCTGCTCGACGAAGCTTCGATGATGGGCGCCAAGGGCGTCCTTGTCTCGATCTCGGGCGGCATGGACATGACGCTGTTCGAGGTCGACGAAGCCGCTACCCGCATCCGCGAGGAGGTCGACAACGATGCCGACATCATCGTCGGCGCCATCTTCGACAAGGCACTCGCCGGAAAATTCAGGGTGTCGGTCGTGGCGACCGGCTTGCGGCGTGGCTTGGAGATTCCACTGCTTGCCGAACCGGAAGTTCGCATGAACTGAACGCGTATCGCTGCAACTCGCTCAGCCGACTGCCAGCCTCGCGTCACCAGGTCCGCGCGCCGTCGATGACTTCGATGGCGCGTGCAGCAAAACGGCCGGCCAGCGGTGCCACGTCGGCCGCATCGGCCGCAACCGCGCTGCCGGCCAGCACGCGGTCGGCGATGCCGACGAAGATCACGGCAAAGCGGAACATGGCAAACACCAGATGGAACCGCTGCAGCGGCGCCGTCGGCACGGCGTGGGCGAAGTAATGATCGAGGAATTCGCGCTGTGTCGGAATCCCGAGGGCTGCCTGATCAAGGCCGAGGATGCCGCCATATTCGTCCGATGAGGAATGCCAGGGCATCGAGCAGAAGCCGAGATCAGCAAGCGGATGGCCGAGGGTCGATAACTCCCAGTCGAGTATGCCGATCACCTCGGGCCGCTCGGGATGGAAGATGAGATTGCCGAGACGGAAATCGCCATGCGCGATCGAAACGTGGCCGTCATCTGGCGGAAGATGTCGCGGCAGCCATTCGGCGACGGCTTCGAGCGCGGCAATGCGCTCGCTCGGCGATTCCCGCAACTGTCTGGTCCAGCGCGCGATCTGTCGCTCAAAATAGTTCCCGGGACGGCCGTAGTCGCCGAGCCCGACCTCTTCCGGCCGGACTGCGTGCAGCTTTGCCAGCGCCTCGGCCATGCCGAAATAGATGCCGCGCCGCTCGTCCGGCGCCAGTCCCGGCAACGAGCCATCGTGGAACACCCGGCCGTCGAGCCGCTGCATCAGATAGAACGGCGTGCCGAGCGGCTCGTCGCCGTCGTGATAGAGCACCGGCCGCGGCACCGGCACCTTTGTCGATGCTAGCGCCTCGATCACCCGGTACTCGCGATCGACCGCATGAGCGCCGCGCAGGATCGGTCCCGGAGGTTTCTTGCGCAGAACCATGCGGCGGCCGCCATAGTCGACGAAATAGGTCGGGTTGGATTGGCCGCCGACGATCCGCTCAAGCGACATTTGGCCATCGCCAAAATGCGCTCTCAGAAAATCCTCCAGGCGTACCGGATCGAAATCCATCCTCATTGCCGGCTCAGCGGTTCCCGCCGCGACCTGTTTCGTCTTGTCTGCCGGCTTCGACATGCCAGCGCCAGAAGCCCGCACCTTCCTCATTGAGAAAGCGGTTGAGCACCATCTTGTGGACCTCGTCGGCGCCGTCGACCAGGCGAGCCTGGCGGGCGTAGCGGTAGATCCATTCGAGTACAGTGTCTTTCGAATAGCCGCGGGCGCCGTTGATCTGGATCGCCACGTCGGCGGCGTCATGCAGCACGTTGGCGACCTGGATCTTGGCCATGGAGACCTCCTTGCGGGCAAAGCCGCGGCGATCGAGCTCCCAGGCCGCCTTCATCACCAGCAGCCGCCCGATCTCGATGCGCATGGCAAGGTCGCCGAGCATCAGCTGGATACTCTCACGGTCGGCCAAAAGCTGCCCGAAACCGCTACGCTCGGCGGCATAGGCGCGCGCGATCTCGATGCAGCGCTTGGCAAGACCGAGCCAGCGCATGCAATGGGTGAGCCGCGCCGGACCGAGCCGGACCTGGGTAACCCGGAGGCCGCTGCCTTCGCCGGCAAGCACGTCCTCGACCGGGACTTCCAGGCCGTCGAACTCCAGCTCGCAATGGCCGCCATGTTCTTCCGGTCCCATGATTTCGATGCGCCGCACGATCCGCCAGCCCGGCTGGTCCTTGTGGAACAGCAAGGCCGAAAGGCCGTGACGCGGATCGTCCGAAGTGCGCGCAATGAGAATGAAGTGGCTCGCCTCTTGCGCGCCGGTGATGAACCATTTGCGGCCTGTGACGACATATCTGTCGCCGCGCCGTTCGGCTCTGGTCATGATCATCGACGGGTCGGAGCCGCCGCCCGGATGCGGTTCCGTCATTGCGAAAGCCGAACGCACCTTGCCCTCGACGATCGGCTTCAGCCATCTTTGCTTCTGCTCCGGCGTTCCCAGTCGTTCCAGCACCATCATGTTGCCATCGTCGGGGGCCGCGGAATTGAACACGACCGGACCGAAGATCGAGCGGTTCATCTCTTCATAGCAGACGGCCATATCCACCTTGGAAAGGCCGGCCCCGCCGGTCTCGGGTTTCAGCTGCAGGCACCACAGGCCGGCTGCTTTCGCCTTGCCCCGCAGCGTTTCAAGCAGCGGCAGCGCGATATTGCCATGGCCGTCATAGCAAGCCTTGTCAGCCTCGAGCGGCAGGATTTCGCGCTCGACGAAATCGGCGATCCGGCTGCGGAAGGCCTCGGTTCGGACGGAAATGTCGAAATTCATGACGCTCACAAGGATGAAACGAGATGCCGCCATCGGCTCCGATGGTCGCGCCGGTAGTGTAACTGCCGTCGTTGAATGCGAGCAACAGCAGTTCGCCGGCCGTTCCTTGCGCACGTTCAAAGCGCCGGTTCGATATGGATCGATGCCGGCGTGCTGCCGATGGCGGTCGAATTCCACGATCAGAGAGTACTCAGGTTTCGTATGGCTAACGTCCGCGACAATGCTCAGATCAATTCGAGGACAGCGCAGCCATAGCCGTCCAGCGTCAACACTCCGGAGACAGGTGCTTCGCCATCGAGCAGGTTGCTGCCGAAGGGAACGCCGGTTACCGCAACGGGCGTGTCTTTGATGTTTTGCACGAACAGCAGCCGGCGTTCGTCATTCTCGCGCATCGTGACCTCGACGCCGTCCGGCAGATCCGGAACCAGAGGCTCCACATTCGCATCCACGAAAGTGCGCGTAGCGAGTTGAGCTGTCAGCTCCGGGGTTAGATAAGTGCCGACATAGAGCACACGGCCCTTGCCGACGGCGCGGGAGGTAATTGCAGGCGTTCCCGCCGCGTAGCGGTTCGACCAAATCCCTACAATTTCGACTTCCGGTTCGACTGCGAGGTTCTCATAGAAATAACCGGCATCGAACTCGTGGTTTCCAATGGTAAAACGACGGATACGGCGGCTGGATTCGGCCGGTCTGTCGGGAGGAATGACGAGCCCGCCGGAGCGCGACATGGTATTGAACAGGCCATTGGCCCCAGGTGCCGCCAGCCGCCCGAAATCCTCGACGCGAACGCCGGTCAGCTTCGACAGCGACCGGCCCGGCGCTGTGTCGCGGATGACGTGGTTGTTTTCGTCGCGGGTTCCCGTGCGCGCGCCGATGATGACGGTACCGCCATTTTCGGCAAAGACTTGCAGCCGCTCGGTCCAGCTGTCCTTCCAGATCACCCAATGCGGCACGTAGAACACCTTGAGCTTCGACAGATCGTCTTCCGGGTGGATGAAGCCGCAGGCGATGCCGCGGTCATAGCAATACTGATGCAGCAAGGTTGCATCATCCTGCGGACTTGGCAGGCCGATGGGGAAGGTCTTGTGGGCTTCCTGATTGTCGAAGTCCGAGCCGGCGATGCCGACATCCATCCGCACATGGGTGCCTAGGATCTTGTCTTTAAGCGCCGTCATCTCGGTGGCGAACTGCCTGGCTTCATCATAGCGGCGGCGAGCGACATCATCGTGATCGATGATGCCCATCCAGTATATCTCGGCGCCGAAATGTGCGGGACGCCAGCGGAAGAACATGATCCCATCGGCGCCACGCGCAACCGACGACATCGCCATGCGTCGCATTTCGCCCGGCTCCGGCGTCAGCGTGCAGAAGCCCGGCTGGGCGCCAAAACCCGACTGTTGTTCCGGCACTATGTAGTTGCCGGAAAATCCCCTGCAGATGTCGAGATGCAGCGCCTGGATCTTGGCGTGGTTGCCTAGGCGAAAGAACTCGTCATAGAGGAACGGATAGATGTCGTAGCCGACGAAGTCGAGATCGGTGGAGAATTGGCCACGAAAGTCGATGTCACGCAATCCGCCGAGATTGTGGAAAATGAACCAACTGGCATTCGCTTTTCTCAGGATCTCGACCTGGTCGTGCTGGAACCGTGCTGTCGAAAAGGCGAGAAAACGGTGGTAGTCCTGGAGGTGACCGGGACCGGGAAAGGACGGGGAAAAATCCAGCGGGAAGACAATTTCGCTGAAATCGCCGTAAGCCGTCGCCCAGAAATCGCCACCCCAGGCGAAGTTCAGCCTGTCTATCGTCTTGTAGGTTTCCTGGAGATAAGCCTGGAATTCCTTCAATGCCGACGGCGAATAGGATTCCGGCATGCTGGTGTTGAGTTCGTTGTCGGTCTGCCAGCCTATGACATTTGCATTGTCGCGGTAGTGGTCCGCCATCGCCCTGGTAATCTTGCGGCTATAGTCGCGAAACACCGGGCTGCTGGTGTCGGCATACTGGCGCGAGCCGTGGCCCATCGACCGGCCATTTCCATCAAGCCGCAGGATTTCCGGATGCTTTGCGGTCAGCCAGCGCGGCGGGGTGGCGGTCGGCGTGCACAGGATCGTGTTGACGCCGTGACGCGCCAGCCCCTCGATTGCCCGGTCGAACAGGTCGAAATCGAAGGTGCCTTCACGCGGTTCGAAAATGTGCCAGGCGAATTCGCCGAGGCGGGCGACGTTGAAGCCGGCCTCGGCCATGCGCCGGGCGTCATTGTCCCAGTAACTCTCGTCCACATGTTCGGGGTAGTGCGGCGCGCCGACCAGAAAGCGGTCGGTCTGGATCGTGCGCCAGACCGACAGGGCGCGGCCTTTTGAAGTCTTGTTCACGAAGGATACTCCTGAAGATCAGTCGGTGATGGTGGATTTGCGGGCACTGATTGTCCGCTCATCGACAGAGGAAAAGAGATAGACGTCACGCGGCTCGACCTTGAAGCCGACGGTCGCATCGGCAGCGACGGCACTCGCATGGCCGATCTGGACGGTGACGTTGCCGCTGCCGCTTTCAGAACTGACGCATTGCAGCGGGCCGGCGTCGGCATAGAGGATGGTCTCGCGGCCGAGATGCTCGACCAGCCGCACCCGTCCTGCAAAACTCGCTGTCCCTTCCGCGGCCAAGCTGATGCTCTCCGGCCGAATCCCCATCGTCACCCTATCGCCGACCTGTACGGATGCCGCTTCCGTCAGTTCGACAGTCAAAGGAGAAAGACCGGCGGTCGACAGCCTGGCGGCGCCGCCGGAGACAGCGGCGACGGTCACTTCGAAAAAATTCATCCGGGGTGCGCCGAGGAAGCCCGCGACGAAAAGGTTGGCCGGATTGCGGTAGAGTTCGAGCGGAGCGCCCACCTGCTCGACCGAGCCGCGATTGAGCACGACGATACGGCTCGCCATTGTCATCGCCTCGGTCTGGTCGTGCGTGACATAGACCATGGTGGCGCCGAGCCTGGCGTGCAGATCGGAAAGCTCGACGCGCATCTGCGTGCGCAGCGCTGCGTCAAGGTTGGATAGCGGTTCGTCGAACAGGAACACGTCGGGCGAGCGGGTTATGGCACGGCCGATCGCCACACGCTGACGCTGGCCGCCGGAAAGCTGTTTCGGCCGCTTGTCGAGCTGGTCGGTAATGCGAAGGATCTTGGCGGCTCGCAGCACGGCGGCATCGATCTCGGCCTTGGGGCGATGCGCCATGCGCAGGCCGAAACCCATGTTCTCGGCGACCGTCATATGCGGGTAAAGCGCATAGGACTGGAAGACCATGGCAATGCCGCGCTCACCCGGCTCGGTGGTGGTGACATCACGGCCGTTGATGAGAATTTCACCGGTCGAGACGGTTTCAAGCCCGGCGATGATCTTCAACAGCGTTGACTTGCCACAGCCGGACGGCCCGACGGTGACAATGAACTCGCCCTGTTCGACGCTGAGATCAATGCCGCGCAGCGCGTGGTAGCTGCCATAATTCTTTTGTATCTGCCGGAGTTCAAGACTGGTCATGGAGCCCTGCTTGCGAAATCAGTTTCGGATCGGGTGGGCGACGCCTTGAAGCCATGGTCGCTCATCCCTTGACCGCTCCCATGGTGAGGCCGGTGATGAAGTGCTTCTGCATTAGGAAGAACATGGCAACCGGCGGCAAAGCCACGACGATGGTGCCGGCCGAGATCAGGTTCCAGGCCGAAACCCATTCGCCGCGCAGGTTGGCCAGGCCAGCGGTTACCGGTTTGACGGTATCGCTGATGGTGAGCACGACCGCCCAGAAATAATCGTTCCAGATGAAGGTGAAGAGCAGGATCGCCAGCGCCGCAAGAGCCGGCCGCACCAGCGGCACCACGACATGTACCAATGTCTGAAACGGTGTCGCGCCCTCGGCCCTGGCGGCCTGAAACAGTTCTCCCGGCAACGCGGCGATGAAGTTGCGCATGAACAGTGTCGCAAACCCGGTCTGGAAGGCGATGTGGAAGATGATCAGGGCGGCCATCGTGTCGTAGAGGTTGAGCCGCACCATGAGATCGCGCACCGGGATCATCATGATCTGGTGCGGCAGGAAGTTTCCGCCGACGAACAGGGCGAAGACGAGCATGTTGCCGCGAAAACGGTAACGGGCGAGCACGAACCCGGCGAGCGTGCTCAAGATGAGAACGCCCATCACCGAGGGGATGGTGATCGTCAGGCTGTTGAGGAAGTAGCGGGCCATCGGCGTCTGGGTGAAGACCGCCGTGTAGTTGTCGACCAGGCCGAATTGGGTCGGCCAGCCCCACAGATTGCCGCCCATGACATCCTGCGTAGAGCGGAACGAGGTAAGGATGATGGCAAAGAGCGGCGCCAGCCAGACAATCAGGATGCCGACCACCAGCACGACATAGAGGCCACGCTGCCAAATAGCAGTCTCGGGAATCGGGCGGGGAAACATCAGCCGCCTCTTTCATCGGCGCGGATCATCCGCGTCAGGTACCAGGCGATGAAGACCGCCATGATCACGAACAGCACCGAGGCAATGGCCGCGCCATAGCCGAAGCGGTAGGAAAATATGGACTGCTCGAACATCTGATAGGCAAGCACCTCGGACGAACCGAAGGGGCCGCCGCTGGTCATCACCGAGACCATGTCGAAGGAACGCAGTGCGCCGACGACGGTGACGGCGATGGCGATAAAGGTGACCTGCGTCAGCTGCGGCAACACGATGTGGCGCAGCATGTTCCAGCCCCTGGCGCCGTCAACCCGCCCGGCGCCGATCAGGTCCTCGCTGAGATTGTTGAGGCCGGCGAGATAGAGCACCATGCAGAAGGCGATCTGCGGCCACAACGCTGCGATCACGACAGCGAAGGTGACGAAATTTTCATCCGACAGCACTGCCGGGGCGGTCGCGCCGAAGGTGCGGAAGATCAGGGCGAGAAGTCCGAATTCCGGCGTATAGACCCAGGTGAAGACAACGCCGACGGCAACCGAAGCCAGCACCAGCGGAATGAAGAACAGCGATTTGAGCAGGCGCATGCCGCGGATTTTCTGGTTGACGAGCAGCGCGATGGCGAGGCCGAGCGGCGGCGCCAGCATGAACATCACCAACCAGATCAGATTGTTCTTCAGCGAAACATAGAACTGCGGGTCGGCGAACAGTTCGCGGTAGTTGCCGAGGCCGATCCAGACCATCGGGCTGAAGCCGTCCCATTCGTGCAGGCTGATCCATAGGCTCTCGACCGCAGATGCCAGAATGACGACGGAAAACAGCACAGCGGCGGGCAGAATCAGAAGTGTCGGTGTCAGCCACCAGCGATGGCGGCGCCAAACCTTCGTCATTTTGGGAGACCTCATTCACGGAAAGCATCGGGGAGCAGAGCACGAACCCCGCTCCCCTCCGCTGGGAGGCGCTAGATCTTGAAGATCCGGCGACGGGTTCCCTCGAGACGCTGAAGAATGGCGTCCCGGCGCTCCGGCTTGGCCATGAATTCCTGGAAGCCGACCAGGCCGGCCTGGGCCATGTCGGGATCGGTATCGCGGTCGTAATATTGCGATGTGCCGGCCACCGTCTTCAGGCTTTCCACGGCTGCGTTGACCAGCGGATCCTTGCTGGCCGGAAGGTCGTTGCGCGGCGGAACGTTGCCGCCAGGTTCCAGATAAGGGCCGAAATTTTCCGGCTGGTAGAAGAAGGCGAGGAACTCGCGGGCACCCGCCTTGTTCTTGGCGTTGGCCGGGATGTGGACCGAATTGACCGAGAATTCTTCGTAGCGGTCGAGGGCGCCGTCAATCTTCGGGAAAGGGGCGAATGTCAGCTGCTCGAGATCCTGCTCAGGGAAAGTAGCTTTCACGAAGGCGCCGAGGTTCATCATGCCGGCCTTCTTCTGGGCGAGGAAGGCGCCAGCCTCCTGCCAGCCGAACGACGTCTGATCCGGCGTGAAGAAACCCTGCCTGATCAGCTCTTCCCAGTGGTCGAAAACGGGCTTCAGCGCCGGGTCGGTATAGGCCATCTTGCCGTTCATCAAGGCGAAGTGCTTGTCGAGACCGTTGATCCGCAGGTTCATCTGATCGAACCATCCGGCCGCCGGCCAGAGTTCCTTGGTGCCGATGCTGACGGGGATTAGGCCTGCAGCCTTGGACTTCTGGCCGTAAGCGAGGAATTCGTCCCAGGTCGCCGGTACCGTAAGTCCGTGCTCGGCAAAGACGTCCTTGCGATAGAACATGCCCCACATCGTGCCGCCGGTCGGCAGTCCATACTGCTTGCCGTCGACCGTGACGGCACCGGTGGTAGCACCCAGCACGTCCTTGTACTTTTCCTTCTCGAACAGATCCGAAATGTCGTCGAACAGGCCGCGGTTGACGAAGGCACGCATGCGGTTTCCAGAGAACCAGAAGCAGACATCCGGCGCGCCGGCCACAAGGTAGTTGCGGATCGCGGTCTTGTGGGCCTCGTGATCCATATTGTTGATCACAACCTTGGTGCCGGACTGCTTCTCGAAGTCGGCCGCGATGCGCCGCAAGATCCGCAGGGCATCGGCATTGTTTTCGTCTGAAATGATGGTGACTTCGCTCGACTGGCTGAGTGCCGGCATCGGGAAGCCCGCGAGAGCTCCAGCGGAAATGCCCCCAGCTCCCTTCAGGAAATTGCGCCGCGTCGACGGCTTTTCAATCCACTTGAACGTCATTGTTACTCCTCCCGTGTTGTCAATTCTCTACTGGCACACCGGCCGGCGCGGTTGTTCTTCTCAACGGCGCGGCTCACCTCCCGGGCAAGAGAATATGCTTGCCCGCTCCTTCAGAGCGCGGTGACATTGCTAACCGGATTAATTTCGCTGACCCCCGGTTCGGGTGTTGAACAGTCGGGCAAACTTATGCATATGTTTTCTCGAGAGGCAATAATTAATTTACAAAATTAAGAAAGCGGATCCGTGAAGCTCAAGGGTGACCCGAGCACGACTCGGGCGATGAACCGCAGACTGATCCTCAATCTCTTGCGGCAGGAAGGTCCGCGCAGCCGGGCCGATATAGCGTCCGTTACCGGCCTTAGTCCGGCAGCGGTCACCTTCGTCGTGGCCGACCTCATCGAGGAGGGCCTGCTGATCGAAGGCAAGACAGTCGTGGGCTCGGCCGGGCGCCGCCCTATCCCGGTGGATATCAACTATGCCAACGGTCTTGCCATAGGCTTCAAGCTGATGGTCGGGTCGGTCGAATGCGTGGTCACCGATCTTGCGACCAATCCGTTGGGCTCGATGCGTGTCAAGCTCTCGGACAGCGATCCAGACCGTATCATAGCGACCTTGGCCAAGGCGGTGCCGGAGCTGATTGCGATTGTCGATCGGCCCGGCGCCAGGCTTGCCGGGATCGGCGTTTCAATGCCTGGCGTCATAGACAACCAGAAGGCTGTGTGTATCCGCAGCAATCGCTACAACTGGGACAACGTTCCCCTTGGCCCGATGCTGGCCGAACGGGTAGACGTCCCCGTGTGGCTTGAGGACGACACCAATGCCTATGCCATTGCCCAGCAACTCTTCGGCCTGGGACGGCAGCACCGCAATATGGCTGTGCTGGCGATCGGCGTCGGAATCGGCTGCGCGCTCGTCTTCGATGGCAAACTCTATCGCGGCGCGAACGGTGCTGCCGGCAAGTTCGGCCACACCTCATATGAGGAGAACGGCCGCCTTTGCGAGTGCGGAAAACGCGGCTGCTTGATGGCCTATTACGCCGAGCCGGCGATCCTGCGCACCTGGCGCGAAGCCACCGGGCACGACGAAACGGATAGCAAAGTCAGCCTTATGGCAGCCTTGGCAGACCGCGAACCGCGAGCCGTCGCCATTCTCGAAGAAGCCGGACGTGGCATCGGCCGGCATCTCGCCAACCTTGTCAACATCACCGACCCGGAGGTCATTGTCGTCGGCGGTGAAGCCGTGTCGTTTGGCGATGCGCTGTTTGGCCCAATGCGGCTGACGCTTGGGAAAAATACCTTTCGCGCGGCACCACCAATGCTGCTGGACTGGGAGGACAATTCCTGGGCAAGGGGAGCGGCTGCTCTCGTAACGCAGAAGCTCTTTGATTTCGAAACATCTGCCGGCAACGCCGCTCCGCTTTCAAAGCCGGCCCTATGGTCGGCATAGGCGAGTGAAATAGACAGCCCTGCGCCTCAGGCCGCTCGAACGCTGCGCGCTCCACGCGCCCATGCCGGCAGCCAATCGCCATGCGCAACCAGCAAGTCATCGACCAGCGACCATATCTGGTCGAGGTCGAGCTCGGCCGCCGTGTGCGGGTCCATCATCGCCGCGTGATAGATGTGCTCGCGGTTCTCGGTCACCAGCGCCTGGACCGTCAGCTCCTGGACGTTGATATTGGTGCGGATCAGCGCGGTGAGCTGCACCGGCAGGTCGCCAATGAACGTGGGTTGAATGCCGGAGGCGTCGACGAGGCATGGCACCTCGGCCGCGCAATTATATGGCAATGACGTGATGCAGCCATTGTTGCGGACGTTGCCGTAGATCACCGACGGCTCGCCGGTCCAGACCGAGTTCATGATCGAGGACGCGTATTCCCTCGACTGCTCGACCTCTATTCTGTCAGCCGAGCGATAGGCTTCCGCTTGCCCCTTCCAGCGTTCGATCTGCTCGATGCAGCGCTTCGGGTATTCGTCGAGCGGGATACCGAATTTCTCGATCAGATCCTCGCGCCCGTCCTTGATGAAATAGGGCGTGTATTCCGCGAAATGTTCGGAGCTCTCGGTGACGAAGTAACCGAGGCGCTTCAGCATCTCGTAGCGCACTCTGTTCGGGCAGCGCGGGTTCCACCCAGGCTTCGGCGCCCGCCCTTCGCTGTAGGCGCGCAGCAGATCCGGATAGAGATTGCGGTAGGAGCCATCAGGCTGGCGATGCTCGAACTTCAGGTAGAAGGCCATGTGGTTGATGCCGGCCGAGCGGTAGCGAATCTCCTCGTAGGGAATGTCGAGATCGTGCGCCAGCTCCATCGCCGTGCCTTGCACCGAGTGGCAGAGGCCGACCTGCTTGATCTCGGGGTATTTCTCCGCGATCGCCCAGGTGTTGATCGCCATCGGGTTGACATATTGCAGCAGGATCGCCTGCGGGCAGATCGCGAGCATGTCCTCGCAGACCTTCCAAAGATGCGGCACGGTTCTCAAGCCACGCATGATGCCGCCGACGCCGAGCGTATCGGCGATGGTCTGGCGCAGCCCGTATTTCTTCGGAACTTCGAAGTCGGTGACGGTGCAGGGCTCGTAGCCGCCGATCTGGAAAGCGACGACGACGAAATCGGCGCCCGCCAGCGCCTTGCGCTGGTCCGAATAGGTTTCGGCCCTGGCCTTCACGCCGAGCGTCGAAATCAGCTTGCCGACGACGATTGCGCTTTCCTCGAGCCGTTGCGGATTGATGTCCATCAGCGCGATCGTCGAGCCGGATAAAGCCGGACGCTGCAATATGTCGCCGACGATGTTCCTCATGAACACCGTCGAGCCAGCTCCGATGAAAGCGACCTTGGGATTTCTTGCCACAACAACCTCCGGCATAAGCAATTAGGCTACCTCGAAAGCGGCTTTGACCAGCCGTTCGGTGTAAGCGGTCTTGGGATGGGACAGGACTTCGTCGACCGGCCCCTCTTCGACGATCTTGCCGTGCTGCATGACGATGACGCGGTGGCACAGCGCCCGCACGACCTTGAGGTCGTGCGAGATGAAGATGTAGCTCAGGCCCCGTTCGCGCTGCAGCTTGCGCAGCAATTCGATGATCTGCGCCTGGACCGAGAGATCCAGCGCCGATGTCGGCTCGTCGAGTACGATGAATTCCGGTTCGAGCGCGACGGCGCGGGCAATCGCAATACGCTGGCGCTGGCCGCCGGAAAACTCGTGCGGGAAGCGCGAGAGGATATCGCCGGGCATGCCGGCGCTGATCAGCGCCTCGCGCACCCGCTCGATCCGATCGTTCCTGGTGGCGCCCATGCGGTTGACGACCAGCCCTTCCTCGATGATCTGGCCGATCGTCATGCGCGGGTTGAGCGACGAGAACGGATCCTGGAAGACGACCTGCATGCGCGACCGCAACGGCCGCATCTGCGCGCGCGAACAGCCATGGATCGGCCGGCCATCGAAATAGATCTCGCCGCTGTCCGTGGTGTTGAGCCTGAGCAACGCCTCGCCGAAGGTGGTCTTGCCCGATCCGGATTCGCCAACGAGACCCAGCGTCTCGTGCCGCCGAAGGGTCAGGCTGAGGCTGTCGACGGCGACGAGTTCGCGCAGGTCCGGCCTCATGAACGTGCCATGCCGCAGCATGAAGGAGACGCGCACATTCCTAGCTTCAAGAATAACGTCGGCGCCTTCCGGCAACGGATTTGCCTGGCCGCGCGGCTCGGAGGCAAGCAGGTGACAGGTGTAGGGATGCTGCGGATTGGCGAACAGCTTCTCCGTCACATTGTGCTCGCGCATCTCCCCATGCTGCATGACGTAGACATAGTCGGAGAACTGCCGCACCACGGTCAGGTCGTGCGTGATCAGGATCACTGCCATGCGTAGTTTCTTCTGCAGGTTTCGGATGAGATTGAGGATCTGCGCTTGAACCGTGACGTCGAGCGCCGTCGTCGGCTCATCGGCGATCAGCACATCGGGATCGTTGGCCAGCGCCATGGCGATCATCACACGCTGGCGTTGGCCGCCGGAAAGCTGGTGCGGGTATTGTTTCAGCCGCGCCTGGGGCTCAGGAATCTGTACCTGCTGCAGCAGCTCGAGCGCTCTTGCTTCGGCCTGCCTGCGGCTCATCTTGCGATGCACCCGTATCGCCTCGACGATCTGGCTGCCGATCGTGTAGATCGGGTTGAGCGAACTCATCGGCTCCTGAAAGATCATCGAGATGCGGTCGCCGCGCAGTTTGCGCCGCGCACGCTCGGAAAATTTCAGGATGTTGGCCCCGTTGTATTCGACAGTCGATTTCGGCGACACGACTGCGCGCTTCGACAACAGTCCCATGACGGTGCGCGCCGTGACCGACTTGCCCGATCCCGACTCGCCGACAATGGCGATCGTCTCGCCGCGATAGAGCTGGAAGGAGATGTCCTTGACGGCTTCGATCATGCCGTGTTCGACCTTGAAATCGACGGCGATGTTGCGGGCATCGATGACCGGGTTTTCCGAACGGCCGTCATGATCGAGTCGGACAGGCGGTGCAAAGGATTTGACGAGCGCGTGTTGTATCATGTCACGCTCAATACGGATCGACCGCATCGCGCAGTCCATCGCCAAGCGCGTTGAACGCGAAGACGGTGACAAGCACGAAGCCGACCGGTGAGAGGATCCAGGGATAGGTGCCGATGACCGAATAGGTCGCGGTGTCTTGCAGCATCAGGCCCCAGGAGATCAGCGGCGGCTTCACCGCGAAGCCGAGAAAACCGAGGAAGGATTCGAGCAGGACCACACTGGGGATTGCCAACGTGACCGCAACGATCACGTGGCTCATCACGTTTGGAAAAATGTGTTGCATGATGATGCGGCCATCTGTGGCGCCGACCGCCATCGCCGCACGAACGTAGTCGATCCGCGCCAGTGCCAGGGTCTTGCCGCGCACTTCGCGCGACATCTGCGCCCAGCCGAGTGCCGACATGACGACGATCACGAAGGCCAGGAAGACATTCGTCGGCGCCGTCACCGGAACCAGCGAGGTGAGCGCCAGATAAAGCGGCAATTGCGGAAACGCGAGCACCAGTTCGACGAAGCGCTGGACCCAGACATCGAATGTGCCGCCGAAATAGCCCGACACCATGCCGACCGTCGTGCCGATCACGGTGACGATGAAGACCACGGTCAATGCGATCATCAACGAGATGCGCGAACCATAGATCGCACGAGCCAGCACATCGCGGCCGAATTTGTCGGTGCCAAGGAAGTGCACCGGCTGGCCGTCGGTCGAGCCGAAGAAGTGCCGGTTCGCGGGAAGCAGGCCGAGCAGTCTGTACTCCGCTCCCTTGACGAAGAAGCCGAGCAGCCGCGGATGGTCGTAGTCCGGCCCGACGACGGGTTGGAAGGTGACCGGGTCGAGGTCTTCCGAATCCGCCAGGGCATAGACGCGTGGCTGGAAGACGAAGTTGCCGTCCTTGTCATGGAAGCTCATCATCTGCGGCGGGGCGAAGCCGACATCGGTCACCTTGGGATCCATCGGTGCGAAGAAGTCGGCAAACACAGCCAGCAGCACCAGAAACGCGACCAGGATGAGCCCGGCCATGCCGGTCCAGGACCGTTTCAGGCGGCGCCAGACGAGTGCGATGTAACTCTCATTGCCGCGCGGCTTGATCTTGGCCGGTTCCTCGGCAAGTGGCGGCAGCGAGGGCTCGAAAGCAAGCATCTCAGGACCCTGCATATTGGCGCACACGCGGATCGAGCATGACGAGCAGCATGTCGGCGATGATGTTGCCGACGATCAGCGTCGCCGACAGCACCATCATGAATGTCGCCGTGACATAGACGTCGCCGACCGCCATCGAGCCAACGATCGCCGGGCCGACGGTCGGCAGGGCAAAGATGATCGCGGTCTCGATCTCGCCGGTCAGCATATAGGGCAGCACCACGCCCTGATACATGACCAGCGGATGCAGCGCATTGGGCACCGCATGGCGCATCACGACCGCACCGCCGCTAAGGCCCTTGGCGCGAGCGGTTTCGACATATTGCGCGTTCAGCGTGTCGAGCAGATTGCCGCGCATCACCCGCATGTTGTAGGCGAGCCCGCCGAAGGTGGCGATGGCGACAACCGGCCAGACATGCCGGACGAGATCGACGAACTTCGCCCAGGACCACGGCGCCCCGCCAAATTGCGGCGAAAAGAAGCTGCCGATCTCGGAAACGTTGAACTGGAAGACCAGCAGATAGACGATGATCAGCGCCATCAGGAAGCGCGGCACCGTCATGCCGAGGAAGGAAATCGCTGACAGCGTACTGTCGATCCAGCTGTACTGCCTGGTCGCCGCCCATATGCCGAAGGTGATACCGAGGACCGAGGCCAGCAGATGGCACACCAGCGCCAGGAGCAGCGTGCGCGGCAGGCGCTCGCCCACCACATCGGCCACCGGCTTATTGTAATAGAGGCTGTAGCCGAAATCGCCGCGGGTGATGATGCCGCCGATCCAGTTGAGATACTGGACGGGCAGCGGCTTATCGAGACCATGTTCTATCCGATAGGCCTTGGCCTGCGCGTCGGCCTCGGCGAATGAGGCCCCGCCCTGATTGATCAACTGCGAGCGGATGTAGTCGGCATAGTCGCCCGGCGGCGCCTGGATGATGGCGAAGGTGACCAGGCTCAGAATGGCGAGGACCGGGATCGCCGACGCTATGCGCGTGAGCAGGAATCGCAACATCGGTCGGTTCGCTTCCTTGTCTGGCCGGTCGCTCTCTTTGAGCGTACGGAGGTTTGCTTTGTCCGGCCGCGCCAACTGGGGCGGCCGGAGTTCTCAGTCAGGGGAGGTAAACCTAGTTCATCGGGCCCTTGTCTCCGGGCTTGCCGGGAAGCTCTTCGGGGAACAGCTCGTACTTGGCCTGCTTGTCGGCAGCGACAAAGACCCGCTCGCGGACGATCGAATCCTCGGCCCAGTTGAACATGAAGATCGGCGTGCCCTGCGGGATGTTGGAGAAGCGTTTGTTGATGATCAGCGCGCCGGGATATTCCGTCAGGCCGACATTGTAGACGTGCTCGGTCGAGATCTTCTGGAAATCTCTCATCAGGCTGGCGCGCTCGTCATTGTCCGCGGACGAGACAAATTTGTTGACGATGTCGACGAGGTCCTTCTCGAAAGGCATCATATCGACCTCGCCGTTTTCCGGCGCACGATGGTCCCAGCTAGTCCGTGGACCGACCGGGGCCAGTTGATCGGTATTCTGGACGACGGAAGTCAGCTCCTGATCGTTGCGCCGTACCAGCCAGTCGAAGCGGCCGGAGTATTGCGAGGCATCGCGCTGGGTGCCGTTGAGTCCGTTCAGCACGATCCGCAGCCCTAGCTTTTCCATCTGGGCGACTACACCTTCGGCAAGGCTCTTGTCGGTGGTGTAGTCGTTGTTGACGAGCATCACGATCTCGACATTCTTGCCGCCGGCGGTACCTGCAGGAAAATTGACGAAGCCGTCGCCGTCCGTGTCCTTCAGGCCTGCCTTGGCGAGTTCCGCCTTGGCGCCTTCGAGATCGAAGGGGTAGTAGACCGTCGACTTCCGGTCGTAGAAGCTCGTGCCCGAGGATAAGCCGCCCGGATAGATGGCAGTGAACGGACCCTTGACCAGCGAGTCGCCGAGCGCCTTGCGGTTGAGCGCCATGGTGACGCCTTTGCGGAAGTCCTCGTTGCGGTTCAGCTCGCGTATCGCCTGTCCGCGCTCGTCGGGGTTGCCCCAGCCATTGGCTGAGAAATTCATGCGCAGATTATAGCCGATCAGCCGCGCGCCGAACGCAAGCCGTGCCGGTGCGTCCTTTTGCGCCGCGCGCTTCAGCGAGGCGACGAAGTTCTCCGGCTGCTCCAGATTGGAGAAGTCGCCGGCTCCCGCGACGGCCTGAACGTCGCGGTCGGCCCAGGTCGACAATTTGTAGTGCAGTTCATTGAGATACGGCAGTTGGTTGCCCTTCTCGTCGACCTTCCAATAGTACGGATTGCGACGCATGACGATGATGTCGTCGGGGCGGTATGCCACCGGCACCCAGGCGCCCATCACCGGCATGTTCATATATTCCGGCGGGAACGCGTTCTTGAACTGCTCGTAGGTGTTCTTCGAATATTTCGGATGCTGCGGCTTGAGGATATGCGACGGGCCCGGACAGAAGGTGCCGTAAGCCATGGCGTAAAGATATTGTTTCGGAAAGGCGTCCTTGAACGTCCACTCGACGGTGTAGTCGTCGATTTTCTTCAACGTCGTGCCGACGCCGAAGGTCTCCTGCGTCGCGCCGTTCAGCGGCGACACATTGGGGTCGATCACCTCGTCGTCCCAGTAGAACATCACGTCGTCGGCGTTGAACGGAACGCCGTCAGACCATTTGGCGCCTTCGACCAGATGCATCGTCAGCGTGTGGCCGTCCTTCGACCAGTCCCAGCTCCTGGCGAGGTTCGGCAGCGGCTCTGTATCCTTGGCCTCGACCTGGAAGAGCGGGGCCGTGCGCGTCAGGCATTCGGAAAGACCGATGTCGATGCCGCCCCAGCCTTGTGTCTGGCCCGCGCCATAATTCCAACCCTCCGGCCGGCCGCCGATGACATGACGCATCGTATCACCGTAGACACCGACACCGTCCGGCATATTGCCGGTCTTGAAGACCAGCGGCTCCTTCGGCAGCCGGTCCTTGACCGGCGGCAGCTTGCCTGCCTTGACGTATTTGTCGGTGACCCAATCGGGTTCGTGGTATTCCGGAAGTGCCTTGAACTCCAGGATGGAGTCGCGCGCGACGTATTTGATCTTTCCCTCGGCGGGAAATTGCGCGGGCACCGGCGGCACGGTCGGCTCGGATGCATACGCGTTCAGCGCCGAGGCCGAGACGCTAAGCGCCAGCCCGGCGAGAATGCCAATGTTTCGAAAATTCCTCATCGTCTCTCCTCCCTGTTGTTCAGGAGCGCGTTGACGCCGCTCCATTTCTCCTCGAACGAATGTACAGACGGGTGCGGAAAATCCTCCCGAAAGCTCGCCGCGATCCACCCGGTGAAATTCACACGGCCTGCTTGAGAGCCGCTTTTTCCGCACGCAACTCCTCGATCGAACGGACGTCGCGCCGTGCCGCGCCAGCCCATTCGCGGGTCTTGACCCTGGATTTCGAAAGCCGCTCCTTTGCAGCCGGCACGGCGCCCGCATATTGAGGCAGCCAGCGGGCCTGGGCGACGACCATTTCGTCCACCATTTGCCAAACCTCTTCCGGCGTCGAAACCGCGCCGACCAGCGGATCGTGCAGGACGGCGAGCTTCAGCAGGTCGATATCGCCGGAGATCGCCGCATGAACCGACATGCGCTGGACGTTGATCGAGGAAGTGCAAGTGGCGGCGCAGGCCTCCGGCAGCGTGATGCCTGCAGCCATGTTGATGCCGAAGCGGTCGACGAAGCCGGGCGACTCGATGATCGCGTCTTGCGGCAGGTTGGTGATGATGCCGTTGTTCTTGACGTTGAAATGGCCGCGATAAACGCGGTTCGTCTCCAGCGCCTCGAGAATGTGGCTGGCATGCTCGTTGGAGCGCTTGGCGGGGTCTATCGGCCTGGCGGCGGATTCCAGAAATTGCGGGAACTCCGTTTCGAACCAGTTGCGTGTTTCGGTCGAATAACGAAGGTAGCCGCCGGTCTCGCCGTGGATCCAGTCGGACATGTCGATCCAGCGGGTGATTTCGTCCGGCCGCTTGCGATACCAGGGCAGGTATTCGGAAAGATGGCCGTTGCTTTCGGTCGAATAGACGCCGAAGCGCTTCAGGACATCGATGCGCAGCTTTTCCTGCTGCGAATAGACCGGATGCGCCTCGAAGGCGGCAACCAGCTCGTCCTTACCGATCTTGCGGCCGTTGAGACGCAGGTCGATGAACCAGGTCTGGTGATTGATGCCGGAGCAGACGTAGTCGAGCTCGGTGCGCGACTTGGCGCCGAGCACTTCGGCGATCTGGTCGGCGCCATGCTGGACACCGTGGCAGAGGCCGACGGTATCGACCCTGCCATATTCGATCGCCGCCCAGGTGTTCATGGCCATCGGATTGGCGTAATTCAGGAATTTCGCCCCAGGCTCGGCGACTTCGAGGATATCCTTGCAGAAATCGAGGATTACCGGAATGTTGCGCTGGCCATAGAGGATGCCGCCGGCGCAGATCGTGTCGCCGACGCACTGGTCAATGCCATACTTCAAGGGAATGCGGATGTCGTCCGCATAGGCTTCGAGACCGCCGACGCGAACGCAGCTGATGATGTAGCGGGCACCCTCGAGGGCAGCACGGCGGTCTGTCGTTGCCGTAACCTTGGTCGGCAGCCTGTTGAATTCGACGACCCTGTCGAGGATCGACTTGATCATCTGGAGGTTGCGCTCGCTGAGATCGGTCAATGCGAATTCGACATCCCTGAATTCAGGAACGCACAAAATGTCTGTGAAGAGCTTCTTGGTGAACCCGACGCTTCCCGCACCGATGATAGCGATCTTGAAACTCATCAGCCTCACCTCGACCTGATCGAACGCTGGGGCAAAGGCGGCGAAAAGAGGCCTGGCCCGCCTGCCACGCTATGCAGGCTGGAATCCAGCATTTCCTCCCATCCGCTCTTTGACCGCGGTTTCTTTTGCTTTTCTCAAGGGATTATGCGCCTTATTCGGCACGCGACCAGAGAAGGATTATGCTTTTAGGGGTAATTTTGTGCTGCGGAACTTGATCGACATCGGGCCGGCGGGCAGGACGGTATCGCTGCCGCGCGGGCGCCAGCGCCTACACACCATGCCGACAAGCACCGGCTATGAAGTGCGCGAGAACGAGGTCTACGACTGGGATGGGCGCAAGCGCGGCCTGACGCCGTTTACCGTGCTCCAGCATACGATCAGCGGCGCCGGCCGATTGCGCTACGAGAACCGGAACTACCGCCTGCAAAAGGGCGACACTTTGCTGGTTCTCGTGCCGCACAACCACCGTTACTGGCTGGCCAAGGGCGAACGCTGGGAGTTCTTCTGGATATCGATGAACGGCGAGGAGGCACTGCGCATCCACAAGTCGATCCTTGCCGCCGTCGGTCCGGTGCTGCGGCTGCAGCCCTCGACGATCGATCATCTGGCTGATTGCAGTGTGCGCCTGATCACGGGCGCGGTCTCGCCGGGAGCCGCCTCGGCCGTCGCCTATGAAGCAGCCATGGCGCTCTACGACGATGTCTTCGGCTCGCATGCCGTCACAGACGACAAGAGCGCCATGCAGCCGGTCATCGATCACATCAGGGCCAATCTCGACAGGCCGCTCCGCGTTGCCGATCTCGCTGAGATCAGCGGCCTGAGCCGCGCGCATTTCTCGCGCTGCTTCGCCGAGAGTGAAGGTCTTCCGCCCGCCGAATTCGTGCTGCAGCAGCGACTGCAGCGCGCGGCGAAGTTGCTCACGAAGGCCGATTTCCTGCCGGTCAAGGAAGTCGCCATCATGTGCGGCTTCGAGGATGCCAATTACTTTTCGAAGGTCTTCCGCCGCCTCTACGGCATCAACCCGACGCAGTTCCGCACCAACGGAATGTATGCCAGCCTGGGAACCGCCCGATAGATTGGCACCGCGCGTGGCGTCGGAAGCGGGAACGCTTTTGCTTCCCCTTGGTTTAGGACAAGAGAGCCTGATCGCCGCTGCCGCACCCCCGCTCTTGGCGGAGATCAGGTCACAGTTGTCAGGGGAGTGACCGATGAACAATCCCGATCCGAATAACCCGAATCCACTGCCGGACAATCCCAATCCGGAGCCGGCCCGGCCGCCTGCCCCGCCGGAGACTCCGCCGGGAGAACCTCCAGGCGTACCCCCGCCCTCGCCGGATCCAATTCCGACGCCGGACCAGGAGCCGATCGGAGTTCCTCCCGGCACGCCTTCCGAAATTCCTTCGGAACCGACCTTTCCCGGGCCGACCGCCTGAAGGGCGGTCGGGTGGAGGATGGCAAGGGTGATTTCGGCGAAGCGCTCGAAACGGGTCTTGCCATGGAACGTTTTGCGCTGGCGCTCATTCACCCTTTCATCATGGAAACCGGCGGCGGGCCCTGCAACCAAGGGAGGTTAAAATGAAAGTCGGCAACTGCATGACAAAGGACGTCGAGATCGCCAGTCCGCAGCAAACCCTGCGCGATGCGGCAGAAATGATGGGTCGCCTCGACGCCGGCGCAATGCCGGTGGGCGAGAACGATCGGCTTGTCGGCATGGTAACCGATCGCGACATCGCAATCCGCGGCGTCGCCCAAGGCAAGACACCTGACGCCAAGGTACGGGAAGTGATGAGCACCGAGGTCAGGTATTGCTTCGAAGACGAAGACGCGGAGGATGTTCTGCGTAACATGGCTGACCTGAAAGTGCGCCGCTTGCCGGTGCTGAACCGCGACAAGCGCCTGGTCGGCATCGTTTCGCTGGGCGACCTCGCCACCAACAGCGAGACGGCGACAGCAGGTGAAGCGCTGAGCGGCATCTCGCAACCCGGCGGCGAGCATTCGCAAACGATACACTGACGGCGCACCACCGGCCGGCCTTTGCTACGACCGAACCGCCGGCTGGATAGACGCCGGCCTGCCGGCGAAACTGTTCAGAGCGAACTGGACTGCAACCCGACGAGGAGCAAGCCATGATTACGATGAAGGCCGTCCGAATCCACGATTTTGGTGGACCGGAGGTTCTTTCGCTGGACGCGGTTCCGTTGCCTCAGCCGCATGACGACGAGGTCACGCTCAAGGTCTACGCGGCAAGCGTCAATCCCGTCGACTACAAGGTTCGCGAGGGCTCTTCGGGCGCGGATCTGCCCGTCACGCTCGGCCGCGACGTATCCGGCGTGGTGGAACTGTGCGGCACGCGGGCCCATACGCTGAAGAAGGGCGATCCGCTATATGCCATGCTCGGCAACGACCGCGGCGGCAACGCCGAATATGTCGTCGTCAAGGCAACGGAGGCGGCGGCGAAGCCGCAACGCTTAAGCCACGCCGAAGCCGCCGCCGTGCCACTTGCGGGCCTTACCGCGTGGCAAGGCCTTTTCGATCACGGCGGCCTCAAATCCGGGCAGCGGGTCCTTATCCATGGCGGCGCCGGCGGCGTCGGTCATCTGGCGGTGCAGTTCGCAAAGGCCGCGGGCGCGTTTGTCGCGACGACCGTGTCCGCGCAGGATTTCGATTTCGTCCGCGCGCTTGGCGCCGACCAGGCGGTCGATTACAAGAACCAGCGCTTCGAGGAGCTTGTCGAGGACGTCGACCTCGTCTTCGACCTGGTAGCGGGTGAAACACAGGACCGCTCGTGGGACGTGCTCAAGCCCGGCGGGACGCTCGTCTCAACGCTTTCCGAGCCGTCGGCGGAGAAGGCCCGCCTGCATCGGGCTCGCGGCGTTTCCTATTTGACCAAGCCGAACGCGGCGCAGCTTGCCGAGATCAGCCGCCTCATCGACGCCGGGAAGGTCAGGCCATTCGTGCAGGCAATCTATCCTCTTGAGGAAGTCGCCAGGGCCGAGGAACAACTCGAGAAGCAGCACACGCGCGGCAAGATTGTGCTTCAGGTAGCTGCCTGAGCACCCGCCGAACAACAGGCCGCAGGCCAGTTTGCGGAGTGCTCGGACACAGGCCGTTTTCTGCTGTCCAGAAGCCCGGCGGCCGAGAGTTTGACACAGGACGGCCCGCCGGGCCTGGCCGGCTTAGACAGGTGCCGGCTGAAGCAGCATGCGCCGGGTTTGCCGGGATGCGCAAATCAAACAAATCAAGGAGATGCAACGGATCGTGAGGCACGTCGGGACGACACCGTCGCACGGCCGACGTCAGTTAACTGCGAAGCGAAGGACACAGCGTTTACCGACAGGCGAGCCAGGTTCCTACCGGCCGCAAGCCGCAAAAACCGCTTCAAACTGTCGGAAACCGGCGATAGGTTCGAACCATGTCTCAATCCGCCAATCCGATCTCCATTGCCCGTCGCGATCAGATGTTTCCAGTGCTGGCTGAGGCGGACCTGGACCGCATGGGCCGTTTCGGCGAAGCCGTGTCCTATGCTGCAGGCGAACAGATCGTCAAAGCTGGCGAGCTGGCGCCCGGTCTGATCGTGGTCCTGTCCGGCAAGGTGGATATCATCCAGGGCGGCAGCTTCGGCCGGCGCGAAACCATCGTCACGCATCGTGCGGGCAATTTCGTCGGCGAGTTGGCGCAGCTTTCAGCCCGGCCCTCACTGGTGGATGTGGAGACGGTCGAGCCGGTCGAGGCGCTCGTCATCCCCTCGCAAAGGCTGCGGGATCTGATGGTGCAGGAAGCAAACCTCGGCGAGCGCATCATGCGGGCGCTGATCCTGCGCCGTGTCGGCCTGCTCGAGAGCGGCACAGCCGGACCGATCATTGTCGGACCGGTCGACAGCGGCGACGTATTGCGGCTGCAAGGTTTCCTGGCCCGCAGCGGTCAGCCGCACCGGGTTCTCGATTCTGCTACCGATACCTGCGCCAGGACGCTGATCGAACGCTTCCATGTCGATATCCACCATTTGCCGATTGTGCTCTGTCCGAACGGCAAGCTGCTGCTCAATCCCGGAGAGAACGAGCTTGCCCGCTGCATCGGCCTGGTGAGGCCGATCGACTCCGGCAAGCTGTACGACGTGGCCATTGTCGGCGCCGGACCGGCCGGCCTCGCGGCGGCCGTCTATGCGGCTTCCGAAGGGTTGTCGACGATCGTGCTCGATTGCCGTGCCTTTGGCGGACAAGCGGGCGCCTCCTCGCGCATCGAGAACTATCTCGGTTTCCCGACCGGCATTTCGGGAATGGCGCTGATGGCGCGCGCTTACAATCAGGCGCAGAAATTCGGCGTCGAGATGGTGATACCGGACGAGGCGAAGCTGCTGGGCAGCGCAAGCGACGCGTCCGGTGCCCACTACACGCTCGCCGTCGGCGGCGGGGAGACCGTGCGGGCACGGTCGGTGGTGATCGCCAGCGGAGCGCGCTATCGCCGCCTCGACATGGCAAACCTGGCGCAATTCGAGGGAACCTCCGTGCATTACTGGGCTTCGCCGATCGAAGCGCGGCTTTGCGCCGGGCAAGAGGTAGCCCTGGTCGGCGCCGGCAATTCGGCTGGTCAGGCTGCCGTCTACCTGGCGGCGCATGTGAAGAAGGTATGGCTGCTGGCGCGCGGCAGCAGCCTCGATGCGAGCATGTCGCGCTATCTGGTGGAGCGCGTCAGGGCACAGCCGAACATCGAAGTGCTGGCTGAGACGCAGATTGCGGCACTGGAAGGCGACGACGGCAATCTTAGCAAAGTGCGCTGGCGCAACCGCGACACCGAGACAGCACGTCCGATCCGCCACCTCTTCCTGTTCATCGGCGCCGATCCGAACACCGACTGGCTGGCGCAATGCGGCGTGGCATTGGACGCGAAGGGCTTCGTTCGCACCGGGCCTGACATTGGCCAGGAACGTGGTGCACTGGAGACGAACCGCGGCGGGGTGTTCGCCATCGGCGACGTGCGCTCCGGGTCGATCAAGCGCGTCGCCGCTGCCGTCGGCGAAGGCGCCCAGGTGGTTGCAGCGCTGCATGCATATCTCGCGCGAAACGGCAGTCTCGCCGTGGCGCCACAACTGGTCAGGAGCGTATGATGGCAGACGAATGCAGGCACGCCGGGGACATTCGCGACGTGACACCGAGCACGCTCGGCTGCGAGGAATGTCTGAAGAGCGGTTCGCAGTGGGTGCATCTGCGGCTCTGCCGCACATGCGGCCATGTCGGCTGCTGCGACGACTCGCCCAACCGTCATGCCACCAAACATTTTCGGGCAACCGGCCATCCTGTCATCGAAGGCTACGATCCGCCGGAAGGTTGGGGATGGTGCTACATCGACGAGATCTTCCTCGACCTCGGCGACCGCACCACGCCGCAAAACGGTCCGATACCGCGCTTCATTTGAGCTTTTTGCGAGCGGGCCACTACAGCAATTCCAGGAAAAGTGTGAACGGTTTTCGTCCGGAATTGCGTCAAAACAAAAGATGGAGCTGTTCGGCGTTTCCGTGAAACGATGGACCGTTCTAAAGCATGTCGCGCAAAAGTGTGCAGCGGTTTTGCGATAACGACATGTATAAAACAAGAATCTAAAGCGCGTTGCATGAGACCGATCGAACGCGACGCGCTTTAGTCCAAGGCTGCTTCGGCTTGAGTGGGCGTATCGCGTCCCTCTGGTGGTGCCGATGAACGCTCGCGCATATGCCTGACGGTCTGAAGAACACGATCGGCAAGAAATGCAAGCGCGCCCTGTGCCGTGCGCGTCCCGATGACGGATTCCAGCGTAACCGCCTGCGTTGAGAATTTGTGTTTGAACGACTCTGCGCCACAGAGGAAATCGACCATGCTCAAGCCGTGATCGATCGACCACTGCACGTAATCCATCAACAGGATCACACCCGGCGATGCCCGGCCGAAATCCGGATCGAACGTCGTCACGAAGGCCATCATCATGTCGTGCTGGACGAAGTTGATCGACACCGCGACCATCACGCCATTGCATTCGAGGACGAAGATATGCAGCACGCCGGCGCGCGCCAACGCATCGACGAGCGCGGCGAGTACCGGCACGCCCTCTTCGAAGAGGTCTGATTCACGCATGCGCTCGGTCAGCCATTTCCGCTTCAAGGCCGCGAGGCGCTCCAGTACCGGTTGCAGCGGCTCGTCGGGCGCAAGCAGGCGAAATCTCACCTCTCCGGTTTCTTCCAGCGCCTTGATGCCGCGCCGATAGTTCTGGCGCGTCTTTTTCGACTGGTCCGCCAACCATGCCGCTCCGCTTTCCCATTGTCCGGCAACGCGATAGCTGACTTCCGTTCGGTGAAAGTGACGAAGCCTGATGCCGCCGGAAGCTCCCGGCGCGAAAATTTTGCGGGCCGCCGCATCCGGCGAGAGACGGCTGATCAAGGCAAGATCGAAGCCACCTGCATCGCAGAGTTGGGTCCATAGCTCCTGCAGCGCCGATAACGAGCATTCCGGAGCAACGAGAATATCCCCATAGTCGGTATAGCTGCCGGCCGCCCATTCGAGAAACCGCAGCCCCCTGCGCCTGCCGATCGCGAGCGGAACGACAGCAACGAGCCTCTCGCCCTTCCAGACCAGGCCGATCCGCAACGCGCGCTGGTCACGGCGTTGTACGGTACTCCACCATGCCGAAATCCAGGCATGGCTTTGAAAGATCAGCCCGTCGGTACGATGCCAAAGCTCCATCCAAGCGGCTTCGACCGCAGCCAGGCGATCCGCCGAACGGACGATTTCCAGGCGCTCCGCGCCTAGGACGTCGATGGAAACAGCGGTGTTCATGAAGGAGAACTGTCCTGTGGCTGCGCGACCACATTGGGCCGTCTGTGAAACAGTCGCATGACATGCCTTGCCATCTTCTTGAGCGGCAGGATGTAGAGCCCAAAGAGCGACTGGTAATCGCGCACATCGCGATCGACCAGGCCAAATTTCAGGTCTTCCTCCGGCTCCGGGACAAATTGCGTTCCGAATAGACGATCCCAGAATGAAAAAAGCAGGCCGAAATTCTTATCGTAGTGACGCGGGTCGATGCTGTGATGCACCTGGTGCCAGTGCGGACACAGGATGATGTTGTTCAACGGGCCGAACGATATCTTGAGATGGGTATGGCGAACAAAGTCCATCATCAGGATGTTGCGGATGACGTAGACGTTGATGCCGAAAATAGCGACCTCTACCGGATCGAGTGCGATCAGGCTCCAGACACCGAAGCAGATGCCCGGGATGACGCCATCCCACATACGGTTCATCAGATCGTCCAGCGGATGAACCCGGTCCTTGGTGATCCCCACCATCACCTCGGCCGAATGATGTACCTTGTGCAATTCCCACAGGAACGGGAAACGGTGCTGGGCGACGTGGTAGAGGTAGTATGAAATATCATAGGCGACCAGCATGGTTGCGGTGAAGATGACGATCGTCACCGGTCCCGCCGGGCCGCCGAGAAGCGGCGCGTGGATGTTAAGGAGCCAGCCAATTGCCTCGCGTGTACCATAGCCAACCGCGACGACGAAGGTGACGCCGGCAGGAATGAGCAGGAAAGGCATCATCGCCCGTTTCGTGATCCAGAACAGGGCGTCGGCTCGCGCCGACGGGTGCAGGATGACTTCCTGTGGGAAGGCGAAGTCGAAAAAGTCCCTGAGGGACTTATGTTCGGCAGTTCGCCAGTAGGCGATCACCGCGCTGCCCAGTGCGGTGAGGAGAAGCAGGCCGAGCGTGGTCAGATTGACGTTCGAAAGCTTTTCCACAATCGCTCTGGCAAATTCGGAAAACATTGATGCAGCGGCTCCTGGTCGTAAGAAGGCAGTCTGGGGTCGTAAGAAGGCGATCTGGCGAATAGCAAAGCACAAAATTCCCGCCAAACTCGCTACGCCGCCTGCAACCAGTGGCTGTTGCGGGGCGCAGCGGGCAAAGCAGGCTGGATGGTGCGAGACTAGCAGATCAACGGTAACGAAACCGCTAAATGTCCAAACGTAATTAATGTCGAATACGGCTGGAACTCGCCCGGCAACTCTACGTTGGCACCGATTTTTGCTGTTGCGGCGGGTGAATTGGGGCAAGATGGATATCGATCCCGGCTTCGCCCACTTCACCGTGCCAGGCGAGGCGTTCGGCTTGCTGCCTGGTGCCAAAACGCAGTGAAACCCAACCGCCTTGGCCCGGCATGTCACCGCCGGCGCCGATATCGAGCGCAGCATCAGGAAAGCGGATGGCCAACAGTACCTCGTCGCCGCGCAATACCGTGACCGTCTCTTCGTGCCGGTCGGCATGGAGGCCGGCGGCCAGTTGGAAGACGATCTCGGACTGGCGCCTGCCGCCGAGCAGTTGGTCGGTGATGAGGATGCCATCGGCCTGGCGCGCCAAAGTGCGCTGATGCACGACGCCGAAGCGGCTTCTATAGCCGTCATGCCGGGCGCTCAGCCTCCAGTGCGGTCCCGGCTCGCTCTCCACCAGCGCTGCGACTGCCTTGTGCGACCAGTTGAAATTTCCAGCGATGGTGCTTTGGCTCTCGCCCTCGATGTTCAGCGTGTTGTGCGCCGGTGTGGAGCGAAACCAGTCGCGCCATGCGCCTCCCGAACCGTAGAGCCAGGTGCCGGGATCGACCAGCACCGGCTCATCGTCGATGCACAGGGTGAGCGACAGCGCGTCGGCATGGCCGTGCGCCGCTATCGAGAGATAGCCGAGCGGCCCATGGTCGAACGTCAGTTCGACATTGCGGCCATTCATTGCTCCGCGCCAGACGGAGAGCCCGCCTTGCGTGAATGTCTGCAAGCCATCCACCGCGGACGCCGGGCCTGACGGCGCACCAAAGAAAAGCGAACGAAAATCGTCAGGCTCCGGCGCGTTGCCCGGCGTCCCCAGTAAGCCGTGGATGGCGGCTGCGACGGATCGGATATAGTTCGGCTCGTCGCCCAGCTTCAGCACATGGCCCTCATCGTCGTCGCCGAAGCGGGCGGCTTTCTGTGGCAGCCAGCCGACGAAATTGGCGAAGGCGCCCAGACGCGCTTCGACGGCCGAGGGAAACGGCGTTCCCGCCTGGCGTGCCGCGGCGGCGCACAGCAAGATGAGTTCGGCGCTGAAGGCTGCATAGGTCGGCGTTTGCTCGGCTCCGGCGCCGTCGGCAAGAATCTGCTTGTGCGTCTCATTTAAGAGGGCGCTGCGGGCAATTTCGGATTCGGCCCCGAGCGCCAGGCCAACCAGATATTCGCCAGCCAACTCTGCGACGAGATGGTTGTTGGCGGAGGAATATCGCGACGGAAACCGCGGCAGCCAATAGGCGCTTGCCGCGAGTATCTCACCAGCTTTCCGCAGCGTCGCCGGGTCAAGCCGGTCACCGATAAGGTCCAGGGTGACGATCAGGCTGATGGCTCGCAGCGCTACTTCGATGCCGGAAGCCCAGCCAATGCCTCGGAACGGCGGATTGGCGGAATGCCAACTGCCGATTGCCGCCTCAATGGCACTCCGGGATCGATTGTCCTCGCTGAGGAGCAGGTGTGCAGCCAGTACTGGCAATTGCTGCAGCCGGTTGACCTCCCAGACATATTTTATATCGCCAAGGTCGCCGCCATCGCGAAAATCGATATCGAAAGTATGAGCCTCGGCGCCAGGCCAAAGCCTGCCAGTTACCGGATCAAGACGCCAAAGCTCAGCAGGAAACAAAAGATCGGGCTCACGCTTTGGCCATGTCCGCCCGAGTGCCGAAAACCGGCCATGAAGTGCCTCTTGCGCGGCCGCCGCTATGGCCTGCCGTTGAGCGTCGGTCGCTGCCAGCGCAGCATGGCGAAATCCGGGCAGCACTGGATGCAACTGCGGCGATGGATAGCGCTCCCACCCATCATCGCGACGGCGCGACGCGATCCTTCGACGTTGCTCGCCCAGCCGGTGCAACACCTCGGCCGGTCCCATGCTGCGCAATCGGTTGATGTACCAGCCGATTCTCATGCACGCCCCGTCAACGTTTCGGTCCTTGTATACCATGCCGTCGAAAAGCTGCGGGCCGGCAATCTTCTTTCCCGTTCGTTGCGGTTAATATCTCCCGCGAGCATGCGGAGGGAGCGATGCGAAAAGCGGTGTATGTTGTTGCCTGGGTGCTCGCCTTGCTTGTGGCGGCCGAGGCAGAGCCCATCCCTCTCAAGCGCGGCGTTGGCGTGCATCAGTGGCTCAACTGGTCGCCGGTGGAGAAAGACGGAACCTACGTTTGGCCGCCCTATCGCAGTGAAAAGGAGTGGCTTGCGGAAAGCAGGCCGCTCACCGACTGGCCGGCCGGGGAGGTGTTTGCCTACATCCGATCGATGGGCTTCGACTTCGTCCGGCTGAGCGTCGATCCCGGCCCGCTGCTTGCCAGCGGGGACGCCAAGCGGCAGCAGGCGCTGGACATACTTGCCGCCGCCGTCGAGCGGATCACGTCGACCGGCCTCAAGGTGGTTTTCGACCTGCATGGCGTCACTCAGATTCCCGACTACAGCATGGAGATGATCTATGGCGGCGCCGACAGCGAGGGCGTTGCCCGCTATCGTCAAATGGTTGTGGCGGTCGCCGCCATGCTGGTCAAGATAGGGACCGACAAAGTCGCCCTCGAACCTTACAACGAGCCCGCATACTACCCTTGCGATGCGAGCGGCAGCGATCACTGGCAGCGGATCATGGCAGGGACCGTCCACGACATTCGAGCGGTCAGCAGCGAACTTACCATCGTTGCAACCGGCGCCTGCGGCGGCAGCATTGCCGGATTGGTCAACCTCAGCCCCAGCTTTGATGACCCAAACCTCTATTACAGCTTCCATATGTATGAGCCGCACAGCTTCACCCACCAGCGGCCCGATGACACGATCAGCTTTGCTTCGGGACTTCCCTGGCCGGCCGACAGCAGTACACCCGAAGTGGTGACCGAAACCCTTAGAGCGCGGATGGAAGCTGCCGGCTTGAGCAGGGTCGAGCAGGTCATGAACATGGCCACCGCGCGCCAAGCAATCGCGAACTATTTCGAGCAGAACTGGGGCCAGAGCCAACTGGAGGCGAGCTTTCGCCAGGCTGTCGACTGGGCTGAAGGCCATGGCATTCCCAGCCGGCGGCTCTTCATGGGCGAATTCGGCGCTATCCTCATGTCCGCGGACGGCCGCATGGGCGCCTTTGAGGCCGACCGTTCGCGCTATCTCAAGGCAGTGCGCCGAGAGGCCGAACGCTTCGCGATCCCATGGTCTGTCTGGGAGTTCTCCAATCCCTATGGGATGAGCCTCATCCCGCCCGATGGCCCCCCGGTTCCCGACCCGGAGATGCTGCAGGCATTGGGCCTGCCATAGGTGCCGTCACTCCCTCTCACCGGTGAATAGCCGGCGGCGAACCTTGACCGCCGGGCCTGATCGAGGAACGGCCTGTGGCAGCTTTTCTCGCGGTTGGGTTGTGTTGGCACGAAGTGTTTAACACATTTGTTGTACTGAAGTGAGGAATGCGCGCGCCTAGGGGGAACGATGTGTGGAATTGCCGGATGGATCGGTCGAAGGGCTAAAAATCCACAAGAGCGGGCCGCCAGAATGTCAAACGCATTGCGGCATCGCGGTCCCGATGCCGAAGGCACCGAGATATTGGACCTGAATACCGGCGAGCAACAATTGGCATTGGTCCATCGCCGCCTGGCGATCATTGACCTGGCGCCCGAGTCAAATCAGCCGATGCAGATTGAGGACGGTCGTCTCAAAATAATTTTCAACGGAGAGATATATAACTACATCGAGTTGCGCCAGGAACTGATCGGCCTTGGCCATCATTTTCGAACGCGCTCCGATACCGAGGTGCTGCTCCGAGCCTACGATCAGTGGCGCTTGTCAATGTTCGACCGGCTGAGCGGCATGTTTGCCTTTGCACTCTGGGATGCTCAGAGGCAGGAATTGATCCTCGGCCGGGATCCCTTCGGGGAAAAGCCGCTTTACCTCATGCAAAGCGAAAGATTGCTGCTGTTTGCCTCGGAGATCAACGCATTGTTGTCGGCGCAGCAAGATGCGCAGCAACTCGATCTGGATGCCGTGGACGAGTATCTGAACTGGCGTTATGTGCCGGGACCACGCACGCTTTTTAAACAGATTCGCAAGCTCAATCCCGGAAGCTATGCTGTCTGGTCGCAGGGGGTAGTCAAGGAAACGCGTTACTATACGCCTCCGGACCAGGCGGCCCTGACCGAACGGATCGACCGAAAAACCGCCAAGCGGCGATTTCTGGAACTGCTCGACCATTCCGTCGAGATCAGGATGCGCAGCGATGCACCTTTTGGAGCCTTTCTCTCCGGAGGACTCGACTCCTCGGCTATCGTCGCCCTGATGGCCAGGCATAGCGCCACGCCCATTCGCACGTTTTCCGTCGGGTTCGACGAGGCAGCCTATAGCGAACTTGGATTCGCCCGGCGCGTTGCCGATCATTTCAAGACCGATCATTGCGAACTTGTCATCCAGCCAGGCGATCTGATGGATCACCTGCCCGCGATGGTTCGCCAACGCGGGGGACCTGTTTCGCAAAGCAGCGATATTCCAATTTACCTGATGTCGGAGCGCGCCTCGCAGGACATCAAGATGGTGCTCACCGGAGAAGGAGCCGACGAGCTTCTCGGCGGCTATCCCAAGCATCGCGCGGAATCACTGGCCGGGATCTACCAGTCGCTTGTTCCAGCCTCGCTGCACGATAACGTCCTTTCCCCTTTGGTACGCGCCATGCCGGGCGCGTCGGCCAAGGTCGATACGTTTGCCCGCACCGCGGGCGAAAGGGACTTTGCCGCCCGGATGGTCTCCTGGTTTGGAGCCGTTTCGGCGCAGCAGCGCGCTTGCCTGATCGGCGCGTCCGCAAATCGACGTTATGAGCGCAACGACTTTCCGTTCTCGTCAAGCGCTGCGGCCTCCCATCTTCGCCGCGTGCTGTTTTTCGATCAGACATCGTGGCTGCCTGACAATCTCCTGGAACGAGGCGACCACATGATGATGGCCGGTTCAATCGAAGGAAGAATGCCGTTCCTCGATCGCGACCTGGTTTCATTCGTCAGCAAATTGCCCGATCGCTACAGGCTGGGTTGGTTGCACAGCAAGCAGATCCTGCGCGACAGCATGGCCAATATCCTCCCGGAGGAAATTCTCAGCCGCCGCAAGGTCGGGTTCAAGGTACCGGTCGCCGAATGGTTTCGCGGATCGATGAGGAACTACGTGCATGACCATCTTTGCTCGCCTCACTCCGTCATCCGCAGCTATTTGAGCCCGAAACAGCTTGATCAAATCGTCTCGGAACACACCACGCGTGCTGCAGACCACGAAAAGCTGATATGGGCGCTGTTGAATTTGGAGATATTCCACCGCGAATTCAGGCTCGATGCGCCGCCGCGATCGTCGGCCTCAGCGCTTGACCGGTTGACGGCTTGACGCGGCCGACCGCCAGACATCGCAGATTGCGCCGACAAACGGGGCGAGCTCAAGCCGTTCCCGATGCACGGCCATGGCACCGGCACCAAGCTTTGCCCGCAGTGCCGGGTTCTCCACGAGGCGGCTCAGCGCCTCGGTCAACGCTGTAACATCACCTGGCGGCACCAGCAGCCCGGATTGCCCGTCGGTGATTATGTCTTCGACGGCGCCAACCGGGGTCGCCACCACCGCCAAACCGGCTGCCATGCCTTCGATCACCGACATCGGCAGATTTTCGGCGAAGGATGGAAGAACCAGAATATCGGCCGAAGAAATCAGCGATGCGACATCGTCCGGTCCCACCCAACCCGGAAAGGCGATCCGGTCTGCTATCCGCAGCGCGGCTGACTTTGCCCGTGCCGCCTCGACTTCGCCATCGCCGGCAATCGTGGCGCGCCAATTCTTGACAGAGCTCATGCGGTGCAGTGCCTCGAGCAATTGCGGTACGCCCTTGCGGTCGCCGATGCGGCCCAGGAACAGGATATGCACATGGTCGCCGCCGCCGACATGCGCCAGCGACGGGACTTCGGTCGCATTGGGCACGATCACGATATTGCCGGCTGCGCCCGGCGCCCGGCTGGCGACGAAATCGCGCCAAAGCCTGCCCAAAACGATCACCCGATCGGCATGCTCGAACAGAGCTTTGATACGGCGGCTTATGAAACCGCGGTCGGCTTTCCAGAATGTCTGATACTGCGCCCCGTGCAAATGCAGGACATAGGGTATCGACAGCAGCCGTGCGCAGGCGGCGATCACCATCTTGCGGTAGGTGCTGCCGGAAACTGAGATGTTGATATGAATGACATCGGCGCGTCCAGCCAGACGCGCTTTAAGCATCCGTAAGCAAAAACCGAGCATATAGAAGATCGAAAGTCCGACATGCCCCGGGCCACGACTGGCAAGGAAGCACACATCGATGTCGGCGATTTCTTGCCGTTCGAACTCCTGCTTCAGCGCCCCCATGATGCGGTCGATGCCGCCCTGCCCCGAAACGCCCGAGGGCGTCGCGACCAGGACATGTATTTTTCGATCGGATATGAGGCGCTGCAACATGATGGTACTCTAAATAACACGGTCCGGGTAACTGCAAAGCAAACGTTCCCGATAAGGTTTACGGCAAATCTTTTAGTTTAAACTGAATCTGTTCACCCTTCGGCGTCATCGGGCTGGATTTTCCGCCAGTCGGCGGCTAGTCGAAGGTGAGTTTTCCAGGGACACGCCCTTGCTGCTCCGTTCCACGCTCATTTATGCTCCGGCGATCCTGCTGACGCGAATTTCGGCTCTGCTCCTGCTGGTCGTCGTGACGCGTCTGATCGACCAGACCGAGTATGGCCTGCTCACCCTGGTGGTGACCGTCGGGGAAATGACCGACATTGCCGTCACCAACTGGCTGCGCATCGCCTTGCTCAGGCTTGGTGGCAAGGGCGAAGTCAGCCGCGGCAGCCTGATGCTGGCCGGGCAGGTGTTGCTTGCCACCACGGCACTGGCGCTGGTCATATCGGTAGGCGCGTCGGCGGTGATCGTGCCTGAACGCTGGGTCGAGTTCGCGATCGCAGTCTGCGGCTATCTGGTCGCCGGATCCATCAGCCGTTTCGCGTTGACGGTGCTGCAGATGCAGCAGCGCCATTCGGTCTATTCGATGCTCGAAGCCCTGCGTGCCCTGCTGCAACTGGCGTTACCGATCGGCGCTATCCTTGTCTTTCAGGATAGCTTTCTGACGGTGTCGCTCGGCTCGAGCCTCGGCGCCTTGATTGCCGGCATCGTGGCGGGCATCATGGCATCGCGACGGCTCGTTGCCGGTCCGCCGCGCTTCACCCACAGGGACTTCTTTGCGCTCGGTGTGCCGCTGATCATCATGGCGCTGGTTGGCTTCGGGCTCAACAGCGCGGAGCGTCTGTTCCTCAAGTTCTATTACGATGCCAGCGCCGTGGCGATCTTCGCCGCAGCCTATGCGCTGGCCCGCCAGCCGATCGATATGGTCGCCAACGCCATCAACATGGGCGCCTTTCCCGAGGTGGTTAGCCGGTTCGACGAGGATGGGCCCGCGGCATCGGGTCGGTTGCTGTCGCAGTTAATGGCCTTGATGATGCGGCTTTGCCTGCCGATTGCAGCGATGTTGGTCGCGCTCAGCAGCGATATCACCGAGCTCATGCTGCCCTCGCAATATCACGGCCGCTTCGGCCTGCTGTTTCCGATCATTGCCTTCAGCGTGCTGTGCGCCAACCTCACCAGCTTCGTCTATGGCGTCGTGGTGCACGCGCACAAGCGGCCGTGGCTGCTGATCATCGCCAATCTCTTCGGCTCGGTGGCAACAATCGCATTGTCCCTGCTGTTGATCCCCCCGATGGCGGAGATCGGCGCCGCTTTGGCGCTGGCGGGCGGATCGGTGGTGGGCTCCATAACCTGCATCATCATCAGCGAGCGGCTCACGCCGGTGCCGGTGCCGTGGCGCGACATCGGTGTTTCGGTGATCATCTCGCTCAGCACGGGGGTGGCCGCCAAGCTTGCCAGCATGGTGGCCGGCGATGTGCCGGCAATCTTCTCGCTTGTCGCCGGTGGCACCGCCGGCGCTGCGGTTTTCTTCGGGCTGACCTCGTTATTCCACCCTGCGGCAGCGACGCAATTCGTCGCCCAGCTGCGAGCGCGGCTACGGATCGCGTAAAGCGAAGTCCAGGGTCAACGCCTGTTTTGTGGGGGAACGCGAAACTATAAACCGGCGTTTCGGCGCCAGCGACGCTCCCAGAACTCTCGGCACAGCAGCCCTGCATAGGCAGTGTTGGTATCGTAGTAGCGGCGCCACAAGCGTCGCGGCTCCTGGACGACACGGAACAGCCACTCCAGGCCGGCCGCTTGTATCAGCTTCGGCGCACGGGCAACCTTGCCGCCATAGACGTCGAAACTGCCGCCTACGCCCATCACGAAGCTTGAGGCGAGTTCATCGCGGTAGCGTTTGAGAAAGCGTTCCTTGCGCGGTGTCGGCATGGCCACCAGCAGGCAGTCGGCGCCCGAGGCGTTGATCGCCGCGACGATCCCGGCCTCGTCCTCCGGCTTGAAATAGCCGTTGCGCATTCCCGCTATGACGAGGCTCGGATGGTCCTTGGCAAGTCTCACTACAACCGCGTCGAGAACGTGCTGTTCGGCCCCCAGCAGATACGGCCTGAATCCACGCTTCGCGCAGAGGCTCAGCAGATTGATCATGATGTCGACGCCCGCCACCCGCTCGGGCAGCGCGACGCCGCACAGACGTGCACCCCAAAGCACGCCGATGCCGTCGACATTGACCACGTCCGCCCCGGCCACGTCCTCGCGCAGCTCGGCATTCTGGCGCATGGTCACCAGTTTGGCGACGTTCACGACCACATGATGCAGCGGCCGCCCCAGGGTCATCGCCTCGTCGGCGATGGCCAGTGTCTCGGCCATGGTCAGCGCATGGATCGGTGCACCAAGGAACTCCCGGCGCCGTGATGCCAACAGGGAATGCTGCGCCCATGCCGGGGCGTGCGCGTTCATGCGGCCTGCTCCCTTGCAAGCGTCACTTGTGCGACCTCTGGTTTCTTGCCTTCGATGCGGGCGTCGGGCTTGCGTGCCTTGCGCCACGTCCACAGACCCCTCGTATCGACGAGCTTCTTGTCCTTGAGCGCTTCGGGGTCGACCAGATTGAACTGCCGATGGTCGACCAGGAGGACGACGATATCGGACTTGTCGATGGCCGAAAGTGCGTCGGTGAACACGATGCCCCTACCCTCGAGCTCATGCGGCAGCGCATTTGTGTTGGGTTCAGCCGCAATGATCTTCACATTGGGGATATCGGACAGAAGTTTCACCACCTCGACGGCCGGGCTCTCGCGCAAATCGTCGATGTTGGCTTTGAAGCTGAGGCCAAGACAGGCGATCGTCTGTTTGCGGGAGGGATCGAGCAAGGCCTCGATATCCCTGACCACCGACATGGGCCGTTCGGAATTGATCCGGCGTGCCGAAGCCATCAGCCGCGTGCTGTTGGGTGCGGCGTCGATGATAAAATATGGATCGACCGCAATGCAGTGACCGCCGACGCCCGGGCTCGGCTGGAGGATGTTCACGCGAGGGTGCCGATTGGCGAGATCGATCACTTCCCAGACATTGAGCGACAGATCCTGGCACACTGCAGCAAGCTCGTTGGCGAAGGCGATGTTGACGTCGCGGAACGCGTTCTCGGTCAGTTTCACCAGCTCAGCACTTTCGGCCGTCGTCATGAACAGGTCGCCGGTGACGAAGGTTGAATAGAGTGCCGCCGTCCGTTCCGACGATTTGCGGGACAGCCCGCCGATCGAGCGATCGTTGTTGATCAGCTCGGTCAGCACCTTTCCCGGCAGCACACGCTCGGGCGAATAGGCGACCAGCACATCGGCGTCTTCGCCATGCTGGACAGGAAATTTGAGATCAGGCCGCAGCTCGGCAAGCAGCCCGGTCATGATACGCGTTGTTCCCACCGGCGATGTCGATTCCAACACCACAAGGTCTCCCCGCTTCAGCACCGGGGCGATGCTTCGTGCCGCCGCGAGCACGTAGGTCACGTCCGGCTTATGGTCGTGGGTCATCGGGGTCGGCACGGCGATGATATAGGCGTCCGCCGGCTGCGGCGTGCTGTAGGCCATGAGCTTGCCGTTCGCGACGACCTTCTGAATCAGGCCGTCAAGGTCCGGCTCGACGATGTGGATTTCGCCGCGGTTGACCTTCTCGACCACCGCTCCGTTGACGTCGACGCCAATGACGTTGAGCCCGCGGCTGGCGAAAATGGCGCAGGTCGGCAGGCCGATATAGCCCATGCCGATTACGGAAACGGTTCTTATTTCAGCCATGATGCAGCAGTTCCTCAACAATCCGGTTACTGGCCCGGCCATCGCCATATGGGTTGTGTCGTTCCGCCATGCCGAGATAGGCAGCCCGATCGTCGAGCAGGCGATTGGCGTTGAACAGGATTTTCTCGACATCGGTCCCGACAAGACGGGCGGTGCCGGCCACGATCCCCTCGGGTCGCTCGGTATTTTCGCGCATCACCAGCACCGGCTTGCCGAGCGAAGGCGCTTCTTCCTGCACGCCGCCGCTATCGGTAAGCACCAGATAGCTCTGCTTCTGCAGGTACAGGAACGGCAAATAGTCCTGCGGCTCGACCAGATGAATGTTCGGCACGCCTTCCAGCTCTGCGCTGACCACCGAGCGCACATTGGGGTTTGGATGGACAGGGTAGACAATCTGCACGTCTCCGCGCGCCGCCAATCCCTTCAACGCCGTACAGATGCGCTGGATGCCGCCGTCGAAATTCTCGCGGCGATGACCGGTGACGAGGATCATTTTCTTGGAAGGGTCAAGGAAAGGGAAGCGGGCAGCGAGCTTCGCGTTCATCAGCCTGTCGGCATCGATCGCGCTTGAAAAATGCAACAGCGTGTCGATCACCGTGTTGCCGGTCACGAAGATCGTGCTTTCGGCCTTTCCTTCGGCGATGAGGTTGTCGCGCGCCTGAACGGTCGGCGCAAAATGCCAGGTGGCGATGTCGCCGGCAATCTTGCGGTTCAGTTCTTCAGGAAACGGCGAGTTGATGTTGTGGCTGCGCAATCCTGCTTCGACATGAGCGACCGGGATGCGCTTGTAGAAGGCAGCCAGGGCCGCGGCCATCGCCGTGGTGGTGTCGCCCTGCACCATGACGATATCGGGCTTCGCCTTGTCCAGCACCTCGGCCATGCCCAGGAGCACGCGCGAGGTCACATCGAACAGCGACTGGCCGGGCTGCATGATGTTGAGATCGTGATGCACAGGCAGGCCGGTCAGCTCGACAACCTGATCGACCATTTCACGATGCTGAGCGGTTATGCATATTTCGGTGATGAAGCCTGGATGAGCAAGGGCGGCACGCGCCACTGGAAAGCATTTGAGTGCCTCCGGCCTCGTGCCGAACACGATCAGCAGTTTCTGCCCGGACGGCAGTTTTGGACGTGAAAGGACGTTCATTGCTGATCCTGATCGCCTGCAGCCTTCGGGACATGCCGACTATTGCCCGCAAGAGCCATAATAGCGCCGGGAAGCGCCTTCGTGATCTCAATTCTTAATATATGATTAACAACCAAGGCCGCGTTCTCCCGGCTTAACTCTTGTGAAAGGTTGGGCTGACAAGTAGTCTACGGTAGTAGTCTTGAAAAAGAATATATTGGATTGACTAATATTTTAATCATCGGCCACGCCGACGCATCCCGGCGCTGGGAAAATGAGCTTCTGGCGCGGTTGAGTGCGGCTGGACATGCGGTTTCGAGTAGCCGCGCGCCGACGCCTGAACCCAATGCGCGCGGAATGGATAATGTGCTGGCGCTCGAGGGCCGGCGCTTCGGCCCCTCACTGGCAAGCCGTTCCGAGCCGTTGCGATCCGGCGATACCGGCCCAGTCGATCTTATAGTCGATCTTACCGCTACCGCCGCACGACGGGGCACGCCTGTCCTGACGCTCGAATTTTGCGGCCACAGCAGCTTTGCCGCGGGCATGACCGAGATGCTGGCGAGCAGGCGGTTGCCTGAACTCACCGCGCGCCTCGACGGCGTTGCCGTCGCCAGGGCGCGGCCGATGATCAGCGACCGGTTGTGGCTGTCCCGGATCAGCAACGACCTGCTCGCCGGCGCCATCTCCCTGATTGCCCAATGTGTCGCCCGCTTTTTCGCGGGCAAACTTGCGCCGATTATTGAGAGCCCGGCGCCGCCCCTGCAGAAAGGCAGATTTATCAGGCACTATCTGCCCTTTTTCAGCAGGGGGTTGGTCGACCGCGCCGTGCAAAAACTGCGACGTGGTCGGCGCCCCTTCTATTGGCAGGTTGCTTACCGGCTGATCGACGGTCCAGGCGTCGCCGAAACCGGACAGCTGGATGGCAAGCCGTTCACCGTGCTTGCCGATGACGGGCAGCGATTCTACGCCGATCCGTTCGTCCTCGAGCGCGACGGCCGCCACTATCTTTTTGTTGAGGACTTTCCCTACGCCACCGGCCGCGGCGTGATTTCTGTCGCCGAACTTGGCACCGACGGCACTTTCGGCGTGCCGAAAGTGGTGCTGGAGGAAGCGCATCACCTGTCATATCCGCAGGTGTTCGCTCACTCCGGCGAGATTTTCATGATCCCTGAAAGCGCTACGGCGCGAGAACTGGTGCTCTACCGTGCCGTGCAGTTTCCGGATCGCTGGGTACGCGATACGGTGCTGATGACGGACAGGGATTTCAACGACGCCACGCTGCTTGAATCCGACGGCCGCTTCTGGCTGTTGGGGACTGAGCGGTTCGGTCACGGCAGCGCATCCGACACGATGGCCGTCTATTCCGCTCCGGCGCTGCGTGGACCCTGGGCTGCGCACGCGCTCAATCCGGTCGCCGTCGATCACTCGGCCACTCGGCCCGGCGGCGCCTTTATCCGCCAGGACGGCTCGCTGCTGCTGCCGGTGCAAAACGGCTCGAGAGCCTATGGTGGCGGCCTCGGCTTGATGCGGCTGGATCGGCTTGACGATTTCGACGTCCGTTTTGAACTGCCCCGCCCCATCGAGCCGGGGCCGGCATGGGCTCGGGCGGGCATCCACACGCTCAATCGCGCCGGCCGTGTCGAGGTCGTGGACAGCGCCGGCTGAGCGGATCCGAGGCCCGTGCTTAACGGATCTCAGTCGGCTTCAATGCAGCGACCGAAGACTGGTCCCTGTAGGCAAGCAGCAACACCACGATGATCGTCATGTCCGGCGTTTTTGACGAAAGCGCGTTGTTTGACAGCGCGGCAAGCAAGAACGTTATGGTGCCGATCCATGCCGGCAGCGGCGCCCCGCGCAGCAGCCGGAAGACGAACCAGAATATCAGCGCTGTAAACAGCAGGGCTATGGGCAGGCCGAAGAGCAAGATAATTACCACCGGCGCGCTTTCGATGTAGGGCAGATGCAGCTTCTGCCGGACGATCGCCAGCAGGTCGTCAACGTTCATGCCGAACAGGATGTCGTTCCAGCTGACCAGTCCGAACACCTGATAAATGGTCACCCGGGCCATGAAGTTTTCGTCGAAGATGGTGTTGCTGAACCGATTCAGCAGACCGCCCGCAAACAGTACCGCTACGAGCACCGCGCCACCCGTCACGGTGAACATCAGCACGACAAATTTGGCCTGCCGCTCATATTTGAGCGACAGGCCCGGCCAAGGCACGAACAGCAGCAGAATGAGGATTTCGCCGGTGGCGAGCATCAGCGCGGCGCGAGCGCCCGATGCAGCGCAACCGATGAACAACAGGAAGATCGCCATCACCCGCGCCCATATGCGCCAGTGCGTCAGCGGCACGAATCCGATGGTTGTGGCGCAGAGCGCGCCCAGTGCCAGCGGATGGGCCGACAGGCCAGTTGGCCTGAATTGCAGTTCGTTCAACCCATAGGGCAACAGCCGATGTTGAGTCACCGCCTCGATGGTGCCGATGACAGCGCTCAGGATCGCCATTCCAAGCACGACGTCCCCCAGCGCCCGCCGCACCTCTGCATTCAATGCCAGCATCAACAGGCCTGTGGCGCCGGCCACCAGATAGGTATCGATGATGAACCCGGAGGAGCCCGCACGGCCGGTAACGAACAGATAGGGCACCAGCGCGAACATCAGCACCGAATAGCGGATCAACGCCTTGAATATTCCAATTTCGTCGCCGTGCAGCAGAAACGGCCGGCTGAAAAGAACGATAGGAAGCAGCAGGATGATCGCATAGGTGCCGAAATGCAGCTTTTCGTAGAACGAGCCTCCCTGGGCCGTATAGTCGACGACCATGTTCATCACTTGCGGCGACACCGTAAAGCGAAGCAGGAGCGCGAACGCTGCGCATAGGAAAAACAGCAGCGACAGCGCGTTGTGACGGCGCGCTCGACCGGACAACACTCGTTCCGAAGCGGCAGCGGGATAGCTCATGGCCCATCCAAATGGCGATATTCGAACGGCATTCTGGGCGACGAAATCCCTTCAGCGTCCGCCAAGCGGACCGTGTGAACGGCAAAATGGGCCAACTTGGAAAATAAGATGTTAACGATGTTTCTGTAGAGCAGGCCAAGCGTAATGATTTAACAAGGGTTGTCACCATGTCTGCCGGTTCCGGCACACCCCCTATCTCCGCGACGGCTTCCAATAACAGTGCATTCGAGCGCATCGCCAATGCACGGCGCAGGGCATTGCTGCAACAGCATGGCCCAGTCGCGGCGCTAAGCTCCGCGCCGGTGACGCCGCAACCTCCAGAGCCTGTCGCGACTGTGACCCTGGACAAGATCGGCGATTTCCTCGAGCTCGATTTTCGACGCCTGTTCGTGTGGCTGCGGGCCGGCCTCGCCCTGGCCTTCATGCTGGCGGTAATCGGGGGCATTGTCGGTGGCGCGTATGCATTGCTGAGCAAGCAGCGTTACACCGTCACGACCGAGGTTCTCATCAACCCATCCAATTTGCAGGTTGTGGAAAACGACCTCTACTCGCAACCGGGCCAGGTCGATAGCCAACTGCTCAGCACGCGCAGCAAGCAGCGCATCCTGACCTCGGGCAACGTGCTTTCCCGTGTGGTGGACGAACTGAATCTGACTCACGATCCGGAGTTTTTCGATCCGGACCGGAGCACATCCTCATCTGGCGCTGTGGCGAAGCCCGACCCGAGGCTCATCGCCTTGAAGAACCTGGCGGACCGGGTAGACGCCATCGCGGACCCGACCTCGTTTGTCACAACCCTCTCGGTATCTGCGGAAACCACCGCCAAGGCGATCCTGATCTCGCAGGCCATAGTCAAAAACTTCCAGGAAGAACTGGCCAAGGCCGAAGCTGCCGGCGCCAGCCGTGCCGCGGCTGCCCTTGACAGCCGGCTTGGCCAACTCAAGAGCGACGTGCAGGCAGCCGAAGAGAAGGTCGAGAGCTACAGGCGCAGCCACAACCTGTCATCCAGCAATGGCCAGCTCGTCAGTTCGCAGACGCTGACGCAGCTCAACGGCGAAATCGTCGATGCGCAATCGCGCGTGATCGCCGCGCAGGCAAGTTACGACGCCCTGGTTGCCTCCGGTATCAATGGAGCCAATCCCGACCCCACGGTTTCGGAAGCGCTCGCAGCGCTGCGCGACAGGTCAAACAGCCTGCGGCAGCAGATCGATTCACAGTCGATGACATTCGGTCCTCGCCACCCGACGATTGTCAGGCTCCGGACAGAACTCGAGACCGTCAACTCGCAACTCCGGGCCGAGTTCTCCCGCACCATCGGCACGGCAAAGGCCAGCCTGGACAAGGCCAGGGCCTCGTTGGCTTCTCTCAACGCCAGGATGAACGATCTGAAGAGCAATGTTTTCACCGACAGCGAGTCCGAAGTCGCCCTGCGTGAACTTGAACGCGATGCCGCCTCGAAGAGAGCCGTCTATGAGAGCTTCCTGTCACGTGCGCGCCAAATCAGCGAGCGCGAGCAGATCGACACCACAAACGTACAGGTGATTTCGACCGCGGTGCCCCCGCCAGCGCGCTCATGGCCCCCGCGCACTGTCCTGGTGGCAGGCGCAGGAGCGTTCGCAGGCTTTGCCCTGGGCATGCTGCTGGCCATCGGGATGGGCATCATCCGGGACATGCGCCGGCCGCCGAACCGATCAGGCCTTGCCGCCGGCCGAGCCTGAAGCAAGGCATGGTGAAGCGCATCGTTTTCCACATCGCCAGCCTGAGGGGCGGCGGCGCCGAGCGTGTCTTCGTCCTGATGGCAAATGAACTGGCGTCGCGTGGCCACGAGGTCACGCTTTTTACCTGGAACGCGCAAGGCCCTAACGCCGCGCTGCGTTCCGCTGCCGTGCATCTGGTCGACTTCGGCCTTCTCTTGCGCGGCGAGGGTTACGCCAAGTCGGCGACGCTGAAAGGCATAGTGCGAAGCGCAAATTTGTTCCGCCGCCTTGATCCTGATGCGGTCTATAGCGCCCCGGAATTCGCCAATCTGGTGATGGCGCTGTCACTCATGTTGGCCAGAAGCCGGGCAAAATTCTTTCCAAGTTTCCATGCCGCCGCCTCGCTGCCTGCCAGCGGCCTCGGCGCGAGGCTGGCGATCTGGCTTTCCGCGCTGGTTGCAGCGCGTGCAACCAAAGCCATCGCCGTTTCAGCGGGTGTCGGCCGTGACATCATCGCCCGCGGCTTTCCCGAATCCAAGGTCGTCGTCATTAACAACCCGCTGCCGCCGGCTGAAGCACCGCAGGGGAATTCTTATGCCTGGCAGGCAGCATTGGCGGCGATGGGCGATGTGCCGGTCATTGCCACCGCCGGGCGCCTGGTACCGGTCAAGGACCACCGGACTTTGCTGCGGGCCTTCGCTGCCTTGCGCGCCGGCCGCCCCGCCCGGCTTGTTATCTTCGGCGAAGGTCCGCTGGCTGCCGAATTGCACGCCTATGCCGAAGAGACCGGCATAGACGGGGACGTGCTCTTTGCCGGCTATGTCAACGATCCCGCGGCTTGCTATGCCGCGGCTGATCTGTTCGTTCTGTCATCGACCAGCGAGGGCTTCGGCAATGTGCTGGTCGAGGCCATGGCCGCCGGTGTCCCGGTAATCTCCACCGATGCTCCGCATGGCCCGCGCGAAATACTCGGTGACGGCCGCTTCGGCACCTTGGTGCCGGTCGGTGACGCCGCGGCCCTGGCGAAGGCGATGGCCGAGATGCTGGACCACCCCACCCCTGCTGCCGTGCTGAAAAACAGGGCGGCGGATTTCACAGTCGACAAGATTGGCGATCAATACGAAGCGTTGCTCTAGTCATTACGCACTGCCAGTAGATCGCGGTGGGATGCGGTCGACGTGGTCGGGCTTTGATTGCGATAATCTCTTTACGGGCTGGGGCGCAACGAATTTATCGTGAGACATTCCCTCGTTCCTTGAGTTGTTGGGCGAGGAAATCCTTGACCGAATCGAGAACCGCATCCCGTTCATGAGATACGCCTGGCAGCAAATCGAAGCGCACGCGCGCCCCCGCCTCCTCGAACGATCGACACAATGCCATGAGGCGTTCCGGCCGTGTCCGCCCCGCATCGTTGGCGCCCGGCATCCAATGGGTGCTGCCTTGGACATGAGTGATTTCCCAAGTCTCCAGGTCAGCGTCGCCGACGATCATCTGGAAAGGCACTTTTGCCAGCGCTGCGGCATCGAAGGTGATGCCGAACTTCTCCGGCAGATCGCGAATGCCCACCCACCAGTCACGCGTCGGATCGAGCAAGGTCACCGAGCCTGGCGCGCCGATTGAGGCCGCCCAGAGCCTGTCGGGATGCAGAATAGCAAAACGATGCGTGAAATGCCCGCCGCCGGAAAATCCGAACATGGCAAAGCGGCTCCAATCCTGACTGTATTTGGCGCTGACCTCCTCAACCATGGCGAGCAGCACCTGATCGTAGCGTATGTTGCCCTCGAGCAAATATTTGTATCCGCTGCGGGCATCATCCCCGAGAACGCCGATTGGAAACAGCGGACACAAAACGGCGCAGCCGTTCCAGCGTCCGAACTCGGAAAACGCATCGCGGAATCCAAGAAAAGAGGTGCGGCCGGTGCCATGGACAGCGACCATCAGATCGACTTTGGCCCCTTCCCCAACCGCGGGAGGCACATACAGGCAATAGTGAAAGCGCGGGTCTGATTTGGAAGCAAAGATGGCGGTCGCGGCAAGGTCATAGGTAGCGCGACCGCGATCCGCGACAGGCCCCCTGGCAACGCTTGTCAAATCGATAACTCCTTAATAGGCCCGGCATTCCGGCAACAATATACCGGTCGGCCGACCGCGTGAACTGGAGGCGCCTCCAGGCAGCCGCGAGGAGGACCTCGTCGTGCATCGGAAGCAGGGCGCCGGCGGGGCGATCAGGGGCAAAAAGAATGCCTCCGCCAACGCCTCGGGAAGCCGCCATTAACTTTTCGTTAACCATGCCGGGCTAGCCTTAACCAATCAGTAAGGACTCGCCTCTGTGACCTGCGTCGCTCCCATCCAAAACAAGTCCATACGCTTTCGAGCGCGCTCGTTTGTAGCCTTCACCCTCACCCCTGAGGCCCCGCTAGGGGAATGGCTGCAAAGCCTCGATCACTGGACCGAAAACTCTCCCGGCTTCTTTGCCGGCCGCCCGGTCGTGCTCGATCTGAATATACTCAAGCCCGAGGTGGGCGAGATGCGGGATCTGGTCTCACAGCTCGCGGAGCGCGGGATTCGCATTTACGCGATCGAGGCCGATGGCAATGTTGCTCTCGGTGCCGATCTGCCGCCGCTCCTCGTTGGCGCCAAGGAGGCCACCGCCGACGCGCTTTACGTGCAGCCGGACCCGAAGGCCGCAGCTGAGGCCAAGACGGAAGAGCCGCAGGCGCCGAACTCATTGATGATCAAGGCACCGATCCGCTCCGGCCAGTCGATCTTTCATCCCGATGGCGATGTGGTCATTGTCGGCTCCGTCAGTTCCGGTTCCGAGATCATCGCCGGAGGATCGATCCACGTCTACGGCACGCTGCGTGGACGTGCGTTCGCCGGCGCCACGGGAAATTCCGCGGCTCGCATCTTTTGCCGGAAAAACGAAGCCGAACTTCTGGCGGTGGACGGCTGGTACCGCACTGCCGAGGAGATGGACGCCTCCTCGCGAGGAAGGCCGGTACAGGCCTTTCTCGAGGACGGCGCACTTTGCGTCGCACCGCTCAACTAACAACATTGGAGGCACAAATATGGGCAAGGTAGTGGTTGTCACATCCGGCAAAGGGGGTGTCGGCAAGACGACCTCGACGGCCGCTCTCGGCGCCGCGGTCGCGAAAACCGGCAAGCGGGTGGCTCTCGTCGATTTCGACGTCGGCCTGCGCAACCTCGATCTGATCATGGGTGCCGAGCGGCGCGTTGTTTTCGATATCGTCAACGTCATTCAGGGAACCGCCAAGCTTTCGCAGGCGCTGATCCGTGACAAGCGACTCGAAACGCTGTTCCTGCTGCCGGCCTCGCAAACGCGCGACAAGGATGCTCTCACCGAGGAAGGCGTCGCCGACGTCATCGACAAGCTGCGCTCCGTTTTCGACTACGTCTTCTGCGACAGCCCGGCCGGCATAGAGCGGGGCGCGCAACTTGCCATGCGCTTTGCCGACGAGGCGGTAATCGTCACCAACCCGGAAGTGAGCTCGGTCCGCGATTCCGATCGCATCATCGGCCTGCTCGACTCCAGAACGATGAAAGCCGAGCACGGTGAATCGATTGTCAAACACGTCCTCGTCACGCGCTACGATGCTGCGCGCGCTGCCCGCGGCGAGATGCTGAGCATCGATGACGTGCTCGAGATCCTGTCGACGCCCTTGCTGGGAATAATTCCCGAGAGCCAGGACGTGCTGCGCGCATCCAATGTGGGCGCGCCGGTTACGCTCAGCGAAAACACTAACCCCGCCGCACGCGCCTATATCGACGCGGCAAGAAGACTCGAGGGCGAGGACCTGCCGGTCATTCTGCCTTTCGAACGGAGGGGCCTCCTCGACCGGCTGTTGGGAAGGAGGGCAGCATGAACCTGCTCGATATCTTCAAGCGCCGCGGCAGCGCGCCGGTGGCGCGCGAGCGCTTGCAACTGCTGTTGGCCTACGAGCGTCGAAGCCGCAACCAGCCCGATCTCGTCTCGGTGTTGCGCGAGGAGATCATGGCGGTGATCGCCCGGCATGTTCAGGTCGACCAGGATTTCCTGCAGGTGAGCATGGATCACGGCGAAACGACGTCGAGATTGGAGATCGACATCCAGATCCCCAACAAGGTCGCAATGCCCATGGCCGCGGCGTTCTAACGGAATCCTCCGGCCAGGGCTTGCGTCGGCTGCTGCCGAGGTTGCGGCGCCGTGGTTGGCGTGTTTGACCCGGTCGCCACCGGCAAGTTCTCGCAATTCGAGGACAATAACCACTCCCTCACCAAAACCCCGCGGCCGTTTCCAGCCGCGGGGGCCTTGGGAGGGCCTTTCGAAACCCGTGATCAAATGTTGGCGAGCAATTCGTTGACGCGGCTTTCCATGTCGGCAAGCGCGGTATCGACGTCCTTCTGGCCACTGATTGCTGCACTCATCTCTTCGCCGATAATGTCCTGGATCGCAAACTGACGCTGTACGGCGGACGGCAGCGGCTTGCCGAGATCAGCGACCGCAGAGATCGTGTTGCGATGCGGCAGTGCCTTGAAAGCGTCCGAGGTGATGACGGCCTTGTAGGCCGGCAAGTGGCCGGTGCGCGACCATTCGAAGTCGTTGTCGGCGAAGAACTTCAGGAATTTACCGATAGCCGCGATCTGTTCAGGCGTGCGGTCTTTCTGCGAAACGGCCCAGGTGTGGCCGTCGGCATATTGCGCATGGGCGCCGCCAAACAGCTGCGGATACGGATAGACCGCATAGCCGCCCTTGTTGAGCGCCGTACCCTTGGTCTCGGACTGGGCGTTGTAATCGCCGACCACCCAGGTGCCGTTAAGGTGGACGCCACCCTCGCCGGCAAGGAAGGCGTTGATCGAGCCGCCATAATCGAGATCCTCGGTGGTGTAGCCCTTCTCGAAGATCGCCTTGTACATCTCGACGACCTTCTTGGCTTCCGGCGTATTCAACTTCACGTGCTTCGGATCGGCAAAGAAATCGGAATCCTGCTGGAAAAGATAGGTGTAGAGGTTGCGTGTGTAGAGTGCAGTCTCATTGGTCAGGTTCTGGACGAAATAAGGCTTGCCCGTCTTCTGCTTGAACTGTTCGGCCTGGGCGAGCAGTTCCTCGGGCGACTTTGGAAAAATCGGCGTGCCGTCGGCATTGACGAGGCCGGCTCGTTTGAAAAGATCCATGTTGACGTGATAGAGCATCGTCCAGCTGTCGATCGGCAGGCCATAGACCTTGCCGTCTTTGGTGGCGCCATTGCGTGCCGCGTCGGTGAAGGCGTCGGGTGTCACGCCGACCGACTTCAAGAGATCGTCGAGCGGCATCAACAGGCCCTTCGACTGATAATCCGACAGTACGGATTCATGGATCGTGACGATGTCCGGAGCGTCGCCTGAAGCGAACTGCGCGGTCAGCTGATCATAGCCGGGCCATTCCACGGTGGTGACGTTGACATGGACATCGGGATTGTCGGCGTTGAACTTGTTGATTAGCGAGGTGATGATGCCACATTCGCCAACGGCCTTGGTGGCATCGGTGTTGGTGCCGAAATCGGCATCGCAGGCGCCGAAAAAGCGCTGCACGCTCAGCTCCGTGGCCGCGAAGCTTGGACTTGCGAGCATCATTGCGCCCGCAGAGACTGCGGCAAACAGTATTTTCTTCAGTTTCATATCAGTTCCTCCTACTGAGTTTCCGCCGCTCCACCCTGGATTGGCTTTCGTGCTTCAATTGCTGCGCATTCCCCCGGCCGTCAGGCAATCTTCGTTATCTCACCGCAGCGCCGGAGACCGCCGTGACGATGTATTTCTGGAAGAACAGGTAGACGATCAGGATCGGTGCACCGGCGAACACCGCCTGCGCCATCAGGAAGCCGATGCCTTCGGACTGGGCGAAGTTGGTCTGGGTCGAGGCCATGCCGACCGTCAGCGTGAACATGTCCTTCCTCGTCGCCGAAATCAGCGGCCAGAAGTAGTCGTTCCAGGCCCCGAGAAAGGTGAAGATGCCGAGCGTCGCCTGCGCAGGCAGCGTGAGCGGCAGAAGCACCTTCCAGAAAATTCTGAGCCGGCTGGCGTTATCGAGCATGGCGGCTTCGTCCAGCTCCTTCGGGATGGCCTTGAAATACTGGGTCATCAGGAAGACACCGAACGGAGCCGAAAGGCCCGGCAGAATGAGCCCTTGATAGGTGTTGTGGAACTTCAGCATGCTGAAGATCTGGTGACGGGCGACAAGCACGGCCTGTTCCGGGACCGCCAGACCGAACAGCACGATCACGAACAGCACGTCTCGGCCGGGGAAATTCAGCCGTGCAAAACCGTAGCCGGCGAGCGACGACAGGATCAACGTGCCGAGCGTCAATCCGCCCGAGACGATGATGCTGTTGCGCACCCAGATGAACACGGACGAGGTGCCGACGGTGTTGATGTAGTTCTTCAGCGTATAGGGTGCGTGAAACACCGAGTTCGGATCGGCCATCAGCTCCGTATTGTCCTTGAGTGACAGGCCGATGACCCACAGAACCGGCGCGATCATGACGATCGAAAGCAGGATGACCAGGGCCAATAACAAATGGTCGCCAAATGCCCGGCCCTTGATGGAGGCTGCTGGGGCGCTCATGCCTGGTCTCCCCTGCTGCGTGTCACCAGGTACTGGGCCATGGCCGCGACCAGGATGAGGATGAACAGGATTTCCGATGCAGCGGCGCCCAGGCCGAGATCCCAGCGACGGAATGCGGTATCGTAGATATAGAGCACGATCGGCTTGGTCAGATTGTTCGGACCGCCGCGCGTCATTAGCCAGGCCTGGCCGAAGAGCTGGAATTGCAGCACGATCTGGATGATGATCACCAGGATGAAGGTCCGCTTGATCGACGGCAGCGTGATCGACCGTAGCGTCTGCCAGCGATTGGCATTGTCCAGCGCTGCCGCCTCGTAAATGTCCTGCGGGATCTGCTGGAGTGCTGAGAGAAAGAGCATCATCGGCAGGCCGATGCACCACCAGATGGTGGCAATGGCGATGCCGACCATCGCCAGGCTGGGATCGGAAATGAAGGCCGGAGCCGTTGCGCCGAACCATCCGTAGATCGTCGACAACAGGCCGACATTCGGAATGAAGACGATGCGCCAGATCAGCGTGACGATGGTGACCGATAGCACCGACGAGGAAAAGAACAGCGTCCGCAAAACCGCGGCAGCGCGCGTGCGGCGGTTGAGGCAAAGCGCCAGGAAAAGGCCGATCAGCGCCAGCGTCGGCACCGTCAGAAGCACGAAATAGAAGGTGTTCCAGATCGATTGCAGGAAGACCTTGTCGTGATACAGCCTGGAGTAATTGCCGAGACCGACAAAATTTCCGGACGAGAACGTGTCGGCCTTGTGGAAACTCAGCCACATCCCCCAGAGCAGCGGGAAGAGCAGCAACGTGGTGAAGAAGAACAAGAATGGCGCAACGAAAATGACGTTTCGCCATTGCGGCGCATAGATGTCGGCGGTAGGGGCTCTGACGCCGACAGCAAGCGTCGCGGTCGGGGACATCGCCAGCCGGTCAGCCATCTCAGGCCTCCCTCGCATGCCAGGCGCGGCCGGTCTCGTTGAACAGATGCGATTTCTGGCCATCAAAGGCGAGCCCGATTCTGTCGCCGACGGCGACGCGGCTGTTGCCGGTATCCGAGCCGACGATCTGCTGGCCATCGCCCAGCCGCGCGTAGATCAGGGTGCGTTCGCCGAGCCGCTCGAGCACATCGACCACGCCGCCGGCATTGCCCTGTCCGGCGGCAACGATGCGCACGTCTTCAGAACGGATGCCGAAAGTGTACTTGCCATCGGTCAGTTGGCTGGAGGCGATCTCGGTCTGCACCGAGACGCCGTCCGCAAACCTGGCCGTGGCGTTCTTGCCGTATCTGTCAAGCGTCGCATCGACGAAGTTCATCGCCGGCGCGCCGACGAAACCCGCGACGAATTTGGTCGCCGGGCGCTCGTAGATCTCCATCGGGGTACCTATCTGGTCGATCTTGCGATTGTTCATGACGACGATGCGGTCGGCCAGCGTCATTGCCTCGACCTGATCATGGGTGACGAAGATCATCGTCGATTGCAGCCGCTGGTGAAGCTGGGCAAGCTCGATGCGGGTGCGGGTGCGCAACGCGGCATCGAGATTGGAGAGCGGCTCGTCGAACAGAAAGGCCTTCGGCTCCTTGACGATCGCACGGCCGATGGCGACGCGCTGGCGCTGACCGCCGGAGAGCTGGCCCGGCTTGCGATCGAGCAGATGCGGCATTTCCAGCATGCGGGCGGCTTCATTGATGCGCGCCTCGATGACCTTGCCTGGTACGCCGATATTCGCAAGGCCGAAGGCCATGTTGTCGCGCACCGTCATATGCGGATAAAGCGCATAGGACTGGAACACCATGGCAATGCCGCGCTTGCCCGGTGGCAGATGATCGATGCGCTCGTTGTTGATGGCAATCTCGCCGCTGTCGACTGCTTCGAGCCCGGCAATCATTCGAAGAAGCGTCGATTTTCCGCAGCCGGACGGGCCCAGGAACACGATGAATTCGCGTGCCCTTATGGAGAGCGACAGATGATCCAGCACCGTCATGGCACCGAACTGCTTGCTTACGTTCCTGATCTCGATATCGGCCGTCACGTCGACGCTCCTCCTCAGCGTTTGCGCTTTCTCGATGATCCGCCTGAACTCAGAGCCTCAGGCGTATGACCTGGTAGGAATAGGCCGGCAGTGACAGGCTCAGCTTGCCGCCGGCGAGCGAGGCGCCCTCACCCTTCCTGGGGCCGACATTGCCAGGGTTTTCGGCCGAATTGACGGCTTTCAGATCGGCGTGTGCCATCACCTGGTGATTGACGATCTCCGCCGCGCCGAAGCCGGTGAGGTCGACCACTGTTTCGATTGCCTCGCTCGAATGGCGGTTGACGGCGAAGAAGGTGACGTGGCCGGTTTGCCTGTCGTGCACGCCGGCAACATCGACATAGGCGACGTCGCCCGCAACGCTGGATTTGTAGGTCGGGCTTTCCACCTTGAGATCCAGCGCATTGCCGCGACCATAGTTAGAAGCAAACAGATAGGGATAAAAAATCGTCTGCCGCCATGCCGGGCCATTCGGAACGGTCATGATCGGCGCGATGACATTGACCAGTTGTGCCAGGCAGGCGATCTTGACGACATCGGAACGGCGGATGAAGGTGTTGAGGATCAGGCCGACCTGCAGCACATCCTCGAAATTATAGATGTCTTCGAGCAACGGCGGGGCGAACGGCCAGCCGTTGCTGCCGCCGAGTATCTTCCTGTCCTGCTCCTTGGAATGGTACCAGACGTTCCATTCGTCGAACGAGATGTAGACCTGCTTGTTGGAGCGCTTCTTGGCCTTGATATACTCGATGACGCCGGCGACCGAGACAATGTAGTCGTCGAGCTTTTCGCTCATGGCGAGATAGTTCGGAGCGTCGTTGGCTTCGTTGTCGAAATACATGTGCAGCGAGATGTAGTCGACCTCGTTGTAGGTATGGTCGAGAACCGTCGCTTCCCATTCAGGGTAGGTCGGCATCTTGGCATTCGAAGAGCCGCAGACCACCAGCTCGAGTGACTTGGAGAAGGCGCGCATGGCCTTGGCCGTCTCATGCGCCAGCCGGCCATACTCGTCCGCGGTCTTGTGGCCGATCTGCCAGGGGCCATCCATTTCATTGCCGAGGCACCAGAGCTTGACGTCGAACGGCTCCTTGCGGCCGTTGGCGATGCGCCTGTCGCTCCATTTGCTGCCGCCGGGATGGTTGGCGTACTCCAGCAGATTGCGGGCTTCGTCGAGGCCGCGCGAGCCGAGATTGACGGCAAGCATCATCTCGGTGTTGGCGGAGGTGCACCAATCGGCAAATTCATGCAGGCCGACTTCGTTGCTTTCCGATGTGTGCCAGGCGAGGTCGAGGCGCACTGGGCGCTGTTCCTTGGGGCCAATGCCGTCTTCCCAATTGTAGGCCGAGACGAAATTGCCGCCGGGGTAGCGGACGATCGGAACATTGAGTTCCCTGACGAGGTCGATGACGTCCTGACGCATGCCGTTGGCATCCGCTGTCGGATGGCCGGGCTCATAGATGCCGGTGTAAACTGCCCGCCCCAGATGCTCGATGAAGGATCCGTAGAGCCTCGGATCGATTTCCGAGACGACATAATGCGGATGAGCCGTAACGGCTGCCTTCATGCATTCCTCCCATCGATATCACAAACGATGATTTAAATCATCTTGTCCGATATCAAAGAGGAATTGGCAGCCCTTCGTCAAGCCAAAATACCCAAATGTAGGACAATTAGACGAACACTTTGGCACAGCAGAAAGCCAGATAGTTGAAATTGCTGCATTATCTTCAGAACCCGGTTTCATGATATAAACCAGTTTTGATCCTGAGCAGGATGTCCTGATCGTAATTTCCAAAGCCCTTGCCGAAAATATTGATCCCGCCGGGGCGCTTGGCGTCGTCCTTGACGCCGATACGGACGCGGATTGAATGATGGCTCTTCAGATCGAGTGCGGCGAGGCCGGTTTCGGAAATCCTGAGGCCGTCGACATAGGTGCCGTCATTGGCAATTCGCCAGTTCTTCAGCTTACCGTATTGCGAGCCCTTGAGCTTCCACCAGGAGGGCGTGAAGACGCCGCGCTTGTCGCCGAAATCCCCCGGCGACGTCCAGGTGCCGACATCGACGCCATTGATCGTCAGCGTGATGTCCGAGGGCCAATCGGCGCTGGTGCCCGGCACTTCCGAAGACAGCTCTATCGCAACTTCGAGTCCGGTGATCTCGGCATTGGCGAGCTTGGCATTGTTGGGGAACTGGTATTCGACAAAACCGCGCGTGAACCATAGCAGACCGGCTTTCATGCGGTCCGGATCGAGGAAAGTGTTCGGCACATCGAGCAGACCGATGATGCCGTCCGGCGAACATAGGCCGCAGGGCGCGGTAACATCGAAGCCGGTATAAAGCCCGATCGGCATCGACACTTCGATCGCGTCGTTCTTGACCGCACGATATTCGCTCTTGAACACGACGAGCACTTCTTCCGCCGTCGGATAACAGATTTTCTGACTGCCTTTCTTCGCTTTCAGGTTCTCGGTGCGGATCAGCCCCGCATCCTCCAGCACCTGGATGTTGGTCGAGACGGTCGACTGCGGAAGCGACAGCACGGCGGCGATTTCGTTGACATTCATCGGCCCCTTCTCATGCAGCAGTTTCAGCATCGAGATCCGCGCCGAGGAGGCAAGCCCCTTGAGCACGGCAATGCCTTCCTCAGGTTCAATCACCAGAAAATTGCGACTCATGAAATTGCCCGGCCCATGTAAAATCTATATCCGAAATTACCCTGTATATCGGGATATCTGATTTAATCAATGTGCAGGCGGAACGCCGGGCAATTTGTTGAATCCGGCAGGGCGAGGGTCGCGCGGTGGCCCTGCACAGAATTTGTGCAGGAGCCATATGCAGAGTGGACACCTGAACGCCGATCGCCCAATCTAGTCCGGAGCCGAGCCCGGTGATGGCGGCTTTCACATAAAGTGGTTGGACGGGTCGTGACCAAAGGGTGGAAATTATACGATCAGCGACTGGCCTGGGTCCTCGTCGCGCCTGTGCTTTTACTGCTTACCCTGCTTCTGCTGCTGCCGATCGCGATGATGACGGTCTACACGTTTTTCACCTTCGTCACCGCGGGGGTGGAGTCGGCGGTGCTGACCTTCGACAACTGGAAGGAATTCCTCATCGACAGCTACTATCACGGTTTTCTTTGGAAGACCGTTCGCGTCGGCGCCATCACCGCTGTGATCTGCGCGATCCTTGGCTATTTCCCCGCCTATTTCATCTGGGCCACGACCTTCAGGCACAAATGGCTGTTGTTGCTGCTGCTCATCGTGCCGTTCTGGATCAGCTTCACCATCCGGACATTCTCGTGGATCCATATTCTCGGCGAACAGGGGCTGATCAACGTCGTGCTCATCAGGCTGGGGGTTATCAACGAGCCGTTGCCGATGCTCTACACCGAGGGCGCCGTCATCATGGGGCTGCTGCATTTTCTGCTGCCCTATATGATCCTGAACGTCTATGTCAGCCTGGAAAGCATCGACCGCACGCTGATCGCCGCCGCCCGCTCGATGGGCTGTACCAGCGCGCAGGCGTTTCGCGAAGTGACCCTGCCGCTATCGATGCCGGGGCTGGGCGCCGGGCTGCTGCTCTGCTTCGTGCTGGCGGCCGGCTCCTATGTGACGCCGCAGCTGCTCGGCGGCAGCCGCGATGCGCTGTTCGGCAACTTGATCTACGACACCATCATGGGGCAGCTCAATTGGCCGATGGGCGCCACGCTTTCCATCGTCCTGTTCGTCCTGCTCGGCGCGGCCGCGGCCGCCTACAGCCGCTATATGGGCCTATCGCAGATCATGAAGGGCCTCAGTGCATGAGAGCGGATCATCCCGATCGCGAAGGCAGATGGGCGTGGCGGCTGACCGGCGCGATCACGGTATGCGTCTACGTCTTCATGTTTGCGCCGATCCTCGCCACGGTCGTGCTTTCCTTCAACGCCTCGATGTTCGGCGGCTTTCCCCTCACCGGCTTCAGCCTGCGATGGTACGAAAAGCTACTCACCAACGAGCCGGTTCTCGACGCCTTCCGGACATCGATGTGGATTGCCCTGGTGACGGCAACGGTGACGACGCTGCTCGGCATCATGGCGGCATTGGCGCTGGTGCGCTTCGAGTTCCGTGGCAAGCAGGCGATCAACACGCTTGTCATTCTTCCCGCGCTGGTCCCCGAAACGATACTCGGCGTCGGCCTGCTGGTCATGATCAAAGCCGTCGACCAGCCGCGCAGCATGACGCTGCTGGTGCTCGGCCACATTCTGCTCACGCTCCCCTATGTGGTGCTGATCGTCCAGGCACGCATGGTCGGCATAAAACGTTCCTATGAGGAGGCGGCGCTTTCGCTCGGGGCGCCGCGTGTGTCGACATTCTGCGAAATCACGCTGCCGCTGCTCATTCCCGCAGTGCTTGCCAGTGTTCTGCTCGCTTTCACCATTTCGTTCGACAACACCTCGGCCAGCCTGTTCTGGCGGCCGGCGGGCGTCGAGACCATGCCGACGCAAATCCTTTCGATGCTGAAGATCTCGATCAGCCCTGAGGTGAACGCGCTGGGCACCGTCATGATCCTTTTGACGGTCGGCATTCCCTTGGCTGGCGGGCTCATCCTGCAAAGCCTCACCTGGTTCAAGGCAAGCAAGTGAAGATGAAAATGGGAGAATGGAAATGAAACTGACAACCGCCAAACGACTGGAACGGCTCAACGAACGCTATGCCAATGGCGACATCAGCCGGCGATCATTCCTGACGCTGACGGCCGCCGCTGCCGCCGCCACCGGGCTTTCCATGCCCTGGATGGGACGGGCGCTGGCCGCGGTTTCGGAAGTGCGCTTCGACGGATGGGGCGGCGTGGTGCAGGAGGCGATCGATAAGTACGCGTTCCAGCCTTACACCGCCAAGTCCAAGGTCAAGGTCGTCCAGGGCACCTTTGGCGACGAGAACGAGATCATCACCAAGATCAAGACGTCGAAACCAGGCGACTTCCAGATCGTCCATTCTTCCGGCGTCAACTACTACATCAAATACGTCAATGGCGGTTTCAATTCGGAGATCAACGAGGCGAACATTCCGAACATGGCGAATGTGCTGACCGCCATGATCGAGCCGTTCCGCAAGATCACGCCGAAGCTGTCGGCAGTGCCATATGATTACGGCACCACCGGCATCGCCTACAACAACAAGGTCATCTCGCCGGAGGAAGCCAAGGAAAAGGGCGCCAACCTGCTTACCGACAAGAAATATGCCGGCAAGATCGGCGGCTACGCCGATATGACGACGCGCGTCTGGTATGCGGCGCTGCAGACGAAACAGGACCCCAACAACATCCAGGACATGGACGTCGTCTGGGCCAAGGTTCGCGAGACCCGCGACCTGGCCAAGAAATTCTGGAGTTCCGGCGCGGAACTGATGGACCTCCTTTCGCGCAACGAGATCGTCGTCACCGATGCCTGGTCAGGACGTGTCGCCGCCCTGCAGCAGCAGGGCCAGCCGATCGGCTATCTCGACCCTGCCGGCTCATACGCGTGGATGGAGGATATGCTGGTGCTCAAGGGTTCGCCGATGGCCGAATGCGAGGAACTGATCAACTTCATGCTGGATCCGGCCACGTCGATCGCCGTCGCCGAGGGCCAGAACTATCCGCCGTCGCTTGACCCGACCAAGGTGAAGCTGACCGACAAGATCGCGGCGCTTCCGGCCTTCGACCCAACCGGATCGATGAAGTCGCTGACCTTCGCCGATCCGCTCTACTGGGCGAAGAACGAAGACGCATGGACCAAGCAATGGGACAGGGTGTCGAAAGGTGCATGACGACAACAGCCACGACCAGCAGCCCCGGCCGGCTTCGGCCGGGGCTGATCTCGACCCGCTCGCCCAGGGCGAGAGCCAGCCGATAGGAAAGCCTGCGGTCGAGTTTCGTGACATCGATATTTTCTACGGCAAGTTCGCAGCGGTTCGCGATTTTTCGCTGGCGATCCGCAAGGGCAGTTTCGTCACCTTGCTTGGGCCGTCCGGGTGCGGCAAAACGACGATCCTGCGCTCGATCGCGGGCCTGGTCGACATCTCCAGTGGCCAGATCTCGATCGGCGGAAAGCGGGTCGACGACATCCCGATCTATAAGCGCAACATTGGTCTGGTGTTCCAGAACTACGCGCTCTTTCCGCACAAGAACGTCTTCGACAACGTTGCATTCGGCCTGAAATACCGAAACGTGCCGAAACCGGAAATCGTGCGCCGGGTCAAGAAGGCGCTGGATATGGTGCGGCTGCCCGGCAGTGAGACAAAGCTGCCGTCGCAGCTCTCGGGCGGCCAGCAGCAACGCATCGCACTGGCCCGCGCCATCGTCTTCGAGCCGGAAGTGCTGCTGCTGGACGAGCCCTTGTCGGCGCTCGACGCCAATATGCGCGAGGACATGCGCGTCGAGATCAAGAAAATCCAGAGGGAGACGGGCATCACCGCTATCTTCGTGACGCACGACCAGGAAGAAGCCTTGTCGATGTCCGACCACATTGTCGTGATGAACGCCGGCCTGATCGAGCAGATCGGCTCCCCCACGCAGGTCTATGACCAGCCGGCCACCGCTTTCGTCGCCAATTTCCTTGGCAAGGCCAACATGCTGCCCGGCAGCGTGACAGTGATGGACGGCAAGATGGCGACGATCGCGCTGGCCACCGGCCATGTCGTAAAGGCGGCCGCGCCGAAGGCGCTCGCGACCGGCAGCGCGGTCACCGTCGTCGTTCGCCCGCAGAAGCTTACCGTCGGTACCGCCGGTGCTGCCAACAGGCTGGCGGGACGGATCGTCTCGACCTCCTATCTCGGCGGCAATGCGGTCTACGAGATCGACATCGGCGCCGGCACGCTGGTGCGCGCCAACACGTTGATCGACGGCCAGCCGCTGCGTGAAGGCGAAGCGGTCGATGTCTGCTTCGACCCGCTGGGCTGCGTGCTTCTCGACGCGCAAGGCTTACGCATCGCCTAGCGAGGCGGAACTGAGCCGTTCAGTCTTTCGCGTCACCCTTTGGCCCGAGAAACCGCGCATAGACCTCACCGACAATACCGCGCCGGAAAACCAGCACGCAGACCATGAAGGTCAGGCCGGTGGCGATGGTCACCGGAAAGTTCGAGGTGGCGAGCGTGTTTTCCAGGCCGACGACCAGACTGGCGCCGATGATCGGCCCGGCCATGGTGCCGATGCCGCCGAGGAGCGTCATCAGGATCACCTCGCCCGACATCTGCCAGGTGACGTCGGTGAGCGTGGCAAACTGAAAAACGATCGCCTTGAGCGCGCCGGCCAGCCCGGCCAATGTTGCCGACATGACGAAAGCCGCCAGCTTGTAGTTGGCGACGGAATAGCCCAGCGAAATGGCCCGGCTCTCGTTTTCCCGGATGGAACGCAGGATCATGCCGAAAGGCGAGTTGATGATGCGCCAGATGGCGAACACGCCGATCAGGAAGACCGCCAGCACGAAATAATAGATGTTCATCGAGACGTTCAGGTCGAGCATTCCAAGCAGCCTGCCGCGCGGCACGCCCTGGATGCCGTCCTCACCTCCGGTGAACGGCGCCTGCACGCAAAAGAAGAAGAACATCTGCGACAGCGCCAGCGTGATCATGGCGAAATAGATGCCTTGCCGGCGGATGGCAAAGAAGCCCATCACAAGGCCGAGCAGCGCAGCTCCCAGGACACCGAGCAGGATGCCCGCTTCCGGCGGCCAGCCCAGACCTTGACCGCGTATGCGGTGAAATAGGCCCCCCGCCGAAGAATGTCGCATGGCCGAAGGACAACAGCCCGGTGTAGCCGAGCAGAAGGTTGAAGGCGCAGGCAAACAGCGCAAAGCACAGCATCTTCATCAGGAAGATCGGATAGACGAAGAAAGGCGCCACCAGCAGCGCCAGGATGCCGAGCCCGACCAGCGCCCATTCAAGCCGTGCCGAATTCTTGGCACGCATCTCGCGAAGTGTCAGTTCGGCCATCTCAGGCATCCCTTCCGAACAGGCCGGCTGGCCGGACCAGAAGCACGATTGCCATGATGACGAAGACCACCAGATTGGAGGCTTCGGGATAGAAGACCTTGGTCAGGCCTTCGGCGAGGCCAAGCATGTAACCGGTGACGATCGCCCCGAGGATCGATCCCATGCCGCCGACCACGACGACGGCGAAGACGACGATGATGAGGTCAGATCCCATCAGCGGGCTCACCTGATAGATCGGCGCGGCGAGAACCCCTGCAAGCCCGGCAAGAGCGGCGCCGAGGCCGTAGGTGAGGGTCAGCAGCAACGGCACGTTGACGCCGAAAGCCTGCACCAGCCCGGGGTTCTCCGTCGCCGCGCGCAGATAGGAGCCAAGCCTGGTCTTCTCAATCAGCGCCCAGGTGCCGAAACAGACGATCATCGAGGCGACCACCACCCAGCCGCGGTAATTAGGCAGGAACATGAAGCCGAGATTGGTTCCCCCGGAGAGCAGCGGCGGCACGGAATAAGGACTTCCCGATACGCCATAGTAGTAACGGAACACCCCTTCGAGCACGAGCGCGAGGCCAAAGGTGAAAAGCAGCCCGTAGAGCGGGTCGATGTCGTAAAGTCTCGACAGCGCCAGGCGCTCGACCACGACGCCGAAGCCGCCGACGATCAGCGGCGACAGGATCAGAGCCGGCCAGTAGCCGATGCCAAATCGGGCGAGAAGCAGGTACCCGACGAAGGCGCCGAGCATATAGAGCGCGCCGTGGGCGAAATTGATGACGCGCAACAGGCCGAATATGACAGCCAGGCCCAGGCTCAACATTGCGTGGAACGAGCCGTTGATGAGGCCGACCAGCAATTGGCCGAGGAATGCCTGAACGGGTATTCCGAAGATCATCGCAACATAGCGTCGGATCGTGCGGCGTCCAGATCGGCCTCTATTCTCGCCGAAGCGACGATTACGGCTGAACGGTCCTGATCCGATATCGCTGAACGAGAATTCCCGTCGTCAACCGCCGGCTGGATGATGGCAAGCAACCAGGCGGCCCTCGCCAGTGCTTTGGAGAAGCGGGCGCTCGCTGCGGCAGATCGGGGTGGCAGCTGGGCAACGGGTGTGGAACCGGCACCCCGAGGGTGGGTTCATCGGGCTGGGCAGATCACCCTTGAGCACCAGCCGGCCGCGCCGCGCCCGGTCGATGCTGGGTATCGGCACGGCGGAACGCAGCGCCGCGGTGTAATGATGTCTGGGCGCCGCAAAGACCTCGTCGGTCGGCCCGCTCTCCACGATCGATCCCAGATACATCACCGCCACACGGCTCGAGATTTGACGCACCACGGAAAGATCGTGGGCGATGAACACATAAGTCAAGTTGAACTCCTCGCGCAGGTCGGCGAGCAGATTGACGATCTGCGCCTGGATCGACACGTCGAGCGCCGAGACCGGCTCGTCGGCCACGATCAGCCGTGGCCGCAGCGCCAGCGCGCGGGCGATGCCGATACGCTGGCGCTGGCCGCCGGAGAATTCGTGCGGGTAGCGCGATGCGTGCTGGGGCGACAAGTCGACCCGGCGCAGGAGCTCGGCCACGCGGTCCGCCATTTCCGATGCCGAGAGGCGTTCATGGATGCGGAACGGATCGGCCAGCAGATCGCCGACCCGCCGGCGCGGATTGAGCGAAGCGCTGGGATCCTGAAAGACCATCTGCATCTGCCGCCGCAACGGACGAAGCTGGCGCTGGGAGGCGTCGCTGATGTCGCGGCCCTCGAATTCCAGCGACCCCGAGCTGATTTCGGTCAGACGCACCAGGCACCGGCCAAGCGTGGATTTGCCGCAACCGGACTCGCCGACGATGCCGAGGGTCTCCCCGGGCCAGATGTCGAGCGACACCGTATCAACCGCATGCACGATCCGGCGCTGCGCCGGGAAGATCGAGCGGCCGACGCTATAGCGCTTCGACAGGTCGCCGGCACGAAGCAGCGGACGTTCGCGTGGCATGGCATTCATCGTTGCATCTCCACCACGCCGCCAGGCCTCTGGGCAGCGAATTGTGTGCGCGTAGGCTCCGGCAACAGGCACGCGGCGCGATGGCTCTCGCCTTGCATGATCGGCAGTTGAACCAGACAGGCGTCATGGCGAAAGGCGCAGCGGGGGCTGAAGGCGCAGCCTTTCGGTAGGTTGGAGAGCGACGGCGGAATTCCCGGAATGGCAGCGAGCCGGGCTGGACGTGGTCCCTCTATCGGCGGGATCGAGCCGAACAAGCCCCATGTGTAGGGATGCAGCGGCGCCCGGAACACGCTGCTCTTGCCGCCCTCCTCGACAAAGCGTCCGCCATACATCACCAGTACCCGGTCCGCGACTTCGGCGACGACGCCAAGATCGTGCGTGACCAGGATCACAGCGGAACCGAACTGGTCGCGCAATCGTCCGATCAGTTCGAGGATCTGCGCCTGCACGGTAACATCGAGGGCTGTAGTCGGTTCATCCGCGACGAGCAGCGCCGGGTTGCACGAGAGCGCCATGGCAATCACCGCGCGCTGGCGCATACCGCCGGAAAGCTGGTGCGGGTAGCTGTCGATGACCCGACCCGAATTTGCGATGCCGACCGCATCCAGCAATTGCACGGCCCTCGCCCGTGCCGCTTTCGCCGACACTTTTTCATGCGCGCGGACCTGCTCGCCGATCTGGTTGCCGATCGTATGCACCGGGGTGAGCGCAGACATCGGATCCTGGAAGATCATCGCGATCTGGCGGCCGCGAATGGCATCGAGCGCACGCCGCTTGAGCCCGATCAGCTCCTGTCCCATGAAACGGATGGAACCGGAGACGATAGCGTTGGGGCTGTCGATCAACCCCATAATGGCGAGCAAGGTCTGGCTTTTGCCCGAACCGGATTCGCCGACCACACCGATGATCTCGCGCTGCTCGACAGAGAACGAAACACCTCCCACCGCGCGCACCAGGCCCTCGTCGCTGCGGAAGGAGACGGCGAGGTCCTTGACCACCAGAAGAGGAGCATCAGCCGACATCGCGAGCCCTCGGGTCGATGAAGACGAAGACCACGTCGACGACGAAGTTTGCCATCACCACGAAGAAGGCGGCGTAGATCACCGTGGCAAGGATCATCGGCAGATCGAGCGTCTGCAGCGCCTCGTAGGTCAGTTTTCCGACGCCCTGCAGTCCGAAGACCACTTCGGTCAGCAGCGCGCCGCCACCGACCAGGGCACCGAAGTCGAGGCCGAACATGGTAACAAATGCGACCAGCGAGGTCCTGAGGCCATGATGCAGCACCACCCGCCGCTCGCCGATCCCCTTGGCTCGGGCGGTGCGGATGAAATCCTCCTGCATCATCTCGATCAGGCTTGCCCGCAGCACCCGGCCGTAGAGACCGACATAAAGGGTTGCCAGCGTGAACCACGGAATGACGAGCGCCTTGAACCAGCCCCAGGGATTCTCGGTCAGGGGGATGTAGCCGAGCGGAGGAACCCAGGAAAACAGCCAGCTGTCGTGCCAGCGGCTTTGCGTCAGCAGGTTGGCGACCTCGCCCAGCCAGAAGACCGGGATCGACACGCCTACCAGGCTCAGGGTCATCAGCGCGCGATCAATGAATGTACCGCGCGTTGCGCCTGCGATCACACCGACGATCAATCCGCCGAGCACCCACAGCACTGCCGCGCCGCCGACCAGCGAAAGCGTCACGGGAATGGCGCTTATCACGGTCGGAATGACGCGCTGCCCGCGATTGACGAAGGAGGTGAGATCGCGGCTGACGAAAAGCCGGTTCATCATCAGCCCATATTGCACCGGCAATGGCCGGTCGAGACCGAAATCGTGGCGCACCTGGATCAGCGTCTCTTGCGAAGCATTGCGGCCGGCAATGCGCGCCGATGGATCAGCGCCAGGCGTCGCAAAGAAGATCAGGAAAGCGACGACGCTGATACCGAACATAACCAGCACCATCTGGCCAAGCCGGAAGCCGAGCGCGGCAACCACTAGACGCCCCTCGGCGAGGATTTCGGATCGAGCGCGTCGCGCACGCCGTCGCCCAGAATGTTTAGGGCCAGCACCGTGATCACAATGGCTAGCCCCGGCGCCAGTGCCACGACCGGCCGCGAATAGAGCAGGCCCTGGCCGTCCTGGATGATCGTGCCCCAGCTGGCATCCGGCGGCTGCACGCCGATCGACAGGAACGACAGCGAGGATTCCGTCATCATGTTGAGCGCCAGGATCAACGGCACGAAAACGATGATGCGGGTCACCACATTGGGCATGATGTCGCGCAAAAGGATGCGCCAGGGCGATGCGCCAAGGCCGATCGCAGCGGTGACGAATTCGGCATGCATTAAGGTCAGGACATGGCCGCGGATCGGCCGCGCCACATAGGGCACATAGACGATGCCGATGATGAAGACCGGTAGCCACAGGCTGCCGGAGCGGATTTCGAACGGACCGATCTGGATACTCTGCGCAATCAGCACGATCGACAACGAAATCGCCAACAGGAAAATCGGAAAAGCCCAGAGCACGTCGAGAATGCGCGACAGGCCGATGTCGACGATGCCGCCGAAGAAGCCGGAAACGACCCCCAGGAATGTCGCGAGGACAAGGCACAGCACGGCTGCAGCACCCGAGATCAACAGCGAATCCCGTCCGCCGTAAAGCAGCCGCGCCGCGACGTCACGGCCCTGGTTGTCGGCACCGAGCATATAGGGGCCGATGCGCCAGGTCGGCCCGACCGGCGTCATGCCGAGGCCAAGGCCTTCGGTGGAGGGCTGCAGCACCGGCTGGGTCACCCCATCGACGACGATCTCGCCATTGAGATTGGTCACAAATGGATCGGTGCCGGAGACGTATCGCGCATAAAGCGGCGCCGCGAGCGAGGCGATCACGATGACGACGAGCACGGCGAAGGCAGATATTGCCGAACGATCGCCTTTCAGCTTGCGCCAAGCGGTGCGCCACGGGCCATCGGTGGCCCGGCGAACCGGGACGGCAGGCTGGTCCGCAATGACATTGACCATGAACAGGATTGCCTGGGAAAAATCGCGGCCTGGAAGATGCGCTGATCCGCTGGAAAAGGAAATGCGACGGAGAGCCAGCGGCACTCCGTCGCATTGGCTCCGGTCGGCTATTCCACCCAGGACTGGCTGACAATCCAGTAGAATTGCGGGCTGAAGGTGAAGTTCTTCAGCCTGGAAGAGATCACATCGACGCGCTTTGGCGTGAACAGGACAGCGACCGGAGCCTTGTCCGTCACAGCCTTGTCGATGGCGGTCCAGAGTGTCGCGCCCTTGGCCGGATCGGCGATGGTGGCTGCCTCTGCCTCGTCCATCGATGCGTCGATCGACTTGTCGCAGAACCCCGAAATATTGACCGAGGCGTCGGAGCCCGGCGTAAACGAGGCACAGCTGAACAAGACCTGCAGGAAATTCGATGGCGCCGGGTAATCCTGGAACCATTGCGAGATCGAAATCTGCACCTTGTTATTGGTGTTCTGGATGTAGGTGAACTGTATGTTCTGCGAGATCGGCTTGACCGACGTCTTGTAGCCAAGCTGGTTGAGCACATCCTGCAGGTAGACGCCGATCGCCTTGGAGACCGTGGTGTCCTCGGTGATGATCGTCACCTCCTGACCTGCGGTTCCCGATTCCGCGACCAATTGCTTGGCCTTGTCCATATCCGGCGCCGACCACTTCTCACCTGGATTGGCGGTGAACGGGCAATAGGCTGCGAATGACGGGAAGCCCGGCGGCAGGATCTGACAGGCCGGCTGCGCCAGATTGCTGCCGCCGAACAGCTTGACGATCGCGGCGCGGTCGATTGCGAAGTTCACCGCTTGGCGAACGCGGATGTCGTTGAACGGCGCCAGATTGGTGTTCATCGGCGCATACCACATTGCCGTCAGCGGGTGAACCGTGACCTGCGCGGCATATTTGGTGCCGAGTTCGGCGAGACGGTCGGACGGCGGTGGGTCGAACATCCAGTCCGCCTGGCCATTCTCGACCGCCGTCACCGCCGCCTCGTCGGTAAGGCCGAATTCATAGTCGATCTCGTCCGGATATCCGGCCGGCTGCGCTTCCTTGCTCCATTCCTTGAAGTGAGGATTGCGCACAATCTTCATTAGCTTGTTGGGGTCGTAGCTGGCGATCATGTACGGTCCGGTACCCGGGATCGGATCGGTGCCGGCGTCCTTCAGCGGCGCGCTCGCCGGCAGGATCGACGCGTGTGGAACGGCCAGCTTCTGCAGGAACTCGGCATCCGGCTGGACCAGGTTGAAGGTAATGCTTCCGGCCGCATCGTCGACCGACAGGCCACCTTCGAGCGTGCATGCAGCGGGGGCCTTCAAGCATGCATCCGCGCCGACGATGCCTTTGTAGAAGGTCCCGGCCGTCGGCCCGCTGATCTTGAAGATGCGTTGGAACGAAGCCACCACGTCCTTCGTGGTGACATCCGAGCCATCCGCGAATTTGATGCCCTTGCGCAGCTTGAAGACGTAGGTCTTGCCGCCGTTCTCGACCTGCGGGAGGCTTTCCGCCAGGTCCGCGACGACTTCGAAGCCGGTCTTGTCCCCGGCCTTCTTGTAGGTCACCAGGCCATCGTAGAGGACATAATTGATCTGGAAATACTGCAGCGTGTAGTTGATGTGCGGATCGGCAGTGCCTGCCGCGGCATTGGCCAGCAGTCGGAGTGTGCCGCCTGGCTTGCCCTCGGTGGCCAAGGCACTGCTTGCCGGCGACATCATGGTCACGCCGAGCAGAGCCAGGCAGGGTATCAACGCTGCAAATGCTTTTTGGGGTCGCATATTTGTTCCCTCATGGAGGCGTGTCGGCTTTTGCCGCGCTGAACCCGGTCGATCGACCATTGCGCGGCTGAAACAGTCTGGGTTTGCGAACGGTGTGCGCTACTTGGCCCGATCGCAAAAGACTACGGCGAGCGAAGCCGGACGGGATAGCTATTAAGATAGATAGGGTCGGACAGGCTTATCCCCGCCTATTTGTTGAGCAGCCGGCCGACATGGCTATTTGACAAGCAATCATCAGCGGGTAAGCTTGCCCGATGCAAAGCCTTCCAGGCGATCTAGAGAGCCGGTTCCAAACCGGAATGAGCATCGACGCTGCCATGGCGGTGGCAACGGAGGTGCTGGAGCCCATCGGTTTCACCGCATTCATCTACGACTATACGCCCGTGCCGGTCAGTCACAAGGGTGAGCTTATCACGCCCTCGTTGATGGCTCTGCGCAACGTGCCGCGCGACATGCAGGATCTCTGGTGCAAGGGCGGATATTATCAGCTTGATCCGGTGCAGGAGGCCGCGCTCACCGTATCGAGACCGTTTTTCTGGTCGCACAGCGGCGTTCAGAGCACCGTCATGCAGCGCGTGCTCCAGTCCAAGCACGATCCTGTGGTCAGCTATTTGCTTGACACCAGGATGACCTGCGGCGTCACCGTACCCATTCGCCTTGCCGGCGGCGATCTCGCCACCTTCACCGCGATCCGTGCCGATCCGGAGGCCGGGTTCGAGCTCGAAGCCAGACCCTTGATCGCCGAGATCGGAGATCTGGGTCATCTGCTGCATGACTCCGCCTACGCCGGTTTCGACGCCGGAATCCGCACCTGCCAACATGTCCATCTGACGTCGCGCGAACGTCAGTGCCTGCGCCTGGCCGCTGCCGGACTGACGGCCAAGCAGGTCGCGCGTGAGATTGGCCGCGCGGTGCCTACCGCAACGCTGCACCTCAACGCGGCGACGCGAAAGCTTGGCGCGCGCAACCGCTTCCATGCCATCGCGCTCGCCGCCCATTACCGGCTGCTCGAACCGGAGCATTGAGGCTCGCGACCTGCGGGCGATCGGCCTTGCCTCGGGCGAACCCATAACCGGCGAACCTATAAATAGTGCTAGCTGTAAATGCGCTGGGCCGCTTAGTACCGTCGGCCGCAAACAAGGCTTGGGAGGGGTGCACCAAAGTGGCTCCTGCCGCGCCATGATGCGGAGCTTGGACTGTGACGGCACATGCGATCACCGAAGGATTTAGCGACTACAAGGGCTATCGCACCTGGTACCGTGTGACCGGGGACCTCGGGTCGGGCAAGCTGCCCCTGGTCGTCGCTCATGGTGGACCGGGCTGCACCCACGACTATGTGGACTCATTCAAGGAGCTTGCCGGAACCGGGCGAGCCGTCATCCACTACGATCAGATCGGCAACGGCAAATCGACCCATCTGCCGGACAAGGGCGGCGACTTCTGGACCGTCGATTTCTTCCTGGGCGAACTCGATGCGTTGCTCGCCCATCTCAGCATTGCCGGCCATTATGCCCTGCTCGGCCAGTCCTGGGGCGGCATACTCTCGGCCGAGCACGCCGTGCGCCGCCCTGAGGGGCTCAAGGCATTGATCCTGGCCAATTCGCTGGCCTCGATGACGCTGTGGGTGGAAGGAGCCCGGCAATTGCGCGCCGAGTTGCCGGCCGATGTGCAAAGTGCGCTCGACCGGCACGAAGCGGCGGGAACCACCGATCACCCCGAATACGTTGCGGCGACGAGGGCTTTTTACGACCGTCATGTCTGTCGCGTCGTTCCGATGCCGCCAGAGGTCGCCCGGACATTTGCGGCAATCGAGGAAGATCCGACCGTCTATCACACCATGAACGGTCCCAATGAGTTCCACGTCATCGGCACGATGCGGAACTGGACCATCGTCGACCGCCTGCATCGGATCGAGGCGCCGACCCTGGTTTTCCGCGGCTTCTACGACGAAGCGACCGAGGCCTGCGTCCAGCCCTTTCTGGATCTTATCCCGTACGTTGAAGGCCTGGTCTTCCCGTATTCCAGCCACATGCCGCATGTGGAGGAAAAGCACGACTGCCTCAGCGCCGTCGGGCGTTTCCTGGCCAAATACGATTGACGTTCCAGCACCAGGCCTTCTGTTCCAACGGATCAGAAAACCACGAACCGTCCCATTTCTCCGCCGACGCACATTGCTATGCCTCGGTGATGGCGACGCCACGCTATGTGGATGTCCCGCAAAGGCCTGTAGGGTCGTCCGATGAGGCCAAATCACGGGCAGAATGCCAGATCACGGACAGCATAAAGGAGCCCATTCGAGCGCCTTTTCCATTGCCCGCGGAGGCGGAGGCCTAACGTTGCGGCGCAGATTGGCATGTCGCCGGCATGGCCGCAATCAGCCTGCCTTCCCCTGAACTGGCATCCCGTCGCTGAAAAACCTGACGGATACGGAGGGCCAAGTTGCCGGTGGGTACGGAAAGTATCGGACCCAAAGTTTCGCCAAGCAGTTGCAACCGAATTCATTAGCCGGCGTTAAAGTGCGGGTGATCTAGCGGGGGCATGGGGAGGCTTTCATGCAGACGTATCTCGTCGAGCGTATGGACGGCGACGATGTTATCTCGGTGCGCGTTGTCAACGCGCCGAGTCCGTTCAGAGCCGCAGCTATGATGACGGGCGGGCGTATTACCTTCCGAACGTGGGAAAAGGATTGGATCCGCGTGACCGACGAAAATCGGGGACAGATCTATGCCTATTGTTTCGTCCCCGGCAGCTATTCCGACACCGAAGCATCGCCGGTGTCGTCCGGAAGAACCACCGAATAGGCAATATGCCTGAATAGCGGCAATTCCATCTTCGACCCCACCTTGGTCTTCGAGCCTGCCTTGGCATGTGTCCGTGTCATGCGCACCACAACAGCCAGCGAGCCCGGCATGATTGGCTCGGCCGGCGGCTTGCGAAACAGGCGAAGCGACTAACCAAGCGCGTCCTTGAGGGAAGATCAGGGCATCATCAGAATGATCGATGAAAAGATTGGGGCGGGGGGCGATAAGTGACCCTAATCTTAGCGTAGGCAACTCATGTCTTCGGCATATTTGGGATCAGAAGTCGCGGATCAGGATCTAGCGGTGGATTGTCAGACAACGACCTCGGATAATTGGTCAAGTGTCCCACAATACGCACTGGATCAGGGTGGTCCCGTACTGCGCCCATTTCAAAGATTGGGCGTCGATTTTACCAACATTGCGGCCTTCGATCACCTGAGAAATGTCGTCCGCCAGTACCCCGACAAGCTTGCAATCAGCGACGGCGCCAATCGTCTGACCTATTCCCAGCTCCTCCGGTCAGTCGAGACGCTGTCCCACCAGATCGCGGCGGCCGTCCCAGACGGACAGGCGATAGGGATTCTTCAGGCCAACTCGGCCTGGTATCCCGTTGCCATGCTGGCAAGCATGACGGCTGGGCGGCCTTCGGTGCCACTCAACGCGCGAGATCCTAGCTCGCGTATCCTTGAAATCGTGGCCGGGGCGCGGCTCTCAGCTGTCCTGGGCGAGGGCAATGTCCGACCCGATGGTTTGCCTCACCTGGTCAGTTGGATCGATGTGTCGACCAGTGCGGCCTCGCAGGCTGGGCAAGTGCCTCGTTCTTATTCCGTCTCGGTCGATGCGCCCGCCATCGTGCTTTATACGTCAGGGAGTACGGGCCGGCCCAAAGGCATCGTTAACAGCCAGCGCAGCTTGCTGTGCCGGGTCCAGCAATATGTCGATGCGTGCCACATCAACTCGGATGATGTTTTCTTGCCATTGACCGGACCCGCCACAATCGCCGGGTGCCGGGAGATTCTTGCTGCTCTTCTCACCGGCGCCACCTTGCATCTGGTCGAAGTCGAAGCGGTCGGCTTGCGCGCCGTTCAACGCCTGGTGCGATCCGAAGGCGTGACAATCACCTATCTGGTGCCGGCACTGCTTCGCGCGCTTATGGCAGACGGACCTGCAGAAGCGTTCCATTCACTCAGAGTCGCCCGGATCGGTGGCGAGAAGGTGCCCTGGACCGACATCGCCCTGCTGCGCAAGGCCGTCTCCGATACGTGCCTTATCCAGATCGGTTACTCGTCAACCGAGACCACCGGCTCGCAATGGTTCCTGCCGCGAGACTGGCCAGAGCATGGAGATTCGGTTCCAGTTGGCTGGCTGCTGCCTGGAATCACCTTCGCAATTGTCGACGAAGCGGGCCGCCGCGTTCAACCGGGCCGCAGCGGAGAGCTTCTGATCAGGAGCCCGTATGTCTTGCTTGGCCATTGGGAGGACGGGGCGGTTGTGCCGGCAACATCAGACCCGCACGATCCAGGCCTTCGGATTTTCGCGACAGGTGACCTCGTTCGACTTGATGATCAAGGCCTGCTGCACATCGTCGGTCGCAAGGGGCGCCAGGTAAAAATCAACGGTCGACGCGTCGAGCCAGCCGAACTCGAACGGGTGCTGCGTTGTGCACCCTCTGTCGCGGATGCCGTGGCAATCGTGACGGCCGCGAATGAGCTTGTCGCCTTTGCTGTTCCTCGGCGCTCGGCCGAAGCGACCTTTTCGGACGAGCTTCGCCAGCTTGTCAGGACCAATCTGCCGCCGCCGCTGCGTCCCTTGCGGTTGCACACGATCGCCGAGATTCCGCGTCTGCCGAGCGGCAAAGTCGACATCACGACACTTGCAGAGATGGATCTTTCAGCCAGAGAGACAGCGGCGACCGCGCGTCCGCTCGAGCCGCGAGGCAAGCTGACCGCGCAGCAGGTTGTCCAGCGGGCATGGACCAGCATTCTCAATACGCGCGTGGCGGCAGGACGCTGGGATGACGCCGGAGGAGATTCGCTGAAGCTGCTGCACTGCGTCATGGAAATCGAAAGCGCCATCGGGCAGGAACTCGGCCTTGAGGCCTTCACCGTCGGGATGAGCCTGGAGCAAATGGTCAAGGCGGTCGTGTCCGCCCAGGCAGGCGATCAAAGCGCGCGCGCCCAGAAGCACGACCCTCCCATTCTTTTTCTGTTCCCGGGGTCCGTCGGCTATGGCCCGAGCCTTGCTGCCTTTGCGGCAGCGATGGGCAAGGTGACCCGTGTTGCCCCGATCAGGTATCCGGCCCTGGCTATGATACTGCGCGGACAAGACAGCCTCGCCGATATGGCCGACGCCGCCGTCGACCAGATCCGCCGCGCCCAACCCTCGGGCCATGTACGACTTCTCGGCCATTCGCTCGGCGGCGCTGTTGCCTTCGAAGTTGCGGCGCGGCTGCTGGCAGCGGGGCGAACCGTAAAGTTCCTCGGCATCCTCGACACCAGCCTCGTCGGGGAGCGAAGCGCCCGCTGGGAGACGTTTACGCGCACAGTCAATCGAATCCGAACCAACCGCGTGTCCGCTTACCGGATGGCTTGCCGCGCCCTCGCGAAAGTCGCCGTGGCAATGAAGCGCGAGGCACAACTGGTCCAGTTTCTCGACCGCTTCGCTCAAGGACAGTTCAACGCGACGAGCTTTAGAACCAAACTGGAACTGCAAGAGGTTTTGCGCGCGCAAGCCTTCTTCCAGTGGGTGGCCGAGCCAAAGCCGGCGCTGCCGATCACAGGCACCCTGTTCCGCTGTGCTCGACCCGGAATGCCTCTGGCAATCGGCTGGGATAGCGTCTTCGCCCATCTGGACGTGATTCCGATCGTCGGCAGCCACATCGATCTGGTTGTAGAGCCTCACCTCGCCACCAATCGTCCCCTTATCGAGAAAGCGGTGGCGAAAACCTATTCGCCAATCGAGTCTCGCAAACTGGAGTACAAGCCATCGACCTGATCTCAACATTCGGCAAAGACGCCCTGGTGCTCGACGCTGGCGCGGAAGTCGATCGCATCGTCCAGATCTTGCGCCAGCAGGTCTTCGGCACGCTGCGACGTCGAGGGGTGGTTGTCGGCCTCTCAGGCGGCATCGACAGCTCCGTCGTTGCGGCGTTGTGTGTTCGCGCCTTTGGGAAAGGCAAGGTCCTCGGGATATTCATGCCGGAGCGCCATTCCTCTGGCGACTCACTGAGGCTCGGCCGCATTGTCGCCGCACAGCTTGGTATCGAAACGATCCTGGAGGATATAACGCCGGCCCTGGAAGCGATCGGCGCCTATAGACGGCAGACCGAAGCAATCCAGACCGTCGTTCCCGAATATGGGGGCGGCTGGAAATGCAAGCTGGTGCTCGCCTCGGTTCTCGAGAGCAACGGTCTCAACATCACGCGCCTCACGGTTCAGGACCCCGAGGGCAGGACCGACACGGTGCGCCTGCCGTCGGCAGCCTATCTGCAGATCGTCGCTGCAACCAACTACAAGCAGCGCCTGCGCAAGATGACCGAATACTACCATGCCGACCGCCTCAACTACGCGGTAGCGGGCACGCCGAACCGCCTGGAGTACGACCAGGGCTTCTTCGTCAAGCAGGGCGACGGAATTGCCGACCTGATGCCAATCGTCCACCTCTACAAGACCCAGGTCTACCAGTTGGCCGAATATCTTGGGGTGGAGGAAGAGGTCCGGCGCAGACCGCCCACCACAGACACCTTCTCGATGGCGCAGAGTCAGGAGGAGTTCTACTTCGCGCTTCCTTATTATCTGATGGATTTGTGCCTCTACGGCTTGAACCATGGGATCGCCGACGAAGACGTCGCCGAGGCAACCGGCCTCACCGTGATGCAGGTCCAGAAGGTTTTCAAGGATATCGACAGCAAGCGGCGCGCCGCACGTTATCTCCACGCGCGGCCGTTGGTGTCCTCTTCAATGGGCGAGGGCTAGGCGATGTGCGGCATCGCCGGAATTGTGTCGCTGAGCGCCGCAGCGGCGTCCCCTTCCCGGGATGCGCTGATACGTATGGCGGGCGCGCTGGCGCATCGCGGCCCGGACGAGCGCGGCCTTTACCGCGACAGACGTGCAGGATTGGCGCATGCCCGCCTGTCCGTCATCGATCTCGCAAGCGGCCAGCAGCCACTCGCCGGCGCGGGCGACACAATGTGGATCGTCTTCAACGGCGAAATCTTCAATTACGTCGAGCTGCGACAAGACCTGGTCGCGCTCGGTTATCGCTTTCGCACACGCAGCGACACCGAGGTCATCGTCCATGCCTATCATGCCTGGGGCGAGGCCGCCTTCGAGCGAATGAATGGGCAGTGGGCAGTCGCCATCTGGGACTCCGTGGCAGGTCGTCTCGTCTTGTCGCGGGATCGGTTCGGCATCTGCCCGCTGCACTTTTGCGAGCATGGCGGACGGCTTTACTTCGCCAGCGAGGTGAAGGCCATTTTCGCGGCCGATGCGGATATACCCCGCGCCTTCGATCCAGCCGGCATCGATCAGACTTTCACACTCTGGACTGTCGCGCCGCCACAAGGCGTGTTTGGAGGAGTAAGCGAACTCACGCCGGGGCATGTCCGCATTTATGACAGCGGCGTCGTCCGGGAGCGGGCTTTTTGGAAGCCTGACTATCCAGAGGTTGACGGACCCGGCGATGATGAATTCACCGGCTCGCTTGATGACGCGGTGGAGGAAGTGCGCAGCGCCCTGGAAGCCGCGACGGCGCTCAGGGTAGTACGCGCCGACGTGCCGGTCGGCTGCTATTTGTCCGGCGGGCTCGACAGCTCGCTGATCGCCACGCTGGGGAGACGCTTCGCGGGCGAGCGCTTCCAGACCTTCTCGCTGCGTTTTGCCGACGCCGAGTATGATGAGACGCATTTCCAGCGCCTGGTTGCCGGCGTGGCCGGCAGTGACCATCATGAGGTGGTTGTTTCGCGCAGCGATATCGCTGGCATCTTCCCTGAGGTGATCTACCACACCGAGCGGCCAATCCTCAGGACCGCGCCGGCGCCGCTGTTCCTGCTCTCGAGACTGGTGCGCCAGCACGGCATCAAGGTCGTGCTGACCGGCGAAGGGGCCGACGAAATGTTCGCCGGCTACGATTTGTTCCGCGAGGGCAAGGTCCGCCGCTTCTGGGGACGCCAGCCCGCCTCGACGCGACGCTCGCGGCTGCTGGAGCGCCTCTATCCCTATCTCAGCCGCTCGCCGGTGCAGCAGCAGGCGATGGCACGCCAGTTCTTCGGTCGCGACATCCACGCCTGTGACGCGCCTGGTTTTGCGCATGGCACGCGCTGGCGTACCACAAGCGCCATCAAGCGGCTGTTTTCGGCAGACATGCGCGCTCAAACGGAGCGCCGCAACGCCGTGTCCGAGCTGCTTGCCCGCCTGCCGCCGGAGTTTTCGCGATGGGGCTCTCTTGCGCAGGACCAGTATATAGAGATTCAGACGCTGATGTCGGGATACCTGCTTTCCTCACAAGGGGACAGGATGCTGATGGCTCATTCCGTCGAGGGGCGCTTCCCGTTCCTCGATCATGAACTCGTGAGACTCGCGAATTCGCTTCCGGCCGCCTACAAGCTGCGCGTGCTCGATGAAAAGCATGTGCTGAAGCGCGTAGCGCAACCGATCGTGCCGTCGGAAATCGTCACCCGCAAGAAGCAGCCTTACCGGGCTCCCAACGCGCTTTGCTTTGTCGCAGATGGCGCTCCGGCCTACATTCGCGAAGCACTTTCGGAGGCGGCGCTGCGGGAAGCGAACGTCTTCGACCCCAAGTCGGTTACCCGGCTCCTGAGCAAGTGCCAGGCCAGCGCCGGCGACGGCGACCTGTCCAACTCCGACAATATGGCGCTTGTCGGGGTGCTGTCGACGCAGCTTCTTCATCGGCAATTTATCGCGAGCCGTCCAAGTGGGGCTCGCACGCTCAAGCTCAGCATCGATATCGACCGCGAACACCGCGAAGAGGTGCTCGCATGATGCATGGCGCCGTACCGCTCCTGCACGACTATCTCACCCACTCTGCCAGCCGGCTCGGCGAGAAGGTGGCCCTGGTGTGCGGCAATCAACGTGTCACTTATGGCGATCTCGATATGCGTTCGAACGCCATAGCGCACCATTTGACCGATGCCGGAATTGCGCGTGGCGATCGCGTGGTGGTCTTCGCCGACAACACTGTCGAGGCCGTCATTGCGTTCTGGGCGGTGCTCAAGGCCAACGCCGTGGTGTGCATCGTCAATCCGCTCACCAAAAGCGACAAGCTTGATTATCTGCTCAACGATTGCCGCCCGACGGCACTGATCACCGACAAACACCTGCACTCGATTTTCAGGGAGCCGGCGCGGAATTGCCCATCGTTGCGCCGCATGATCGTCTCCGGGCCGATCGAACACAGCGACCTGCAAGAATTGCCGCATGCTGTGCGCTGGGACGCCGCGGTCGCGGCAGCCCGCAGCACGCCGCCCTCGCGCCGCTGCATCGACATCGATCTCGCTGCGATCATTTATACGTCCGGCTCGACGGGCGAGCCCAAGGGCGTGATGCTGACGCATCGAAACATGATCGCCGCGTGCGCCTCGATTTCCTCATACCTGGCGCTTGCCGAAGACGAGGTGATCCTCAATGTCCTGCCGCTCGCCTTCGACTACGGTCTTTACCAGATGATCATGGCATTCGGTGCGGGCGCCCGGCTGGTGCTTGAGCGCTCGTTCGCCTTCCCGGCGCAGATCCTTGGGCTGATCAAGCAAGAAAGGGTGACGGGTTTTCCCGGCGTACCGACCATCTTCGCCGCACTCGGGGAGCTCAGGTCTCTCAGGGATCAGGATTTTTCGAGTATTCGCTATGTCACGAACACTGCGGCCGCCCTGCCGCTCAAGCACATTCTCCTGCTGCAGGAGCTGTTTTCTGGCGCCCGCATCTATTCGATGTACGGCCTTACCGAATGCAAGCGCTGCACCTACCTGCCGCCGGAGGATCTGGAGCGAAAGCCGTCGAGCGTCGGGATCGCCATCCCCAATACGGAAATGTGGATTGTCGACGAGCATGACAGGCGGGTCGGCCCCGGCGTCGTTGGTCAGCTCGTCATCCGCGGAGCGACGGTGATGAAGGGCTATTGGGGCAAGCCGGAGGCGACAGCCAGGAAGCTCAAGCCCGGCCCGCTGCCGGGTGAGCAGGTCCTATACACCGGCGACTACTGCCGGATGGACGCCGAGGGCTACCTCTACTTCGTCGGTCGCGGCGACGAGATCATAAAATCGCGCGGAGAGAAGATAGCGCCGAAGGAAGTGGAAAACGTGTTGATGAACATTGCGGGCGTGCGGGAAGCCGCGGTCATCGGCGTTCCGGACGAGCTGCTCGGGCAAGCAGTGAAGGCATTTGTCGTGATGGAGCAGGGAAGCATGATCGGTGAAAAACAGTTGCAGAAAGAGTGCCAGAGACGGCTGGAAAACTTCATGGTTCCGAAGTCCATCGTCATCGTACCCAGTCTGCCGATGACCGACACGGGTAAGCTCAAAAAAACGGCCCTGTCATGAGTCGGTACCAGGGCGAAGTTGATCAGCATTCATCTTTTGTACCGGAGGCGAAATCAATGTTATCTACCAAGGATAGAACCGATACCTGCAGCGAACAAATTCGCGCTTTCCTGGCTTCGAATTTCTATATAGCCGATCCCGAGAGCCTGGAGAGCGACACCTCGCTCCTCGACCAGGGCATCGTGGACTCGACGGGTGTGCTCGAGGTTATCGGCTTCATCGAGGAGACCTTCGGCATCACGGTTGAAGACAGCGAGCTGCTGCCGGAGAATCTCGATTCCATCGAGGGAATTGCGCAATACGTCATGCGCAAGAGAAACTGACGCAAGAGAAACTGATCGCCGAAATCTCGCGCAACTCTGTTTCAACTTCCCGGCCGTTTCTAGCCGCGACAGCGCGTCTACCTGCCGCGGCTGCGATGCTTACGCCTGCGCCCTCGTATGTCCCACAACCACCCTGCCCTCATCGGCCTGGTTGGTGACTGCCCGGATACTCTCATAGGCCTTGGAACGCTCGAGCAAACTCATGACCTGCCGGTCCTGGCCAAGCCCCACCTCGAAAAGCAGGATGCCTCCGCGCCGCAAATAGCGCGGCGCCTCCTTGAGCACCCGCATGTGGATGCTCAGGCCGTAGGGGCCGGCTGCGAATGCTTCACGCGGCTCGAGCTCGACCAGATGCGAACGGTCGCCCTCGAGCCGTTTTTCCGAAATGTAGGGCGGGTTGCAAACGATCACGTCGATCGTGCCGTCGAGCTCCAACCCTGAGAAGGCGCTGAACAAGTCGCCCTGAAGCACCGTTACCCGGTCCTCGATTTCAAGATGGGTGACGTTGCGGCGCGCGACCTCCACGCATCCGTCGGTAAGATCGCTTGCCCACACGCGCGCGGTGGGAGCGTGGTGCGCGATGGCGCACGCCAGATTGCCCGCCCCACAGCACATGTCGACAACGCGAGGCACCGGCAGGTTCAGTTGGCTCAGGACATCGAGAGTGGCCTTGCCGAGCAGTTCCGTTTCCGGCCGAGGAACAAGCGCACCGGGCGAGACCAGCAACTGCAATCCCATGAAGGTGCTGCGCCCCCTGCCGTAGGCATCGGCAACGTTGATCTCTTCGCTCACGACACTCGCCTCCCGATTTAGCCGGCGTTGGTGGCCGACAATTGCGTACCGATGAAGTGTATCTCAAAACCGTTTAACTCTCGATCGACAAAATCAAAACCGATCCCTCCCCAGACGCTTTGAAGCCTTGATGCTACAAAGATGACCATAAGCTTCTGCGCCGTGTCATGATTAGGAATATCTCCTTACCCGACCCGGTTATCCCCAGCCTGGCGAGCCAGTTGCCGAATTCTCAGCCTGGCGTCACGATTTTGCTACATTTTAATCAAAGAAGGCACGTATGTAAGCAATTCGTAATGTTCAGCAGCGGGGCGGGGCTGCTGCTTCCCGGAAGGTTAAAGTTTGTCCCTCATCGAAAGAATCGACGAGATTGCGCGGCAATTTCGCGTCAACGAGCGCACATCATGAAGTCGACCAAAGGGCGCTCGCTCGATCTCCGCTCCGCAATGTTCGGCTGTGTGCACGGCCTCGTCGGCGTAGGCATTTTCTCGGCATTGATAAATATCCTCGCCTTGACCGGCTCCGTCTACATGCTCCAGGTCTATGACCGCGTGCTGCCTTCGCAGAGCGTGCCGACTCTTGTCGGATTTACAGTCGGGATGCTGGGACTTTACGCGGCCTATGGGCTCCTCGATTTCGTGAGGCTTCGCCTGTTGGTCCGCATCGGCAGCCGCCTGCATAGAAATCTGCAGCAAAAAGCGTTCGCAGCCTCGCTTTCCCTGCCCCTCGTCGCCGGGCCGGATGCGAACCGGGTACACCCGCTTCGTGATCTGGACCAGCTACGTGGCTTTCTTTCCGGGCTCGGGCCGACAGTCTTATTCGACGCTCCCTGGATACCATTTTATATGGTGGTCATCTATCTGCTGCACCCCGCGCTTGGCGTGCTGGCAACGCTCGGCGCATGTGCCGTTGTGTTTTTGACGGTGGTTGCCGAGATCATCGGCCGCAAACCTGCGGCTCGTGCATCTGAGACACTCGTAGCGCAGCGGCTTCTGGCCGACTCCGGCCGCCGCAACGCAGAGGTTGTTCAGGCGATGGGCCTTTCCGCCCCGCTTAGCCGGCGCTGGAACGAGGTCAGTCATCTTTATCTGAAGAACCAGGAACGGCTCTCCGACGTCGTCGGCGCAGCAAGCTCACTGTCGAAGACGCTCCGAATGGCCCTGCAATCATGTGTGCTAGGGCTTGGTGCCTATCTTGTGATCGGCGGCGAGGCCTCGCCTGGCGTGATCATTGCATCGTCCATATTGCTGGGCCGCTCGCTGGCGCCGGTCGATGTGGCGATCGCAAACTGGAGAGGGTTTCTGGCAACCCGCAAAAGCTATACCGAACTGTCGGCAGCCCTGGATGCTTTTGATAGCCAGCAAGAGCCAATGGAACTGCCCGGCCCGAAGGCTGAGCTTGAGGTCGAGGAATTGACCGTCGCGCCACCAAGCCTGCAGAAGCCCACCATCTTCAATGTAAGCTTCCGCTTGGCGAGAGGCGCAGGGTTGGCGGTCGTCGGCCCGAGCGGCTCCGGCAAGACCACGCTCGTGCGCGCTTTGGTCGGGGCATGGAAGCCGCTTCGTGGCACGGTAAGATTGGACGGCGCCTCGCTCGATCAGTGGAATTCAGAACTGCTCGGCATTCATATTGGCTACCTTCCGCAGGACGTTGAGCTGTTCGACGGGACGATCGCCGACAACATTTCGAGGTTCGGCGGCAAGCGCGACGCAAAAGGCGTGCTGGCAGCTGCCAAGGCTGCGGGCGTGGACAAGATGATCATGCGTCTTCCGCAGGGTTTTCAAACACGCATCGGAGAAGGCGGCGCGGCCCTTTCGGCTGGGCAGAGGCAGCTCGTCGGGCTTGCCAGGGCACTTTACGGCGATCCATTCCTCGTCGTTCTTGACGAACCAAATTCCAATCTGGATGCAGACGGTGATGCTGCTTTGGCCGGCGCAATCCTGGCAGTGCGTCAGCGCGGCGGTATCGTGATCGTCGTTGCGCATCGCCCCTCCGCTCTCGTCAACATCGATCAGGTACTCGTCCTGTCGAACGGGATGCTCCATTCGTTCGGCTCGCGCGAAGACGTTCTGGCAAATGTGATCCGGCCCTTCCCGCGCCCGGACAAGCCAAACATTGTCGTTCCGCTGCAGCACGGTGCAAGCGGGCATGCGTGAGGTATTGCTTAGTGTCTAACGTGACCATGTCGTCATATGCTGCGGTTGGCGGCGAAGGCCAGCCGACCGGGGAGAAGCCGGAGCCGGATGGGATTCGAGCCAATCTACCCTGGGGTACTCTGGTCCGGAGCCTAGCAGCACATTGTCGTTCCGCCGCACAAAGGTGCAGCCGGGCATATGCGAGGTATCGCTCTGCTGTTGCCGTGTCGTCATACGTCGCAGCCGATGGCGAAAGCCGTTCGTTGGAGACGAAGCCAGAGCCGGATGGCATCCGGGCCAATCTGCTCTTGGGCCTGGCAACCAGCTTGCTGTTGATCTTTGGCGGAGGGCTCTGGTTGGGATTGACCAAGATTGCCGGCGCGGTGATTGCGCCCGCAACCGTGGTGGTCGAAAGCAACATTAAAAAAGTCCAGCATCAAACCGGCGGCACCATCGGCGGAATCTTCGCGCAGGACGGCGATCATGTGAAGGCCGGCGATGTGTTGGTCAGGCTGGACAACACATTGACCCGAGCAAACCTGCAGATAATCACCGAGGACCTCAATCGCGCCACCATTCGTCTGGCCCGACTGGAGGCCGAGCGCCAGGGTCTGCCGGAAATGCAGATCCCGCCCGACCTTCGCGCTCAAATGGGCGACCCGCAAGTGGTGGCACTTGTCAGTGGCGAGCGTGCCTTGTTTGAAAGCCGTGCTGCGGCGCTGGCTGGCCAGAAGGCACAATTACAAAGCCGCGCGAAGCAGCTGGAACGTCAGATCGATGGCCTCAAATCACAGCAGTCTGCAACGGACGAGTCTCTGGATCTGCTGACCAAGAACCTTGCGGATGTCGAATCTCTCTACGCAAAGAAGTTGGTGTCCAAGGAGAGGTTGAGCAATGTCAGCCTGGACAAGACCCGGGCTCGCGGCGAATCGGGACGCCTTGTCGCAGCGATAGCAGAGGTACAAGCTCACATCAGTGAAACGGACCTGCAGGTGCTTCAGCTCGACGAACAAATGCGGAGCGACGTGACCAACGAACTTCGCGAAACCGAAGCCAAGCAGACCGAGCTCAGCGAGCGCCAGGTGGTGGCCGAAGACGAACTCAGCAGGACAGACATTCGTGCCCCGCAATCGGGCACAGTACAAGAATCCTCGGTCCATACCGTAGGAGGCGTGATTGGCGCAGGAGAGGTGCTCATGATGATTGTGCCCGATTCCGACAACCTTGTCGTCGACGCTTCCATTCCTCCGTCGCGTATCGATGAGATTCATCCCGGACAGCAGGTGTCGATCCGCTTTCCAGCGTTCGACGCCGGCACCACACCTGCTTGCGAAGGCTCGGTCAAGCGCGTCTCAGCGGATCTGATCAAGGATCAGCAACGCCAGCTTTCCTTTTTTTCGGCGCGCATCGACGTCGAGAATGAAGCGACGTGCCTGACAGGAGAGAAAATACTCAAACCGGGCATGCCCGCCGAAGTCCACATAAGAACCGACGAGCGCAGTGTCTGGTCCTACTTGATGAAGCCCCTTACCGACCAGTTTTCCAGGGCCTTCAGGCAGTAAAGCGGTTGCGAAACGCGGCCCGATCTATCGGGTCGCCGCATTTTCGAGAGCGCTGCTGAATCTGACCTCGATCGTGTCTCCCGGCATGACCTCGGTGTCTTCTTGGGCAAGCTGTTTTCGCCATTCTTCGCCGACCTTGCGAATGATCGTGACCTCGGCCTGGACCTTCTCGCCGGCAACCGGCAACGGCAGTGCGGCAGCTCCCGTGGGCTGCAACTTTTGGCTGGCGGCGCGAAGCCTTGCGCTGACGTCGGCAAGGCGCACGTTGGTATCCTTCAACTCGATCAGCAGACCCATCCTTCTTTGGTTGTCATTGCGTTCGTGCTGTCTGGCAAAATCGTCCTGCTGACGTCGTGCTCTCATAAGCTCAACCGACGTTTCGAGTGCCCGGCTGGAAGAGAGAACCAAAGCGCGCCGGACGTCGGCGAGCCGGTTGTTGGTGAGATTTCCGGACTCAAACGCTTTTCTTACGCGCGCCAGATCGTCTTCGTCCGCCTTCACCCCATCCGCTTCGGCCTGCTCGCGTTTGAGCAAGGTCTCGGTTTGTGCGGCGGCATCCTTGCCGCTTTTATCCAGAAAGCCCTGCTCTTGCTGGAAGTTGTCCAACGAGAGCTTCAGCCCTTCCGCTTCAGCCTGCGCGATCGCCGACGCAAAACTTGCCGGCAAGGGAGATCCTTGTGGTGGCTGCATGTCGAAAGTCGGTTTGTCCTGAAGTTCGGCGCGGATGCGGGCGCTATGAAAATAATCTCTCGTATATTCCCCCCAAAGCGACTCGTAATCGCGCCGCAGATCCACCGGATCTGGGCCAACCTGGTTTGCCCGGGATCGCAAAAGGCTGAAACCGCCTGACACGGCAATCGCCTGCCGCACGGTCATCAGCGGGCGGTAGGCCTGCTGTCCGGGAGTGAGCACGTCGCCGGTCACATAGATCGGCCTGTACTCCGCAACCACGGCGGTCACGTCTGTCGGCTTGATGACGATCATTTGCTCCCGCCCATCAGGCAGACGCTGGTGGAATATCTTGGTCGGCAAGATCGTCTGCATGCGCGTTTGCAGTTCAGCCGGAGTTAAGCCGCCCACCGAAACCATACCGACTTCGGGAAGCGCGATCGTGCCGTCCATCTGGACCACCGCACGTTGCGTTCGCTCCGGGATGGAGGCAATTCCAATCTCGACGGTGTCGCCGGCAGAAAGTCGATAGGCGACCCGCGGTTCCGCTGCAGCAGCCGTATCCATGGCAGCCAGCATGCCGAGCACGACAATAAGGATTCGATCAACGAGGACCATGGGCGACAATCTCCTTCTGGCTCGAATCCGGCGATACCGCGGCCGCAATCAACAGCGGAGCCAATCCTCCCGGGCGAAAGCTCATGTCATGTAACCCATTTCGTGTCGCACCCGGCCTTCGATGAGGCGCCCTTGCCACCATCCGATGGTCCGCTCCAAGCCTTCGCGCAGGCTGGTCTGGGCACGCCATCCAGTCTTACTTTCGAGGAGCGAAGAATCGGCCAGCAAGGCACGCACCTCGGAATTCTGCGGCCGCAGGCGGCGCTCGTCCCGGTGGATTGGTTTCTTGCAGCCACTCAACTCGATCACCAAATCCAATATGTCCGAGATCGTCACAGCGCGCTGGCTTCCGGCATTGTAGGCATGGCCAAATTCGAGCTCGGCGGAACCTGCGGTCAAAAACGCCGCCGCGGTGTCTTCCACGAAAGTAAGATCGCGGATCGGGCTTGTGTCTCCCACCATGATCGCCGGGCATTTTTTGTCGAGAGCCTGGCGTATAATGGTCGGTACGATGGCCCGCTCACTCTGGCGCGGGCCGTACGTATTGAAGGGCCGCATGATGACCACTGGGATGTCGAACGATCTGGCGTAGGACTCCGCCATCATGTCCGCGCCGATCTTGGATGCCGAATATGGTGACTGTCCCTGCAACGGGTGGGATTCGCTGATAGGCATTGTCAGCGCGGTGCCGTAAACCTCGCTTGTCGAAGTGTGCACTACACGCTCCGTCTCCCATTGGCGCGCCGCTTCGAGAACGTTGACCGTGCCCAGGATGTTGGTCTCCACATAGGACTGGGCAGCGGCATACGAATACGGGATAGCTATCAGTGCGGCGAGATGAAACACGACCGCCTGGCCACGCACGATCCGGTTAAGGAACGCGCTGTCGCGAACATCGCCGCGGACGAGATTCAACTGGCGTCGTATGGTGTCGGGCAAATCGTCCAGCCAGCCGTGGCTGTCGAAGGAATTGTAGAGTGCCAGCGCGGTGACGTCGGCGCCGCTGCGGACGAGTGCTTCGGTGAGATGAGAACCGATGAACCCGTCGGCACCCGTAACCAGAACTTTCCTGCCCTTGTATGCCATGACCCAAGCGTTCCCCCTATGACGTGAGGCACTGACTTTGCAAATCCACGAGAGCGCGGATGTCCCACCTGCTCTCAAGGTCCAATCGGCGGCGGCGAAACCACGCCAAGCACCGCCAGCAAGCCGCGCACCATCCACACAACATCGGAGCCGATCGTGCGCTGCGGATAATAGGAAAGGTCGAGCCTGGCTTTGGCAGGAAACAGAACCTGGCGATAGAACAGTAGCGGGTCCACCGATCGCGGATAGAAACGGGCTTCATGCCGGAAGAGAACCTGGGCTGGACCCAGCAAGCCTGGCTTGTATTGTAAAACGTCTTCGAAGCCCCCGCGAAAACAATCGGCGAAGGCAAGGCTCTCCGGGCGTGGCCCGATGATTGCCATCTCGCCTCTGAAGACGTTCCAAAGCTGTGGCAGTTCGTCGAACTTGGTGACGGCGAGGAACCGTCCTATCGGCGTCATGCGGCTGTCATCGGCCATGGTCAGAGCCAAGCCACCGGGGTCGCATTGAACGCTGAACTTGCGGAACTTGTACATGCGGAATGGGCGAGCACCGGCCCCGACGCGGGTCTGTGTGAAGAAGATGGGCCGCCCGCCTTCCAGCAGCAGCGCCACGGCAATCAGCAGCATCAGCGGGGCGAAGACGATCGCCGCGGCTGCCGCAATGACAAGATCGATTGCTCGTCTCGCAGACCCATGGGCGGCGCTCGAGACGTTAGACCGGTGAATGGCTAGATCCAGGGCATTCATGCGGCTGTTCCTGTCTGGGCGCAATTATTGACCGCCGCGGCAAGAGCGACGACTACCGATTCGACCAATGGCGCGGTGATCTGCGGATGCAGCGGTACAGTCAGTTCGCGCTGCGCGAAATCTTCAGTGCGCGGTAAGTGAGTACCGGGAATGAGCTCACGATAGAGCGTCATCTGGTGCACCGGCGGGTAGTGGATAGTGGTTTGTATCCCTTGCCCGCGCAGTGCGTCGATGACGTCTTGCCTGTCGGCGTAACGTGGCAAAAGGATAGGCATGATGTGGTAGGCCGACGTCCGCGGCTCGTGGAATGGGATGGTCACGGCCGGGCAATGCTTCGCTATGAGACGGCGATACAGCATGACCAGGATACGCCTGATCTCATTCCACTCCTGCAGATTTTGCAGCTGGACCAGTCCGATCGCAGCCCGCAATTCATCCATGCGATAGTTGAATCCGAGCATGGTGACATCATACTGAGGGGTGCGGCTGTTCAGCCTTTGACGCGTCCCGGTGGTCATCCCATGTCCACGCGCCTGGCGGATTGTCTCGAGCAGACCGGCATCCCTGGCGATCACAGCCCCGCCTTCCGCCGTGGTCATGTTCTTGTTGCCGTAGAAGCTGAAGGCGGCTGCGGCACCAAATGTCCCCACCTCCTTCAAGCCCGGCGCATGCGCCGCGTCCTCGACGATGTGCAGCCCCCGGGCACGGGCGAGCCTCTGCCATTGTTCCCGATCGGCGAGGTAGCCGGCGAAATGAACGAGAATGATTGCCTTGGTGCGGGCCGTGCATTTCGCTTCGGCTTCCACGATCGACATCAGCGGCACGTCGGCTGACTCGATGTCGACGAAAACCGGCGTCGCACCGACATAGAGGACCGCATTTGCGGTCGCCACGAACGTCAAGGATGGCACCAGCACCTCGTCGCCCGGTCCGATGCCAAGTGCGTGCAAAATGAGATGAAGCGCTGCGGTGCAAGAACTGACCGCGACGCAATCCTCCGCATCATGAACGTCGGCAAAAGCTTGTTCGAAGGCTCGTACCTGCTCCCCCATGGTCAGCCAGCCGCTGTCGATGACCTTGGTCAAAGCAGTCTTCTCCGGCACACCCAAGATCGGGGCACTGACCAAGAGCATCACAACCTCCTAGACTGATAACTGTGGGAACCGGGCTCGTGACTTCATCATGCAGCCGTCGCAGTGACCTCGATCGAGGCCGACTGGTCTTCCCAGGAAATGGCCTGTGCGTTCTGAAAATCGTCGACGCGCCCGATATCGAGCCAGAGACCCTCATGTTTGTACACGTGCACGGTTGTGCCGTTCTGCATCATCTGCAGCATCAGGTCGTCGAACCCAAAGGGTATGCCGGATGGGATAAACTGCAGAACATCCGGGTTCATGCAGTAAATTCCCATGCTGACCAGATGCGAAAGCGTCGGCTTCTCGCGAAAGACCTGCACGGTATTGTCGACTTCGTCGATGACGCCGAAATCCATCTTGATCAGGCGACAGGCTGTTGCGATCGTCACTGGATCGGTGTGCTTACGGTGCGCTGCTACAAATCGACTGAGGCTTAGATCCGTGAGGACATCGCCATTGAGAACGATGAATGGCTCCGTCAGTTCATCCCTGATCAAAGACAGTGGCCCGATGGTGCCAAGCGGCTCCATCTCCTGCGTATATCGAATTTTCAGGTTCCACTGCGAGCCATCTCCACACACGGTGCGGATCAAGTGGCCGAGATACCCGGTTGTAATATAAACTTCCTGAATGCCGTTGCGTCGCAACCATTTCAGAAGCATCTCGAGAACCGGCCGTGCGCCGATCGGCATGAGCGGCTTCGGCAAGACCGAAGTGAAGGGGCGGAGGCGTGTTCCCATTCCTCCACATTGAATAACCGCTTTCATCCTGGTCCTCCCTTGTTCATTCGGCCTGAACGCTATCGTCACGGGCCGGCTATCCTGCCCTGGTCAGCACCCGGGAAACGCGTTCTTGTCCCCTCAGAAGAACCGGTGAGATTTCCCGTAGAAGACCGGTGAGATTTCTCCACTGTCCCCTGATCCGGACATTGCATCTGGATGGTATGTGGCCGTCAGGGTGGATGTCGTCGTGCATTCGAATGGTAACAATTCAGCCGTTTTGCTGTTCTATATCTTTAGACCTATAGCACTGCTGAACGGCCGGCCGGTCTGTCAGCTGTCCAAAAGGTCAGAACGTATGTTCGACGACGTTCGGCGGGTTTCGCTCACAAGGGGCAAAAAAAGAGGAGCGTTTCCCGTCATTTAAGATTATATTAGAAATCTGGCGTTTGCGGTGTTGGGGGTGCCGCAGCGTCGGCTGGATGAATCGACGAGTGGATGGCCACGACTTTCAGGCCATTACCGTTCAATCCATTCAGATTGGCGTTGGGGTAGTTCAATGTATCGAATCGTCATCGCCGACGATCACGGCTTGTATCGTCGCGGCTTGCGATTGGCACTGACCGCAGGCATTCCAGGTGTGGAGATCTTTGAAGCGTCCTGTTTCGACGCGGTGCTCAGTTTGCTGGCAGAGCAGTCGTTCGTGGATCTTGCGATCCTGGATCTGAATATGCCGGGCCTGTTCAATCAAGAAGTGCTCGGCGGGATCCTGTCTGCCTATCCGGACACGCGATTTGCGATCGTTTCCGGAAACGATTCACGCTCGGAAATACTCACGGCTCTGTCGATCGGGCTTCACGGCTACATCGTAAAATCGCAGACGGACGAAGAGGTTGTTTTGGCCGTCAATGAAATCCTCTCCGGCCGCATCTATGTTCCTGCACTTCTGTCACGCCCGGGAGCGACGCAAACAACCCACGCGCATACCCATTCCGACGACAAAGGCCCACAGAGGCGTACCGCTGGCGTCAACCTTGGCAGGCTGACTTCGAGGCAAAAGGAAGTCCTCAAGCTGATGGCGGAAGGCTATTCAAACAAGGAAATTGCGCGCGATCTGGAAATCGCAGAGGCGACCACGAAAATCCACGCTGCTGCGGTTCTGCGTGAATTGGGGGTACGCAATCGGACCGAGGCTGCCGTTATGCTGAAGACTTGGCTTTCGAGACATGCCAGCTAGAGCGCCGCGCGTCCTTTTGGACGTGCAAACGGCGTCCCAAGACTCCTCATGCATTTTACTGCATATCCCAAAGCCGCGGCGCAGCTTTGGGCCGACGACATTCTTGGAAGGAACCCTGCGCATCTCAAAGGCCGCTCAGCGCGACCCGCCTTTAGATATCTGCTTTCCGATTGGAGCACTGCACTAAAATCCGATTTCCTTGCGTGACAGCCGCAGCGAATACCGCAACCCTTGGTCCGATATTTCCAGCCTGGGAGAGTGACCGACAAGCGGCGCTCCATCCACTCCGATTATCATGGAACCGAAGCCATGACGGACTACGCTTGAGGTCCTACGCCGCCCCGATTCCACCCACTCGAACACGATATCACTGCCTGTTTCTTCAGGTGCGAACGTCCAGCTTACGTCGATCCGGCCTTTTGGATCGGCAAGCGCTCCATATTTCATGGAATTGGTGGCAAGCTCGTGAACGATCATTGCAAAACTCTCGGCGGCGCCTCCCGACATCGCCACGGAAGGACCGCTGACCGATATCGCACGTGTTCCAATATATGGGTGCAATTCTTGCGCAACGAGATCGTTTATCGCCCCCGATACGCTGCCGTTGCGTGAAAGAAGCAGATGGGTTGCCTCGAGCGCGCGTATCCGGTCGATCAGCATTTCCTTGTATTTGGCGACGTTGTTTCCGGGAACATCGACCATTTTCACGAGCGCCGTGATCACCGCGAAAACGTTGCCGAATCTGTGACGCTGTTCGAGCATGATGCGCTCCCGCTTCTTTGCCGCGGCGCGCAGCAGCGTGGTTTGTCGTCTCTCGCTCAGGTCGGCAGCCACTCCAAGCCGCTGTCCACCATCATCATGTCTTTCCTCCCTTCCGCGCAGCGCAACCCAGCGGATATGTCCGTCCGATCGGCGGACGCGTATCTCAACATCGTAATTCGTGACCGATGGTGCGGCCTTTCTCGATGCCGCCAGCTTTGGCCAGTCCGCCGGATGAACGACAGCTGACAGTTCCTCCAAACTGCGGCTATTGGCCTGGGCCAGGCCGAGAATGTCCCAGAACGTGTCCGAGCCCGTGACTATCCCGTCTTTAAGGTCTATGCGCCACGTGGCCAAGCGTCCAGCAGACAGAGCGAGGTCCAGCCATTCCTTCTGGGCCCGAAGCGCTTCGTGAACAGCGCGTCGTTCCGAAATATCGTCGACCACCACGAAGATGCTCTCCGAGAGGCCACCCTCGGGCACGGACGAAGAAAGCGTTAGCCTGGCCCAGAATGCCGTACCGTCCTTTCGTGACAGACGCACCTCCGAAACGAACGAAGAAATGTCATTGCCCAGCCTCGCCAGCAATTGCGCCAAGGTATCCCGGTCGTTCGGATGGGCGAGCGTATCGAGCTGCAATTGGGCAAGCTCCTCCTCCTTGTACCCGGTCATCTCACAAAGGCGTCTGTTGGACTGCAGCAACTCACCTTTCTTGTTGGTGTTCGCGAATCCCATGGCAGCACGTTCGAAGGCCCAACGATAGCGGCTTTCGGTCGCCTCGACGGCAGCGAGCCTGGCCTCCGCGACTTCCAGCAACTCACGCAAGTCCTGCCGCAGACGATGGAAGGTCATGGCAATCACGCCACCCGAAACCAGAAGCAGGATTGCGCGCGCCCAATCTCCACTTGAAATCTGATCGTGTCCTCGTGCCCACAGCCCGACAGCCACCATCAGAATGGTCGCACCGAGCGCCGGTACGCGGTCTTCGAGATAGGCGATAATAATAATAGCCGGAATAAATTCCAGAAAACTGGCGCCTTGCCCAATAAAGGCTGACGATTTTATTTCAAATATCAGTGTGGCAGCTAACACCGATGCAGAGGCAATATGAGTTAGCAATCTGCCCGACGGGTTCGAATTCGACCTGCGCGACTGCGAGCTCATGGACACAGACTACAACCTTCTGACTAGCCCGTCGAGACTAGAGCAAAAAACGTACAGCTTAGTACCACTGCCGGATTGCCATACCGCTATCATAGCGCGCATTTTATCGGACGCAGCGGGGCCTAAGAGCTGCCTTAGAACTGTCGGATCATATTAAGTTTTCAAGGTGGTGATGAACGTATTATCCGTCAGCGCATAGAAGACTAGAATCCAGCTACACATAGAAGACTACATGAATCCCGAATACTTATTTCGGGCGTGTGAAACTTTGGGTTAGGGGTAGAAAATGAATCTGATCGATAGACAGGTCGATGCTTCTTCGAGCAATCGGTACATTGTTACGAGGACCAAGTATGATTTTGAAGCGCGGAATACGCGGCCCTCTTCTGGTCACCTTCCCGATCGCGCATCGGATCCATTGGACGCAAGGTTCGCCGAACCAAAAGGCCGCAGTCTGGAATCCATAACCGGCGTGCTTGATCGCATTGGCTGTGGCTATCTCGTGCTGAATCGCGAAAGAAAAGTAGTCGAGTGGAACGCAGCCGCCCAAACCACGCTTGAGCGCCAGGGCGAAGCGGCCGACACGGCGAGCGGACTTACGGCCGCCCTAAGGCGGCTGATCGCGAATGTTCCGGGCCAATTCCTGCCGGGCTCGTTGTCTTGGGTGGTGATCCGCAGCAGGGGCGACCGACCGGTGATACTGAACGAGAACGGCGTTATCGCTCCCGACGGAACGAGCATTGTGGCGCTGCTGGATCGCGACAACAGGTCGGGGCCAAATCCTCGGACGCTGCAAAGAATGTTTGGCTTGACGAGCGCAGAAACGCACCTCGCCTTGCGCTTGGCCCAGGGCGACGCACCTTTGGAGATCGCTCGCAGCTGGCGTCTCAGCCGCACCACGATCCGTTCCCAGCTTGCCTCGCTGTTCGCCAAGACCGAAACAAAACGCCAGGCGGAACTGGTGGCCCTTCTTGGGCGTATTTCGGTCCTGCCGTAAGGCCGGCCACTTAGATCCAATCGCCGGACGTCGGCATCCGCCCGGGATTCAAACTACGCAAGTTGGCGTGTCATGACTTGGCAGGTCGTGCACCGCATTGCGCACTCCACTAGGTTCGATGCGCCAGCGTAAATATCGGAAGCCGCAATCCCGGACCGGCTATTCGGTACTGTCGAACGGATTTCGAAAGGCGACAAGTGGACAACGATCTATGCAGCGATTCTGTCCTTGCCGCAGCGGAGAAGATGGAAATCGCTCGATCCCGTTCGGACCGCGCGGTGAAGAAACTTGCACGGACAGGACCGATCGTCGTCACCGGCGCCGCAGGCTTCATTGGTTTTCACGTGGCCTCACGGCTTTTGCGTCTTGGTGTCAAAGTCGTGGGCGTCGACAATTTCACGCCCTATTACGATCTGCGGCTCAAGGAAGCGCGGTTTGCACGCCTCTGTAGCGAGGCGAAGTTCACGCCGGTACGAATGGATCTGGCGGATGCCGCGCGCGTTCAGTTGCTGTTTTCAAACGTTCGCCCCTCACACCTCGTCCATCTCGCGGCTCAGGCCGGCGTGCGTCATTCACTTGTTGACCCGCACGCCTATGTGCAATCGAATATAGTGGCGTTTCTCAACGTCCTTGAGGGCTGCCGGCATCATGGCGTCGGTCATCTCGTCTACGCCTCTTCGAGCTCCGTCTACGGCTTGAATCGAACCATACCGTTTTCCGAAAATCACGGCGCCGATCATCCCGTCAGCTTCTACGCCGCCACCAAGCGTTCGAATGAATTCATGGCGCATTCATACAGCCATTTGTTCGGCCTGCCCGTGACCGGACTGCGCTTCTTCACCGTTTATGGCCCTTGGGGCAGGCCCGACATGGCCGTCTACTTGTTCACGCGCGCGATCGTCGAGAGCAAACCAATTGAAGTAGCCAATGCCGGCCGCGTGTGGCGAGATTTCACCTATATCGACGATATCGCTGAGGGCGTGGTTCGAGCACTTGCTACACCGCCGCAGCCGGATCCGAATTGGGACCCTTGCACCGCCGACCCTGCCACAAGTTCCGCGCCGTATCGCGTCTACAATATCGGCAACGACCGGCCCGAGGAGATCAACCGGCTGATTTCGATCATCGAGACCGCTCTTGGCAGCCGGGCAGTTCGCGTGGATGTGCCGTTGCCGCCTGGCGACGTTCTGGAGACGCGCGCCGACGTCAGCGATCTTCGCCAGGCCGTCGGCTTCGCCCCGGCAACACCGCTAGAGGACGGAGTGCGACGCTTTGTCGAATGGTACCGGGACTTTCATGGAACGGATGCCGCGGCCAGCGTACGGCAACAGACGTTGGTGAATGAGGCCACCGTGTAGGCCGCGGGCCCTGTCGGGCGATGATCTGCCACTCGGCGTGTAACGCGTCGGCCACAAAGCCGCACTCGCCAGCCTCTATCCGACACAACCCTGGACTCGAAATTCCTGAACGCTGATGCCGTCGCGTATCGGGGCGCGACGGTCTCAAATCAGCGCAGGAACCAATGTCGCCGCTGGCCTTCGACTGCGTGCGTTCTGAACGATGTTAGCGCAAAGATCAGCCCAGGGATAATTTTCAGCCGTTTGCTGATGTAGATCGACATCGCCACATTCCAAATCGCCAACGCAAGCGCGAGGCCCACTGCGGCGCCCGGCGCGCCGTAGAGCGCAATTCCTGTGGCACAGCCTATGATACTGGCCGCAGCGCCGACGATCATGGTTGCGGCTGCCGCCCATTCGTTTCCGGTCATCATCAAGAGGAGCATCTGGGGTCCGCACAGCGCGACAAAGACATATCCGAGAATGAGTATCCGCGCGACGGGTGCCGCGGTACTGAAATCCCCGCCGAACCAGCTCAACAGAGGTTCAATAATCGCAAGCATCGGGATGGCCATCGTTAGAGCCCCACCAGAGGAAAGTAGGGCGGCCCGTGAAAACAGCTGCTGCAGAGCCATCCGATCGCCTCGGGCATGAAGGGCAGCCGCTGTCGGCGCAAACATCGTAGAGACGGCAACCAGGGAAAGGCTCACAAGCAAGGCGACGTTCAATCCCAATGCGAAAATGCCTGCTTCGCGAATGTGATGCGTCCAGCCCAGCACCATGACTCCGGCCCGGCTGATGAAAACATCGAGCCCAGCCATGAGCATCATTGGCGGAACCGCGGACCACCATTCCCGCGACTCGTCGCCTGGCTGAACCTGCCGCAAGCCAGGCGGCTGAAATTTTGTCGCCATGACGAACACCAGGCCGACCGTGATGGCTGAACTTGCCAGCACCGCCTGCATCACCAAGGGTGCGTTGGGGGTCCATGATCCGGATAAGCCCGCCATTCCCAGCAACGTCAACAAGAGGCCGTCGCGCACTATGCGTTCCGGCAGGAGGGCCGAGACACCGCCGCCGAAAGCACGAACAAGTGTTGCGCCCAAAGCGTAGGCGGTGACCAAAGGCACTGCTGCCATGCCTAGCAGCTGGCTGATTTGAAGCTCCTTGTGAGAAGGATCTGAAAAGAAAAAGATCAAGGCGGCGCCAACGATGCCGAATAGTGTCGCCGCCGCCAGCGACCTCTGCAGAGCAAACCTGATTACGCCGTGTACCAGGTCAAGCCGCCCTTTGGCACTGTAGGCGGAGACGAAACGCAACAAGGATACATGGAAACCAAGCGTTGCAAGATAGGCAAGCACCGAGGTCCAGGCCAGAACATAGGAGTAAATGCCATAGCTGGTGGAGCCAACGATGCGCGCAATCAATAACTGCGCCAAGCTGGTCAAGCCCGCACCCCCGATATAGACCAAAAGAGCGAAGATGCTGGCATAGCCGAGACCCCGGCCCGTGTCCTCCTTGTGCGGCAAAACCATATTCGTTGGAGCAACGGAGGCCGCAGGGAAGCGGGCGAGCTTCGGATCGCTGAAATCGTCGATGTCTTTTGCGCCGGCGTCGCGCATTTCTTCGCCTTGATCGCCTTTGGCCGCGGACCCTGCTCCGGACTGCGAGATCGTCGATATTATCTTCCGCTCGACAGGTCGAATGCCGTGGCGGTCGTTACGCGGAATCCCGCATGTGACATTCATGATGTTCTCTCGAGCAAGAGATCCGCGCTGTCCCCAAACCGGTAGCCGGCGTGTTTCCTAAGATTGACCTGCGTGAGAACGCTGCCTACGGGGACCTGAGCCGTCTCGTCCTCCGTCAGCAACTGCAGAACACCACGCGCGATGCTGCGACGCGTCCTGGCCCAGCGAACAGCGAAAAGAACTGCGTCAGCCCAGCCCGTCAGTAGCCTGGCCTCAGGTCCTCCAAGTCCCAGCGGTCCATTTATGATGACGATGCTGTACATCGAGCGCAGCTCATCTGTGACCAGGGACCCGTCGATCATGGACAGTTGCGGCAGCAGATCCTCTGATGGTGCGAGTGCCATGAAGTCGATTCCAATTTCAGGCATTCCCGTGACCGCGTCGTGCAGCGGACAACGGTCGCTCATATAGTCTCCAAAGGATTTATGCGGCTTGAACGCACCGAATTCGTTCAGAAACTCGTTCGTGAGGCGGGCGCCCGTGCCATCAAGATCGAGAAAAAGCACTCGTCCCCCAAGTCGGGTAGCTGCCAAGGCGAGGCTCCATGCGAGCTCGGTCTTGCCATCATGCCGGACGCTGGACGTGACGAGGATGACGTGCGACGCACGGCCTCTCGCTTTGTTGAGAGCCACGGTGACAAGGAGAGAAGTGACGGCTCGGCTGTAGCTGCAGTTTTGCTGGCCGAGAACCAGCTGCTGTAGTCGTTTCGCGTGTATTGTGGGCGCTTCCGGTATCAGCCCCAGGCACGGAACCCTGAGCGCGGCTTCAGCTTCGGCCCCGCCGCGCAAGGTCTGATTGAGACGGCTGCGGACCAAGACGAAGACCCCGCCAATGAGGCCAAACACGATCATGCCGGGCGGAATAAGAAAGATGGGCGGCAGGGTTTTTGGATTCGTTGGCGGCCATGCCGCTGAAAGGATCGAGACCCCGGGCAAGGGAGTTGCGATGCGCTGCACCAGATCCTGTTGTTGGGTGAGAAGCTGGTTGTATCGCTGCGTCAGGATGCTGACCTGCGGCTCGAGCGCACGCAAGCCGGAAAGCCGGCCGGCTGTGTCGGCCACCACCGCATCGAGCACATTCTTACGGCCCTCCAGAGCAGCGATCTGGGCACGGTAGATGTTCCCCTCCGCCGCAATGCGAGCAGTGCCTTGTTCGATCTCGCCGTTGATCGCAGTGCTAAGGCCCGCATCCGCATTGTCGTTGGCTTGGCGGGCCGCCATGTCGGCCAATACCGGAGACCCGATCGCTTCGGCGAGCGCCGCGACCGATGCTCCTTCCTCTCGCAAAGCCTCGATGTGCTGAAGGTGAGATTCCGTCGCTGAGAGATCCGCTTTCGACAAGGATATCTGCTGACTAAGTTCGGCTGTCTCCTTGGCAGCGTTATCCGCCGCACCTTGATCGACCGCGCCATGGCTCAGTCGATACTTTTCCAGGCGGTCGGTCGCTTTCGCCAGGTCGCTTTGTACGACCGGCAGGCTGGCGACGATCGAGGCGAGTTCCAGCCTGTCTGACGCCCTGCGCTTCTGTGCGAGATCGTCGATGTATACTTGGACGAACGTATTGGCCACCAGGGCGGCTCGCGCCGGATCGTCGTCGGTGAAGCCGACGGTGATCACCCTTGATCTCAGTTCCTGTCCAACCCTCATGCCCTTCCGCAATGCCTTGAGTTCGGCTGCATCGGCCGCCTCCGGCCTGCCCTGCGGCCAAATCCTTTCTAGCAGACCAGCTGCGAAGGTGCGTATGTTCTGCAGGTTGCCGCCTACCGGGGCGGCGCGGGAATTTCCGACATCACCTTGCTCAGCAATGTTGCCGATCTTTGTCTCGCGTAGGGCTGCCACCAGGCGACGCAGATGCCCCTGCGAAGAGAGCATGGTTAAGTGGTCATCAATGCTCGCATCCAGCATCTCCTGAGCAGAATCCGCACCTCCGGGAGCCGCGTTCCTGCCAGGAGCATCGACAATCACCTGTGCGGTCGCCTCGAACAGGACAGGACGCACAAAACCCGCAAGCCCAGCCAACACTCCGCCCAAAATCACCATTGCAAGCAGGAACCATTTTCTCCTCGCGATGGTAATGAGGAGTTGATGGAAGGGGGTCTGCGCGTCGACCTGTTCGCGCAGGAATGGCCTCATGCGCGGATTGATCTCGCGCGTCGGCACGTGCATTTCAGTGGCGCGCGGAAGGTGAATTCGGCTGACTATGGAACCTTCCATCTCATACTCCTGTCAGTTCGAGCGCTGTGGACATGCCCGTTGCCGGCCCGGCGGACCGCCCGGCCTCGTTGCGCCAGGCCTGGAACATCAACGCGGGCCACAAATCGCGAGAATGATCCTGTCTTCCGTCAAGATGGTCGCGCCAGCAGGTTTCGACCTTCGCAAAGTCGAAGATCCCATCTCCGGAGAGGCGTATATCGGCGACTAGATCGCTGGCCCAGATGCGCAACGGGCCGCTCAGCCAGACTGCTATGGGAACATCGAAACCCTGCTTCGGCCGGTCGATCAGCCGTTGCGGAACATAGCGGCTAAGCAGCTGACGAAGAAGCCACTTGCCTTTGCCATTGCGGACCTTCGCATGTGCCGGCAGCCGCCAGGCGAATTCGACAACCCGATGGTCGAGAAGCGGGCACCGGCCTTCGAGGCTATTGGCCATGCTGGCGCGGTCCAACTTCACCAATATATCGTCGGGCAGGTAACCGGCCATGTCGTCGTACAAGAGACGGGACAGCAGGCCATCAAGCCGGGGGGACCCTTGAATTGATGTGGGCGGCGTGTGGAGTGCGAGGCTCCCGGTCGATGCTCCGGTCAGCCGTCGATGCAATTCGTCCTCATCTGACGCAGCGAGCAGCCGAGCGAGGCGATGCAGCCGGTCGCTCCGCAGCGCGTGCCGTCCACTCGCCGAAAGCGGCAGCTTGCCGACGAAATCGTGACGCGCTGCACGGGCCAGCAATCCGACCCCTGCAGCAAGCGCGTGACGCAGCGGCGACGGCAGCGCATGCTGTCGTTTCAACCGCGCAGCCATGAAATGACGAGCGTAACCGGCGAAGCATTCATCGCCACCGTCGCCTGATAGCGCCACCGTAACGTGCTGGCGAGCGAGCCGCGCCACGAGCAAAGTCGGTATCTGCGATTCATCGGCGAACGGCTCATCCCAGATCCGCGGCAGTTCCGGAATGACTTCACGCGCAGCGGCTGCTGAAAGGTGGAGTTCAGTATGATCGGTGCCCAGGTGCCGCGCGACCTCCGCCGCGTGGGGAGCCTCATCAAACCCGCCTTCTCCGAAAGCGATCGTGAATGTGCGCACCGGTTTTGGCGATTGGGCCTGCATCAGCGCCACAACCGTGGAGCTGTCGAGGCCACCAGACAGAAAGGCACCCAGCGGCACATCGGCTATCATGCGTTCCCGGACGGCAAGTCGAAGCAGATCGTCGAGTCCATCGGTCAGTTCTTCGTCGGTACCGGCGATTGGATTCTGTCGACCGTTCGCGGCGATTTCAGACAGCGACCACCAGTGTCGGGCGCGTTGCGAAAGGGATGCGGCGCTGCGCGCCTCGGCAAAATCCGCCGCCGTCACAGACAGGACCGAGCCCGGAGGTAGCTTGAACACGCCTCGCCAGATGCAACAGTTTCCCGGTACCCATCCTTTCGAAAGCATTGTCGCGGCCGCGTCGAGATCGAGCTCCTGACAGAAACCTGGAAAACGATGGATTGCCTTCAACTCGGAGGCAAAAACGAGCGCATCGCGCGTTGCAGCAACATAGAGCGGCTTCTTGCCCATTCGGTCGCGGGCGAGATGGAGGGTCCTGGTCTTTAGATCCCACAATCCAAATGCGAACATGCCAGCGAAGCGCGTGAGTGCGGTGTCGAGACCCCAGCTCTCGATTGCGCACAGCATCACTTCGGTATCGCTGGCGCCACGGAACCGATGGCCAGCGTCTTCAAGCTCGCGGCGCAGATCGCGGAAATTGTAGATCTCGCCGTTGAAGGTAATGGCATATCGGCCACTTGCCGAATGCATCGGCTGGCGTCCTGCTTCCGATAGGTCGACTATAGCCAAACGTCGGTGGCCGAAGGCAATGCCGGCTTCGCGATTGATCCAGAAGCCTTCGCCATCAGGCCCACGATGACGAAGGGCCGTCGTCATCTGGCCAATTGCCCTGAGCGGCTTGATGTTGGCGGCATCGGGTGCAAGGAGAATTCCGGTAATCCCACACATGCCATCACCTCAGGTCGCTAGAGGTTGCCGAAATCGTTCGCGGCGTTCCGGCAACAAGGCAAATGGTAAGCGCAAACCACACGATTGGATGGCGGATGATCAGATGTGGCATTCCGAAGATGACGATCGACACCACCAGCACGAACAGGGCATCGAGCTTCGCACGCCATGCGCATAAAGCCGCCGCGCCGACAATCCAGGCCAGGGCCAGGACCGCAACCAAACCACCTTGAGTGTACAGATCGAGAATCGTGTTGTGAGCCTCGAAAGGCCGGGGCAGAAATTGGCTGTAGGAAATGGGCGGGCGCTCCAGATGCGGGCCAGGACCAAGGCCCAGGGATCCTGACGTTAGACCCTTGCCCAATGCATCTCCCCAGAGATGGATTCGAAGCGCAGCGGTTTCGGCGGTCGCTTCGCCGCCCTTGTCCTTGGTAAGACTCAAGGCGAACTGTTCGATGCTGCCCACCTCCGTGACGATGTAAGGCGTCATCGACATGGCCAACGGAAGGAAGCCAATCATCAGCAGGAGGGTAACTTGCCGGGACAGGCTGACCTTGCCGTCACCGGCTGCGAGCCATGTCCGAACCCGCAGCCCAAGAAATATCAGGCCGACCAGGACCGTCGTGTAAAGATAGGTATCACTCTTCGTCAGCCTTCCGACATAGATGGTCAGGATAAGGCTGCTAAGCCCGGCCAACCTCGCCCACGGCTTGCTTGTAGTCGTCGCAAGATGCAAGGCGAGCGGACCAAGGAGTGCGCAATAGAGCGCGAGCTGGTTGGGGTTCTCGGACCAGCCTCGGAAGCGATCCCAGTACCAGGGATCGACGCCGGATTGGTGGATCCAACCCCATCCAAGTGCCAGCTGAACAATAAAGCATGCATTCGCAATAGCGACCACCCACCAGGCAGCACTGCGCAGACGGCGATCCGCGTCGGGCTCCGCGGCGGCCAGGCAGGTGACGCAGATCAGCAGCAGGTAGGCTACCACATCGTGCATCACCACCGACAGATACAGTACCGTGGTCAGGTAGCCAACGATGGTGCCAATACCCAGAGCGAGCGTGATGATCAGCCAGAAGCCCGCAACACGGATCAGGGCGGGCCTGACTACCAAGTGACCGCCGGCGAGCACCCGCCCGATCGACAGCATGATCCAAAGCGCGAGAAACAATTCGCCATAGCCGTAGGGCAAGCCCGGAACTGAGAGCTGCGCCGCATACGACATGGCCACGCCGCAGGCCAGGATCGCGTCCCGGATCATCGGCGCGCTCCACCCGATCCGCGGTTTGCAGCAGGCTCTTCAAGCAACACCGGCGATGCCGGTCGAGCGAAGCCGCCCTGGGATTTGGCACTAAGGACATTGTCGTAGAGATCGCAATATTGCTCGACCACCCAGGGCAGCGAGAACTGCGTCCGGACGAGCTCGACAGAGCGAGCGCCCATGGTCCGTCCTTTCCGGCGGTCGGACAGGACCTCTATAATTCGAGAGGCAAGGCCGTTCGCATCGTGCGGGGGGACGAGATGGCCGTTCCATCCGTCCTCGACCACCTCATTGCAACCAGGCATCATCGAGGCGACGATAGGCAATCCCGCGAGCCCTGCCTCCAGCAGGACGCGCGGAATCCCTTCTCGGTATTGTGTTGGAAAGGCGAACAGATCGGCCATGCCAAGAAGGGCAGGAACGTCGCGTCGTGGACCCAAGGCGATGACATGCGGCACATGTCGATCGATCTCAGCCTTGTCCACTGCAAATGGGCCCTCGGATTCCAATGGGCCGACAAGCACGAAACGGGCATTGGGCCTTTCCGACAGGATGCGAGGGACTGCCTTGAGGAGTGTCGGGATGCCTTTCTGGCGCGTTAGCCGGCCGACAAAAATTACGATCTCGGCGGATTGGAGCCCAAGCTCTTCGCGCATTTTCATCGCCGACGGGGCAAGATGCCTTGCCATGGCGAACGCATCGACGTCGATTCCAGAACTGCGGATCACTCGTCCGCTGCCGCGTCCGATCAGTCGGTAGCGTTCAAAGAATGCCTGATCGTCCCGATTCTGGAACACCGTAGCCGCCGTCCATAACGACGAAAGCCATTGCAGTCCGCAAAAGATTGGGCGCAGGGCAAGGGCGCGCGGTTCCAGGGACGAGAACGTCCAGCCCAGACCGTTGATAGTGCGCACGACTGGAACGCTTCCGCGCACCGCAAGTGGCGTCACCAGGTTGGGCTTGGTGTCGAAGCTTTGGATAATATCCGGCCGGAGTTCCGCCATCAGCTTTCGAATGGTTCTGATGGCGGCCCATTCTCCGCTGCTGCTGGAAAATCGGTCGAAGCCGTAGCTGCGATGCGGAATGCCATGCCGCAGGAATGCGGCTTCACCGCCGCTCGACACCGCAGTAACACGGAATCCCTTCTCTCGCAGCGACATCAAGAACGGAATTCGCAGGGCATGATCCTCGCCTCCGACACACACCAGATGCGGATTCATCCTGCGTCTCCTGACCGTTCGCTGTAGCCCGATCGCGCGAAGTGGCCGGCCCTTGAATTTGCTTTCATGGTGTTGGTTTCGCTACCCATCTCGCCCAGGTCACGGTAGGGGCAGGTCTTGCCACTGTCCTCGTCTGTTTAAATGACGCAAACCCTGTCACGGCAGCGGGCCGCCGTACCCAGCCGGTTCAGGTCGCCGCGCGTTGCATCAAAGAGGTCGGCACTGCCCGGGTGCCGAGCGCAGAGTGGTCCGCAGACAAACGGCTCGCGCTCCGCGGCACACTTTCCTGTCATTGCTGGCTGTCGTCGGAAAGCCGCCTACTTTAGCGCGGCTCCCATCATCGTCTGGATGCGCGAAGTTTGACCACGCGGGAGGTGATCGTCCGTGCCTCCGAGGCTAGCAGGATTGGAATGCCGTCGCGAACCGGATAGGCAAGTCCTGCGCTCTTCGAAACGAGTTCATCGCGATCCGAATCCCAGGCAAGTGAGCCCTTGGTCATTGGGCATACCAACCATTCTAACAACTCAGGGTTGAAAGAGGCATTCTCTTCGGCTCGCTTATTCGTATCCATCTGCTATTCCTTTCTCGGCCGTGACATCAACAGTGAGCTCCGGCGCGAGCGCCCTTGGCGATACAAGCCGTCACCCGACGTCATCGCTGTAATTCGTAGGATTCCGGCAAGTGTCATAAGCCTTGCAAACTGCACAATCACGCTAGGTGCAGGCTTGGCCACTGTCGTCGTCCGTTTGAATGAATCGACATCGAACGGAGCCGTATGGCGGCGAAGTTGAACGTGAGGCGTTAAAAGCGTGAATGGAGCAAGCACGATCGGCGATATCGCCATAGGCGACCGGAACGTTTCGTTATTGAAGACCGCTCGCGGCTAATGCTCTCGAGCCAGTGTCTGATCCTTCCGGCCAGTCAATACGGGCGACGAAATCGTAAACCGGGCCGCCGGGTACTCCCCAATTGCTTGACCAGATCACCTGTGAACCGTCCGGGGACGGCGAGGCGTGGGTCTCACTCCAGTAGTCGAATGGAACGTTCTTCGTCTGCACAATGCGCCGGACCTCTCCGCTGCCGTCGATGCGCAACGCGATGACTTCCCGCGCATACGGCGCCCAAGCCGGATATTTCGATACTTCGTCCGGATTGCCCGAATAGGTAAGGAACACCCAACCGGGCCTGTCCAGCGACCTGAGCGATGCATGCTGTGCTTCACCATATCTCATGAGCGAGGTGACTTTCCCATCTGACAGCCTTCGCTTGATCACCTGGTATATGTCTGGATCGGACTTACTGATCCCCACATAGATTTCGCTGCCGTCGGCATCGACGGTCATGTCGCCATGGCCAGGCCGATGATGCTCAGTCCATTTCTGGCGCAGAACGCCGTCAACAGAAAAGATGAACGTCTGTTCAGTGTCGTCTTTCAGGTTCTGAATGCATAAGATGTTGACGCCCAGCGGCGAGATTGAGCAGGCGCCGTTGGCCCCGACAAGCTGTGCGAGATCGATTTCCGGAAATTTCCGCCGCTGTTTGAGATCGTAGGCAAAGACGACCGCTTTGCCGTCCCGGCGAACCGCGCGTACGGCAATACGGCTGCCATCACGGCTTGGATTACCTTTGTATGGCCCGAACTGGAGATTGCTACTGTCGGCCGAAACAAACAGGACCTCCTCATGATTGGTGCGTGGCGCCCAGGTCGAGATTTTCCGACCACCGACGCAGATCATCAGGTCTGGATCGTGAGGATGCCATTCGCATTCGGTCGATCGATCACGGCGAAAAAGCGGGGCGTAGGTGCGCCCATCCAGGAAGCATAAGCCGCCGCAGCCGTTGCTGATGACAAGAAGGCTCTGATCCGCATTCCAGGCCTGGGCGCTCGAATAACGGTGGCTGCAATATTTGCTCCCGCATGCGATGCCGGCGCCGAGGATTCCGGGTTTGGTTATTCGGGTGAAAGTTGTGCCAAATGCCGCATCCTTCGCGGCGTGCAGGTAATCCGGCAGGTCCATGGCTACCGGCGCGACGAACTTTGTCGATGCGACGTCCTCTCCACTCACCGCCCCGTGGATAACTATGGATATCGCGCTGACAGCAGCTAACGTCAACGCCAAGGCAGTCTGGTAGCGAGAAAAGCGCATGTCATGTCAACTCGCGCGGTTCCTTTTCAATAATTCGATTTTCCATATTATTGGATATCTCTTTGTCGACGCTTCAAAACCGCATCTCTCTAAGCTTCAACTCTTTTAAATTTCGCCCGCGTCGCGCCGAACTTGTCGACTACTCCACGCGCTATCATTTCTGTGGCGGCTGTGAGCCCGTTCGAATCTAAACTTTCGACGCAAGTTGTTGGCACGGGAAACGATCCAAGTTGTTCACCAATGAGATTAACGTGGTCAATATGATCAAGACTGCTCTGCAGATCGACTTCGAGGAACTTCTGAATGATACCGAGGTTACGCCGGCGTTCCTTCAGACGGACCTCTAGAATTTCCCTTGGCGCCTGCAATCGGACAAGCAGATCCGGTTTGGGTAGAAGCTCGAGCGCGCGCGACACCCTTTCACGATCCGTTACGCCGCTGAACAAAACCAGTGAACATACGAATTGCACCATACCCTGGTCAAAAATTGAGATCGTGTCATTGGACGCTATTGCCGCGCGCCAAGCTTGAAGAAGAGCTTCAAGATGCCAGTTCAGGCGAGCCGCCCACAACTCATTCTTGGGTGGAAGAATCTTAAGCACTTCTGCACCGAGAGAACGCTGTCCGATCCACTTTGAATGCAAGCCGGAGACCAGTTTGAAGGCGGCCCTTCTAACCGGATGTCGGCGGTCACCGGTCTGCAAAACAACACAGTAGCCCTGAGCTCGCAAAACGTGCACCAGCTCGGACGCTAACGTCGTCTTACCAGCACCGGACGGCCCAAATAGCTCCAAGATCATCTTTCAATCCAGACTGAGGGAAGCCTACTGGCAGTGACGTCATGTCCATTTGCTGAAGCGAACGCTCATCTCTTCCTGGGATGTCTAGCCGACGAGCCAGGAATCCGCGCCATCCGTATGAATGACGGTGTGGTCACGTTAGGATATCGACGGACGCCAAAATCGTGAACGGAAGGAGTGCGTTTCGGTCACTATCCTTCCGGATTGCCTACCGTCCGTTTACCGTTCCGTCTCTGAAAGGGGTGTGCAGTAGCCCTATTCCCCAGCACACTTCCGCGAGGGCGCGGCAGTCATGAGTTCGGCACGTCTCATCCGTTCGAGGGATGCGAGACACCCAGCCTTCTGGAAACCTTCTCTGTGATGGACGCAGCCAACTGGCCGTTTATCCCCTCTATCGCCAATAGGGCAGCTTGGTCGGCTATCCAATGAACGTGTCGGACAAAAATCTTCGATCTCATCTGCAGGAGAAATCGTATGAAAGCAGGCATATGAGCGAGAACCTCGAGCCACATCAGACGGCAGCGGCAAATACGGCTATACCTGCCAATTACAACGCCAAGGTCGCGGCAGTCGCGGCCTATGAGCTCCCGACAAAACAGAGATATCAAGATCCGAGTTTTGCGAGCTGGTACCTGAACGGCTATGCAGGCCGGTTGAAGCTGTCCACCGTTGCGTCATACGTCATTGCGCGACGGGAGCAACGCTGCATCGCCAAGGCGCTGGAGAGGTGCAGCCCGCCTCCATCTCAGGTGCTCGATATCCCATGCGGAACCGGGAAGCTGGCCGGCGTGCTGGGCCAGCATAATTGTCGGGTGCTGGCTGCAGACATTTCAATGGAAATGATGGCCTTGGCTAAATCAGCCTATGAAGGTCAATCCGGATTTCGGGGATTCATCCGATGTGACGTGACGCAGCTGCCGTTCGCCGACGAAAGCTTTGATACGGTGGTCTGCCTTCGCCTCATTCACCTTATCCCGCCACATCTCAGGCGCGACATTATCATTGAGCTCGCGCGCGTTGCCAGCCGTCGCCTGATCGTATCCTACGGCGTTGGCACCCGCCTCCAGAGAATACGGCTATGGCTGCGGAAGATGATCACCGGAAGGATGTCGGCGCCTCATCCCGTCAATCTCACCGTTGCACGACAGGATTTCGCGGCGGCGGGGCTCAAGCTGGTACGCTCTTTTAGCGTCCTGCGGTTCCTGTCCTGCGAGCAGCTGTTCGTACTTGAGAAGGTAAAGGCTTGGCCTGCCGCCGGTTTGCAGTCTTCGCGTTAGCACTGGTATTGCGGATCAGGCCGCTGATGGTTGTCAAAAGCTGAAACGGCTGCGGGAGGTAGCTGTGGAACCGGCAGGCAAGGCCATTCCGGCGCGCATGGCATCACTCGACCTGCTGCGCCTGGCTGCAGCCCTCGCGGTCGTGCTCTTTCACTATCTTTTTGGCGGCGCGATCGCGGGCAATCTCGACGTGGAATATCCTGCCGCAGCACCTTACGCCATCTACGGCTATCTCGGCGTCAATCTGTTTTTCCTGATCAGCGGTTTCGTCATCGCGTGGTCGGCCGAAGGTCGAACCTGGCAGGAATTCGCGGTCGCCCGCTTCGCCCGGCTTTATCCCGGATTCCTCGTCTGCATGACCGCGACGTTTGTTGTTCTCGTCGTCGCCAAAGATCAGCGTTTTCCGACCGATGTTCCAACCTATGTAGCCAATCTTTCCATGTTCGCCCGCCTCTTCGGCAGGCCGTCCATGGATGGCGTCTACTGGTCGATCATGCTCGAGATCCTGTTCTACGGCTGGGTTGCAGTGCTGATCTTTGCCGGCGCCTTTCAGCGCTGGAAAATACCCATCGCGGCCATCTGGCTCGCAATTTCGGCAACCAACGAGTTCTTCTTTGGGAACCCGGTGATACGCATTCTCTTCATTACAAACTATGCGCCTTTGTTTGCCGCCGGCATCCTCGCGGAAGACATCGTTGCAAGGGGCCGTTCACCGGCTGCGTTCCTGTTTCTTGCGGTCGCGTTCCTGGTGTCTTGCCAGACCGCAATGTTCTCTCATAACTGGATGCAGGAGCACTTTGGCGCAGCCATTTCGTATCCTGCTCTCTTCACCGCCAACATGGTGGTCTACGGAGTCTTCGCTGGTGCGATATTGCTCCGCTCCGTGATTGCTCCATCCAAGGCTATCATGATGCTCGGAGGGTTGACTTATCCGCTGTATCTTTTGCACCAGTATATCGGCTACATTTCGCTTAACGCGCTGGCGCCTCATGTCGGCAAGAACGCCGCATTCTTCGTCGTGTTGGCCGGGGTCCTCCTTGCCTCTTTTATCGTCTGGCGCTTCATCGAGACGCCGGTACGCAAGCCGCTCGTCCGCGCCCTGGTGTCTGGGATATATCGCCTTGCACCAGCCTCGCGGCCAATCCGGCCAACCTCTTCCGCGCGAACGTCATGATCAGGAGCTTTCGGCGGATGCCGCAGAAGATGTTTGAGTCCAACCGTCGCCTCGCGGAAAAGGCAACTGGGTAGCCCCACGACGCCTGCGCAAGCGAATACATGATCTGTGGGTCAATCCGCAGGCGAGCAGCAGGCCGGCGATCAGGCGAGACAGCACCGGGGTTCCTTCCAAGCCGCCGATGTTGCACGGCACCGCTGTTGCGGCAATGCCGGCTGCGAGGCGCATTCGCATTTCGGAGAGGCGCCGTCTAGATCGGCAGCTTCGTCGATTGCGTCACATTTTGTTCTTGCTTTGTGCCGGCAGCTATGCTAGTAATTTGGCTACGGTGCAGATTCGCACTGACGACCCGCCGCTAGGCGGGTTTTGTTTTTGGTCTGGTTTTCAGATTTCCCGGCCGTCCTGCGTCGGACGGCTTCTCGACCGCGCCATTCGAGCCAAGCTCCACACGGTCGGATCAAGTCAGCCGAGTCTTATCCCGAATAGAACCATCCTTGGCTGGTCGTCGATACCGTTGCGGAAACGAGTTCGAAGGGAGCGCCCCTCAAACGCTCAATCCTACTTCAAACCTCAATATTTCTGTCAGAGGGTGTCGGTATGTGATTTGGCGCTAATATACGCCGTCTGTAAGTAGGCACGGTCGAAACAGAAAAAGGAATATTGGATGACAACTCTGCATTACACGTCAGGTGGATCGGGCACGGAAATTGCGCAAGCCGGATTCAATCTGGCCGACGTTTCATCTGTTGACCAACTCAATGCGCTGCCGGACGGTATGAAGGGCTTGGTCTACCTCAACGAAACCGACGGAGCGACGTCGTCCTTTATCGACAAGATCACGCCTTTCATCGGCAATCCGAAGCTGTTCGGATTCTTCCTGGTCGACGAGCCGGATCCCACCGGTCAATGGGGCACCTACGCCTCCGCCGCGAATCTGAAGGCAGAATCCGACTGGATTCACGCCAATGTGCCGGACGCCAAGACCTACATCACGATGATGAGCTTGGGGACGTCCGCGAATCCGGATTTTTCGAACACGTACAATCCCGCCAATACCGGTATCGATTACTACGGCGTGGATGTCTATCCTGTCCGCACGGATGGCGCGGTCGACTATAACATGATCGACAAATTCGTCGCTGCCGCTCAGGCATCGGGCATCCCGACGAGCAAGATCATTCCAGGCTACCAGACGTTTGGCGGTGGCGACTATAACACCGACATGGGTGGCAAATATGTCGTGCCCACCGCCGCCCAGATGGAAACCATGATGGACCACTGGGCCAAGCTGGTTCCGTCACCCGCCTTCGAGTACGCGTACGCCTGGGGTTCACAGCGAGGCGACACCGCGCTTGAGAGCTCCCCGGAACTGCAGGCCGTTTTCCGGCAACACAATCTCAGCACCGCCGGGACTGCTCCTTCCGAAGCTGCGGCCACCGATCCCATTTCTACGGCGACGGTCCCTTCCGAGGCCACCACCGGCGATAGCACCTCGACTGTCACCGCTCCTTCCGAAGCCACCACCGGCGGCAGCACCTCGACCGCCACCGCCCCTTCCGAAGCCACCTCCAGCGGCGGCACCTCGACCGCCACAGCCCCGGCCGAGACCATCACCGGCGGCAGCACCTCGACTGCCACCGCCCCTTCCGAAGCCACCACCGGCGATAGCAATCATGGCAAGACCACGCTTTCGCATCTCCTCGCCGGCAACGGCGGTTCGATTACTACCGCCGCCTCCGGCGCTACCGCCAGCGATGGCAGTCATGGCAAGACCGCGCTGTCGCCCCTCCTCGCCAGCGACGGCAGTTCGACTACTACCGCCGCCTCCGGCGCTACCACCAGCGATGGCAGTCATGGCAAGACCGCGCTGTCGCCCCTCCTCGCCAGCGACGGCAGTTCGACTGATACCGCCGCCTCCGGCGCTATCACCAGCGATGGCAGCCATAGCAAGACCGCGCTTTCTCACCTCCTCGCTAGCGACGGCAGTTCGACTGCTACCGCCGCCTCCGGTGCCACCACCAGCGATGGCAGTCATGACAAGACCGCGCTTTCTCACCTCCTCGCCAGCGATGGCAGTTCGACTGACACCACCCACGATAATGCCGGCGACAAGGTAAGCGAGGGCAGCAACGTTGACCGCATATTGGCCTCGTTGAGCCATTCTCTTTCGGCCGGCTCGGAACTTCTCCCGACCAACGATCCATCCGACAAGACGGCAACCAGCCTGATCCGCCACGGGTTCGCGCAAACCGTCCAGCCCGATGAAAGTGTCGGCGCCCAGGCAAAAAACGGCGCCGCCGCCGAGATCATGTCTGGCCACGGAGGCAACGATGCCTTCGACTTCAGCAAGCTTCAGGACAAGCTCCACCTCGATCAAGCCGCTCTTACCGAGCTTAAGTCGGGCGGGCTTTCATTGCATACTTCCCCTGCTGGTACGGCCACGGATGATGGTTCCCACCACATCATCTTTGACAGCTCAACCGGGTCGCTCTCTCTCGACAGCGACGCGGTTGGCAGCGCAGCTCAAGCGCAGCTCGCTACCCATCTCCCGTTGCAGCATCACTCTTTGATCTGAAAACCGGAGCGGCGGACCTTCAACTCGAGCGTGTCCGCCGCTCCGTCCGTGTTCAATTGCGCCACGGAAGCTTGACTAAGAAAAATGCGATATCGGCAGACAGGAGAGAGATCGAAGTTGGTCGCATTATCGCCAATGCGAATTCCGGATTCACCACACCCTACGCAGTCTCGGCAATTTTCAGCACGGCGTCGATCTCGGCCATCACCGCTGCCGGCAGCGGCCCTTTCTCCAGCGCACCGAGATTGTCCGCGACCTGCTCGGGCCGCGTGAAGCCGGGAACCGGCAGGGCGATTGCCGACTTGGCGAGTATCCAGCCGAGCGCGCCTTGCGCAAGCGTGCGTCCGCCCGAGGTGAGCAGGTCGCGGATTGCCGAGAGCCTTGACAGATAGTGCGGGTTGGCGGCGCCATCCCTGAAAAACACCATCCATTCGGCATTCCCGCCGCGCACATCGTTGGTGGGCAGCCGCATGGCCGGCGTGTATTTGCCGGTGAGCAGCCCCATTGCCAGCGGCAGCCGGCTGAACGAGACGAGGTTCTCGCGCGCCGCAACGGCCATCA